>NZ_LIPN01000169.1 GCF_001418325.1 Streptomyces atriruber | reverse complement strand
CGTGTCCGCACGCCGATCACTGCTGCCCACCGCCGCCGCCGGAGCCCTCCTCGGCGCCCTGTGCTTCGTCCCCTCCGCCAACGCGACATCGCCCGCGGCCCACGAAGCCCCCCGAAACAACAGCTCCACGACGTCGCCCGCGCCCGCCGCCCCGGCCGATTCCCCCAACCGCCACGAAACGGCCTCCGCGGCCTCCGGGCGCCTCGCGGAGACGGGGGGCGGCTTCGACACGACTCCGTACATAATCGGCGGCACGGCGTTCCTGGGCCTGGGCGCGGGCTTCGTGGTGTTCTCGGTACGCAGGGAGCGCGACGGCAGCGGACGCGGCAGCGCGGCCTACTGAGCCTCGCGGGCCGCTCCCCGCCGGTAGAGCTGCCGGGCGCGGGCCAGGTCGCGGGGGCCGGTCCCGGTCCCGTTTCCCTGTTCGCCCCCGCCCTCGTCCTCGTACAACGGCAGGAAGAACTCCACCTGCCACGACTGCGCCTTGTCCGCCTGCCGGTTGGTGGTGGTCACCCAGGGCGGATAGACGCGGAAGGCGCGCTTTCCGCCGGAGCCGTTCGTCGAGACGACACCATGTGCGCGGAGCGCGTCCAGCGGAAAGACGAACTGGCCGAAGTGGCCCTGGTCGCGGCTGCTGATGACGAAGAGGTCGACGGGGTCCGTGTCGTCGAAGGGCTGGATGGGCCCGGCGGCGGACCTCTTCCAGACGGTGACGAACTGGCCGACCTTGGTCGGCGTCGTCCTGGCCTCGCGGAAGCGGATGCGCAGACCGTCGAGCGTGAGCGTCTGGGCCGCGTAATCGGCGCCCTCCGCCTCGGGCACCGGCTGCGACCAGACGAATCCGCAGGGGTCGTAGACGAGTGCCTTCGCCGCCAGGAGATCGGGCGACGGACACGGTCGGTTCGCTGTCATCCGTCCACCCTGTCACAGGAAGTGGACCCGGCCCGCCGACGATTACTCTGCGCCGCATGACCACCTCAGACACGTACACCGACTCCGGTGACGCCGAAGTAGCGATAGCCGCGGCACGTGCGGGCGCGGACGTCGTGCGCGGCATGTACGGCCGACGGCTCGCCCGGATCGACAAGGGCGGCGGCGACTTCGCCACCGAGGCCGACGTGGCGGCCGAGAAGGCGATCCTCGACGTCATACGGGCCGCGCGGCCGGACGACACCGTGCTCGGCGAGGAGGGCGGCCGACGGGGCGCCGCCGACGCCGCGCGCCAGTGGACGGTGGATCCCCTCTGCGGCACGTTGAACTACGCCGTCGGCAACATGCTCGTGGCCGTCAACGTGGCGCTGCACGACGGGGCGGCGGCGGTGGCGGACCCGTTCAGCGGCGAGGTCTTCCACACGGACGGCACGTCGGCATGGGTGCGGCAGCACGGCGGAGGCGAGGAGGCGGCGGGAGCAGCGGCGGCCGACGCGCTCTTGGTGCCCGCCCCGGACACCCGGCTCGTGGACGTCAACCTCGATCCGCCCTTCCCTGGCGCGCCCGGATTCCGCGGGGTGGACCTGCTGGCCCACCCCGGCTTCGTCGCGCGGTTCCGGCCCCGGGTCGTGTCCACGACGCTGGCGTTGGTCTGGGTCGCGGCGGGCAGGCGGGCCGCGTACGTCACCGACGGCGGCGACCTGTCCGAGAGCGTGCACTTCGCCGCCGGTATCGCCCTGTGCCGGGCAGCGGGCTGTGTGGTCACCGGAGTTGACGGCGCCCCGCTGGGGCGTGCGGGCCGGGGCCTGGTGGCGGCGGCCGACGCCGAGACCCACGGGCTGCTGATGTCGATGATCGGCGGCTAGGAGCGATGCCCGTCCCGGGGGCGTCGGCGCGGAGTTGTCCGCGATCTCTCCCGGAATTGTCCTTGATCCGTAACAGACGCATCCCTTCGTCTCCGTGGCTCGTCCTGTCGGGTGGCCGCAACGCGGCAACCGGGGGTTCGGCGAGGACTTGGCAAAGGGGCGGGCATGGCACGGCACAGCGGTGGGCGGGGCTGGTACGGCAAGCTGATCGGGGCGGCGCTCGGGGTGACGATGCTCGCCACCGGCGCCTCGGTGTGGACCGCGCAGGCCGGTGACGCGGACAACGCGTCACCGGAGGCGACCGCGCCCGCCGAGCCCGGCCAGGACGTGAAGCCGGTCTCGTCGACCATCGCGCACGCCTCGGAGAAGGGGAAGCGCGGCGTCAACATCACCATCGACGACGGCCCCGACCCCAAGTGGACCCCTCAAATGCTCGACCTGCTGCGGGAGAACGGGGTGAAGGCCACGTTCTGCATGGTGGGTACGCAGGCGCAGGCCCACCCGGACGTCGTGAAGCAGGTCGTCGCGGCCGGGCACCGGCTGTGCGACCACTCGGTGTCGCACAACACCGGCATGGACAAGGACACCCAGGCCTACCAGTCGAAGCAGATACTCGACGCCGAACGCATGATCACCAAGGCGTCCGGCGGCGTCCGGCCGATGTACTACCGGGCGCCCGGCGGGGCGTTCACCCCCTACAGCCGCAAGCTCGCCGCCGACCGGGGCATGCGTCCGCTGGGCTGGAACGTGGACACCAAGGACTTCGAGCGCCCGGGCACGGACGCCATCGTCGCGACCGTGGAGCGGGAGCTGCCCAACGGGCCGACGCTCCTCTTCCACGACGCGGGCGGCGACCGCACCCAGACCGTGGAGGCCCTGCGCCGGCTCCTCCCCCAGCTGAAGGCGCAGGGCTACTCCTTCGGCTTCCCGGTGCGCTGAGCCACCCGGTCCGCCGGTCCGCCGATCCGCTAGGCCAACGCCCCCGTCACCGGCTCGACCGCCGTCACGAGCGCGCCGGACCTGACGAACGCGTCCGCCGCCGCCAGGTCCGGCGCGAGGAAGCGGTCCGGGCCCGGACCCTCGACGCCCGCCTTGCGGACGGCCTCGATGACCGCCTGCGTCGCGGGCGCCGGGGTGAGGCCCTCGCGGAGTTCGACGGCGCGCGTCGCGGCGTAGAGCTCGATCGCCACGATGCGGGTGAGGTTGTCGACCGCGGTGCGCAGCTTGCGGGCCGCGGACCAGCCCATGGAGACGTGGTCCTCCTGCATGGCGGAGGACGGGATCGAGTCGGCCGAGGCGGGGACGGCGAGCCGCTTCATCTCGCTGACCAGGGCCGCCTGCGTGTACTGGGCGATCATGAGGCCCGAGTCGACGCCCGCGTCGTCCGCGAGGAACGGCGGCAGGCCGTGCGAGCGGTTCTTGTCGAGCAGCCGGTCGGTGCGGCGCTCGGCGATCGAGCCGAGGTCGGCCGCGGCGATGGCGAGGAAGTCCAGGACGTACGCGACCGGGGCGCCGTGGAAGTTGCCGTTCGACTCGACGCGGCCGTCGGGCAGCACCACGGGGTTGTCGACGGCGGCGGCCAGCTCGCGCTCGGCGACGAGCCGCGCGTGGGCCATCGTGTCCCGGCCCGCGCCCGCGACCTGCGGCGCGCACCGCACCGAGTACGCGTCCTGGACGCGCGGCGCGTCGTCCTGGTGGTGTCCGGTGAGGCCGGACCCGGCGAGGACGGCGAGCATGTTGGCGGCGGAGGCGGCCTGGCCCGGGTGGGGGCGGATGGCGTGCAGCTCGGGCGCGAGGACCTTGTCCGTGCCGAGCAGCGCCTCCAGCGTCAGGGCCGCGGTGACGTCGGCCGACTTGTAGAGGGTCTCCAGGTCGGCGAGGGCCATCACGAGCATGCCGAGCATGCCGTCGGTGCCGTTCAGGAGGGCGAGGCCCTCCTTCTCGCGCAGCTCGACGGGCGTGATGCCGTGCGCGGCGAGCAGCTCGCCGGCGGGCCGCAGCTCGCCGTCGGGGCCCTCGGCGTCGCCCTCGCCCATCAGCGTCAGCGCACAGTGGCTGAGCGGCGCGAGGTCGCCGGAGCAGCCCAGGGAGCCGTACTCGTGGACGACCGGGGTGATGCCCGCGTTCAGTACGTCGGCCATCGTCTGCGCGACCTCGGGGCGCACGCCCGTGTGGCCGGAGCAGACCGTCTTCAGGCGCAGGAACATCAGCGCGCGCACGACTTCGCGCTCCACGCGCGGGCCCATTCCGGCCGCGTGCGAGCGGACGATGTTGCGCTGCAGCTGGGCGCGGAGGTCGGGGCCGATGTGGCGGCTGGCCAGGGCGCCGAAGCCGGTCGAGACGCCGTACACGGGCTCGGGCTTGGCCGCGAGCGCGTCGACGATCTCGCGGGACGCGGCGAGCGCCGCCAGCGCCTCGGCGGAGAGTTCGATCCGTGCGTTGCCGCGCGCGACGGCGATGACGTCCGCCGCGGTCGTCCCGGAGGTCCCAAGGGCCACGGTGCCCACGCTGTGCATATCCATATTCAGCAGCGTACGGACTGAATCGCCAGGTGTCACGGGTGGAATCGGCATGAGCCACTTACCGCGAGGTCAGCGGCGCCCCAACACCCGACGAACACCCCACCCCGGCGGCCGCACGGCCCGCGGACCCACCGCTCCCGCCAGCCGCCCGTCACCGCCCACTGCCGTCCGCCGTCCGCCGCCGCAG
>NZ_LIPN01000168.1 GCF_001418325.1 Streptomyces atriruber | reverse complement strand
AGGCCGTGCGGGAGGCCGCGGTGCGGGCGCTGCGCGACGGGCGCGGCAACCAGTACCCGCCGGGCCCCGGCGTCCCGGAGCTCCGCACGGCGATCGCCGGGCACCAGCTCGCGCGCTACGCCCTTTCGTACGACCCCGACCGCGAGGTCCTCGTGACGGCGGGCGCCACCGAGGCCATCGCGGCGTCGCTGCTCGCCCTCGTCGAGCCGGGCGACGAGGTCATCGCGCTGGAGCCCTACTACGACTCCTACGCCGCCTCGATCGCCCTCGCGGGCGGCACCCGGGTCCCCGTCACCCTGCGCCCCGACGAGGGCCGCTTCCGCCTGGACCTGGACGAGCTGCGCGACGCGGTCACCGACCGCACCCGGCTGCTCCTCCTGAACACCCCGCACAACCCGACCGGCACCGTCCTGACCCGCGCCGAGCTCACCGAGATCGCGCGGCTCGCCGTCGAGCGCGACCTGCTGGTCGTCACCGACGAGGTCTACGAACACCTCGTCTTCGACGACGCCGAGCACATCCCGCTCGCCTCCTTCCCCGGCATGCGCGAGCGCACGGTCAGCATCGGCTCGGCGGGCAAGACGTTCTCGTTCACCGGCTGGAAGGTCGGCTGGGTCACGGCGTCGCCGGAGCTGGTCTCGGCGGTCCGCTCGGCCAAGCAGTTCCTCACCTACGTCTCCTCGGGCCCCTTCCAGTACGCGGTGGCCGAGGCGCTCGCCCTGCCCGCCTCCTACTTCGACGACGTCCGCGCGGACCTGCGGGCCAAGCGGGACCTGCTGAGCGAGGGCCTGACGGCGGCGGGCTTCGACGTCTACCGCCCGGCGGGCACGTACTTCGTCACGACCGACATCACCCCGCTCGGGGAACGCGACGGCTTCGCCTTCTGCCGCGCCCTGCCGGAGCGGGCCGGTGTCGTCGCCATCCCGAACGCCGTCTTCTACGACCACCGGGACGCGGGCGCGCCCTTCGTGCGGTTCGCCTTCTGCAAGCGGACGTCCGTCCTGGAGGAGGCGGTGACCCGCCTCAAGTCGCTGGCGGGCTGACGTCCCCGGCGGCGCGACCGGAACGCCGAGAGCCCGGCGGGAGCGGACACGTCCGCTCCCGCCGGGCTCTTTCGCGCGTACGGACCCTCAGGCCTCGTCGTCGCCGGGCTTCTCGGTGGTCTCGCCCTCGGCGGAGTCGACCTCGGACTCCAGGCCCAGCTGCTCGACGAGCCAGCGGTCGAACTCGATCGCGGCGCGCACCCAGCTGACGGTCGACGAGACGAAGTGCTCCAGCGAGACGCCGGTGCCGATCAGCATCTGGGCCTCGCCGATGAGGCGGACCGTGCCGTCGTCGTGCGTGTGGCTGTAGACCTTGGGCCACAGCGTCCGGCGGTTCCAGTCGTCGATCGACTCGAGAAGCTGCTGCTTCTCCTCGATCTGGTGCGGCCGGTCATAGAACGTCCGCACCGAGAAGACCTGCTGGTCGCCCTCGCCACGGAACATGAAGTACGTACGGAACTCCTCCCACGGCGCCGCGAGGTCTCCCTCGTCGTCGACGACGTGCTTGAGCTCCATCTGGTCCAGGAGCTGCTTGACCAGGTCCTGGTCGGGGACGACGGGGCCCGCCGGTCCTGCGCCCTGCTGCGGTTCGGGCTGGCCCCCGAAATTCGGAATCGAGGACGGGTCGATGCTCACGTACTTTGTCCCTTCGTATGGATGGGCCCATCCTCTCTCAGGGTGGGGCCCCCGGGGCAAGCCCGGCCCCTCGACTACCGGATTTCTGCCGTCCGCCGACCGCGGACAGGCCTGGGCTGGTCGCGCAGTTCCCCGCGCCCCTGAGGGGCGCGGGGAACTGCGCGAGGACGGACCACTGCCCGCGGACGGGCACCGAGCGCCCCGGGCAGACGGGATGCCGCTACAGCGACTTGCCCGTCCCCGTGGGGGCGCCCGTCGCCGGGCCGACGATCAAGCCGTTCTCGAAGCGGTCGACGCGAACCGTGTCGCCGTCCTTCACCTCGCCCGCGAGGATCTCCCTCGCGAGCCGGTCGCCGATCGACGTCTGGATGAGGCGCCGCAGCGGCCGCGCCCCGTACGCCGGGTCGTTGCCCTCGTCCGCCAGCCAGGTCAGCGCCTCGGGCGTGACGTCCAGCGTGAGCCGCCGGTCCGCGAGCCGCTTGGCGAGGCGGTTGATCTGCAGCTCGGCGATGTGCGCCAGCTCGTCCCTGGTGAGCGCGGAGAAGACGACGAGGTCGTCGAGCCGGTTGAGGAACTCCGGCTTGAAGGAGGCTCGTACGACCTCCAGGACCTGCTGCTTCTTCTCCTCCTCGCTCGTCAGCGGCTCCACGAGGTACTGGCTGCCGAGGTTGGACGTGAGGATCAGGATGGTGTTGCGGAAGTCGACCGTCCGCCCCTGCCCGTCGGTCAGCCGCCCGTCGTCGAGCACCTGGAGCAGGACGTCGAAGACCTCCGGGTGCGCCTTCTCGACCTCGTCGAGCAGCACGACGCTGTACGGCCGCCGCCGGACCGCCTCGGTGAGCTGGCCGCCCTCCTCGTACCCGACGTACCCGGGCGGGGCGCCGACGAGCCGCGCGACGCTGTGCTTCTCGCCGTACTCGCTCATGTCGATGCGGACCATCGCCCGCTCGTCGTCGAAGAGGAAGTCCGCGAGGGCCTTCGCGAGCTCGGTCTTGCCGACACCGGTCGGACCGAGGAAGAGGAAGGAACCCGTGGGACGGTCGGGGTCGGCGATCCCGGCGCGCGTGCGCCGCACCGCGTCGGAGACGGCCCGCACGGCCTCGCCCTGCCCGATGAGCCGCTTGCCGAGCTCGTCCTCCATGCGCAGCAGCTTCTGCGTCTCGCCCTCCAGGAGCCGCCCGGCGGGGATCCCGGTCCAGGCGCCCACCACGTCGGCGATGTCGTCCGGCCCGACCTCCTCCTTGACCATGGTGTCCTTGGCCTGGGCGGCGGCCTCCTCCTCGGCCTCGGAGGCGGCTTCGAGGTCGCGCTCCAGGTCGGGGATCTCGCCGTACAGCAGCTTGCTGGCGGTGTCGAAGTCGCCGTCGCGCTGGGCGCGCTCGGCCTGGCCGCGCAGCTCGTCGAGCTTCTCCTTCAGCTCACCGACGCGGTTGAGGGACTGCTTCTCCTTCTCCCAGCGGGCGGTGAGGCCGCGCAGCTCCTCCTCCTTGTCGGCCAGGTCGCGCCGCAGCTTCTCCAGACGCTGCTTGCTCGCGGGGTCCGTCTCCTTGCTGAGGGCCAGCTCCTCCATCCGCAGGCGGTCGACGGCACGCTGCAGCTCGTCGATCTCCACGGGCGAGGAGTCGATCTCCATGCGGAGCCGGGACGCGGCCTCGTCGACGAGGTCGATGGCCTTGTCGGGCAGGAAGCGGGAGGTGATGTACCGGTCGGAGAGCGTCGCGGCCGCGACGAGCGCGCTGTCGGCGATCTGGACCTTGTGGTGGGCCTCGTACCGCCCCTTGAGCCCGCGGAGGATCGCGATGGAGTCCTCGACGCTCGGCTCGGCGACGAGGACCTGCTGGAAGCGGCGCTCCAGGGCCGGGTCCTTCTCGATCCGCTCGCGGTACTCGTCGAGCGTGGTCGCGCCGACCATCCGCAGCTCGCCGCGGGCGAGCATGGGCTTGAGCATGTTGCCCGCGTCCATGGCGGAGTCGCCGCCGGCGCCCGCTCCCACGACGGTGTGCAGCTCGTCGATGAAGGTGATGATCTGTCCGTCGCTCTCCTTGATCTCGGAGAGGACGGTCTTGAGGCGTTCCTCGAACTCGCCGCGGTACTTCGCACCGGCGACCATGGCGCCCAGGTCGAGCGAGACGAGCCGCTTGTTCTTCAGCGACTCGGGAACGTCCCCCTTCACGATGCGCTGGGCCAGGCCCTCGACGACGGCGGTCTTGCCGACGCCGGGCTCGCCGATGAGCACGGGGTTGTTCTTCGTACGCCGCGACAGCACCTGCACCACGCGCCGGATCTCCTGATCCCGCCCGATGACGGGGTCGAGCCTGCCCTCGCGGGCCGCGGCGGTGAAATCGGTGCCGAACTTCTCCAAGGCCTTGTACTGGCCCTCGGGGTCGGGTGTCGTCACCCGGCGCCCTCCCCTGGTCTTCTCGAATGCGTCCAGCAGCTTCCTGCTGCCGGCTCCGTGCTCGGTGAGTACGTCACCCGCCTTGCCGCCCTTGGCCGCGATGCCGATGAGCAGGTGCTCGGTCGACAGATAGTCGTCGCCGAGCTCCTTGGCGCGCTTGCCCGCGTCCGCGACGACGGCCAGCAGCTCGCGGTCGGGCTGCGGGGGCGCGACGGTGGACCCCGTCACGCTGGGCAGCGCGGCCAGCGCGCGCTCGGTGTCCGCGCGCACGGCGGCCTGGTCGGCGTCGACCGCCGCGAGCAGGTCGACGATGTTCTCGTTGTCCTGTCCCTCCAGCAGCGCGAGCAGCAGATGCGCGGGGGTCAGATCGGGGTGACCGTCCTTGACTGCACGGCTGGTGGCCGCGTTGATCGCGTCCCGGCTCCTGTTGGTCAGCTCGGCGTCCACGTGCGTTTCTCCTCCTTACAGGGGTCCAACCACTGTCACGGGTTACGGGGCCGACGGGTTCCCACCGCGGCTCCGCACCACGGGTCCCCCGCCAACACTGACTTACTCAACGTGCACAAAGTTGAGTCTATTCCACTCAAGAGAGGAGCGGGAAGTCCGGGCGGCTATGTTCCGTACCCATGGCACCCACGACCGCGAGCCGGACCGTCGACCTGTCCGATCCTCCCGAGCCCTACCTCAGCTTCTGGCGCGAACGGCGCGTCTGCACGTTGACGACCCTGCGCCCGGACGGCACGCCGCACGTGGTGCCGGTCGGCGTCACGTACGACCCGGAGGCGCAGGTCGCCCGGATCCTGGCCCGCAAGACGAGCCGCAAGGTCGTCCACATCCTGGCGGCGACGGGCACGGAGGGGCCCGGGGCGCGGGTGGCGGTCTGCCAGTTCGAGGGCCGGCGCTGGGCGACGCTGGAGGGAATCGCGGAGATACGGACGGATCCGGCGGAGATAGCGGAAGCGGAACGCCGCTACGAGGAGCGCTACGAGCGCCGCCCGTCCCCGAACCCGGACCGGGTCCTGATCGAGATCAGGCTGACGAAGGCACTGGGCAAGACTTGAGCACCCCGGCGCCGCCCCGTGACACACCACAGCGGCGCCACCGTGTTCAGGTCCACGGTGGCGCCGCTGCTGGGGGAAGTACCTGCGCGATTTACAACGACGGGGGAATCGCGTCAGGCACTGCGGGGGGTGGCTGTGATGTTGTCCGGGACGCTCACGGCGTCCGGGTCCTGCTGCTCCTGCTGCCCGACCATCTGGTGGTCGCGCCGGTCGAGATTGACGAAGACCATCCCGTACCGAATCGCGCACCGCACGGGCTGCGGAGCTCCTCTGGGCCTTCGCAGGCACCGGTAGGCCCTTATCTCCTCCTCGTCGTCACGGGTGACGACGATCGGCTCACCGAGCAAGGTCACCATCAACGAGTCGCCGCGGTGGGGGATCGCGGTCACAAGGTCGATGAAGTGCCATCCGGATCGATAGGCGGTGGCCATTTCCCGGCGGAAGGTGCGGTCGTCAGGAGGGGTGCTCATGCTGCAAGTACCCCCTCTGCCACAGAAGGCGCTGCACTGCTTTCAGCCGACTTGGCGCCCCAGACGATGTCGTCCTTCGAGACCGCCTTCGACTCCGAGGTCCAGACAATGTCCCCGTTCTTCGGGGAGGACCAGACGATGTCCTGCGTCACCGCCCCCGGCTCGGAGGCGGCCGCATCCGCATTCTCGGTTCCTGAGCCCAGACCAAGGCCACTGAACGCACTGATGGCCAACCCAACGGAGAAGGTACCGACAAGTACCGAGCGAAGCTTTCCCTTGCACATAGCGGGCTTCGTCCTCACTTCCATCGCGACTCTCCCCCGGCCTTCCAAGACGATGGCTCATTCAGCCATCCGAACACCACAGAAGAGATGCATCATGTTCCTGCACGTTCAGGACCCTGGGGGGTGGACGCATGACAACAAAAAGCACAATCGGGACACATCCGCACTCCGTGGTTGAACTATGCGCCGACGGCAAGCGTCTTTACGCCAGCGCCCTGCACTCCGGGCGGGTCCGCCGCAGCGAAGCGGAAGCCGCTCCCTGCCTGATGGAGTTCGCGCTCCTGCACCCGGACCCGGAAGACGCCGAGTGGCTGCGGCCGGCTTCGCCCACCGCCGTGCTCGCGCAGCGCCTCCATCCCATCGAGCGGGAGATCTTGCAGCGCAGGTCGCTCGCAATCGAACTGACCGATGCCTTTGAGCCATTCATGGCCATCAGTGCTTTGGACCGGCCGGCCGACCACGCCATCACCGTCCTGGAGGGCGCCACCCGGATCAACGCGGCCATCGACACCGCCACGGCCGAGTGCCAGTCCGAAATCCTCACGGTCCAGCCGGGTGGTGGCCGGAGCGAGGCCGTTCTCACCGAAGCCGTCCAGCGGAGCCAGGGCATCATCGAGCGCGGCATCACCATGCGCACCCTCTACCAGCACACCGCCCGGCACAGCCAGGGCACCATCGCCTATGCCGAGTACATGAGGCAAGGCAAGGTGGAGGTGCGCACGCTCGAAGAGCTCATAGAACGGCTGATGATCTTCGACCGGTCCGTCGCCTTCATCCCCGCGCAGGACGATCGCCAAGTAGCCCTGGAACTGCGCCACAGCGGACTCGTCGGGTATCTGGCAAAGGTCTTCGAACAGCTCTGGCGCCGCGCCTCCCCACTCCTCGACGAGGCGCCCTACGACCCCCCGACCGACGGGATCACCGGCGTCCAGCGCTCCATAGCCAAACTCCTCGTGGAGGGCCACGTCGACGAGGCGATAGCCCGGCGCCTGGGGATGAACGTCCGGACCTGCCGCGCCCACATCGCCAAGATCGCCGCCGCCCTCGGCAGCGGCAGCCGCGCCCAGCTCGGGTATCTCATCGCCCAGTCGGGGATCCTCGACCAGGACCGCCCGAAGTGACCCCCGAACCCCACTCCCACGGCCCCGACGAGCTGTGCGAGGCGGGTTCGGAGCTGTACGCGCGCGCCCTGCGCGAGACCCACGTGCCGCGCGCGGACGCCGGACAGGCGCCCTGCCTGCTCGGCTTCGGACTGCTGCACCCTGACCCGGACGCCCCGGACCGGCTCCGTCCCACCCCGCCCGCCGTCGCCCTGCCCCGCCTCCGCGCGGCCGTCCAGGAAGACATCGTCGACGAGCTGCACCGCGAGATCCGCCTGGCCGCGCGGTTCGAACCGCTGATGGCCATCGCACGCGGCGGCCGGACCCCTGACCCGGACCCGTCCGTCACCGTCCTGAACGGCTTCCCGCGCATCCAGCAGGCCGTCGCCGACGCGCTCGGCTCCTCTAGCCGGGAGTCGCTCGTCATCCAGCCGGGCGGCGTCCGGCTCGCCGAGGCACTCGCACAGTCGCACGCGCACGCGCAGGGCCTGCTCACCCGCGGTGGCCGCATGCGGACCCTCTACCAGCACACGAGCCGCCACTCGCTGCCCGTCCTCGCCTACTACGAACGGCTGCGGGGGGACGCGGAGGTCCGCACCCTGGACGAGGTGACCGAGCGGCTCTTCATCTTCGACCGGACCGTGGCGTTCATCCCGGCGAACAAGGACCGCAGCATGGCCCTCGAACTCCGGCACCCGGCCCTCGTCGAGTACCTCGTCACGATCTTCGAGCGCCTCTGGCGTCTGGCCACCCCGATGTTCCCGCAGACGGCCCAACTCCCGTCGGACAACGGCATCACCACCCGCCAGCACGCCATCGCGGGCCTCCTCGTCGAAGGCCTCACCGACGCCGACATAGCCGACCGCCTCGGCATGAACATCCGTACCGCCCGTGTCCACATCGCCAAGCTCGCCGCCACCCTCGGCAGCAACAGCCGCGCCCAACTCGGCTACCTCATCGGGCAGTCCGGAATGCTGATCCGAGACGACTGCGCATAGAATCACCGGCCCTTCAACCAACCCGGTAGGGAGCGCAGCGTGCCCGTGGAGCACATACCGCACGGAGTGGAGAACCTCTGCGAACCGGGGGCGGCCGTCTACGCCCGCGCCCTGCGCGAAGGCGGGGTCCGCAGCATCGACGCCGAAGCGGCGCCCTGCCTCATCGACTTCGGTCTGCTCCACCCCGGCCCCGACGACATGCGGTGGCTGCACCCGACCGCCCCGGCCGTGGCCCTGCCCCGGCTCCTGCGCACCATCGAGGAGCGGGTCGCCCGGCACCGCCGCCGCGACGCGAACCTCACCGCGGTGTTCGAGTCCTTCCTCGGGCTCGACGGTGTCGCCACGCCCGCCGGGGAGACCTCAGCCATCAGGGTCCTGCAGGGCATGCCCCGGATCGAGGCGGCCATCGAGCAGGCCATCGCCGAGGCGGGCCAGGAAGTGCTCGTCATCCAGCCGGGCGGCGTCCAGCCGCCGGAGACGCAGGAGCGGATCGACGCCCGTGAGCAGGAGATCCTGTCCCGCGGCGCCCGGCTGCGGAAGCTCCGCGTGCACACGACCCGCAACTCCCTCCCCACGCTCGCCCACTACGAACAGCTCGACGGCGACATCCAGGCCCGCACCCTGGACGAGGTCACCGAGAGCCTCTTCGTCTTCGACCGGGCCGTGGCCTTCATCCCGGCGAGCAAGGACGCCGCCATCGCCCTGGAGCTCCGCCATCCCGCCCTCGTCGAGTACTTCGCGACCACCTTCTGGCGGCTGTGGCGCCTGGCCACCCCCATGTGGCCGCAGGCCGCGCCCCAACCGGCGGAGACGGGCATCACCAGCCGCCAGCACGCCATCGCGGAACTCCTCGTCGAAGGCCTCACCGATGCCGAAATAGCCGACCGCCTCGGCATGAACGTACGCACCGCGCGCGTCCACATCGCGAAACTCGCCGCCACCCTCGGCAGCAACAGCCGGGCCCAACTCGGCTACCTCATCGGCCAGTCCGGAATCCTCGATCAGGGGCGCTGAGCCCCCGACCAGAAGCAGTCACTTCAGCTACGGCATCCGGCCCGGTCTCTCTCAGCCTGCATAGAATCGCGACGCTTCAACCAGGCAGGAGGGGGCTCGCATGGCCACGAAGCACTTACCGCACACCGTCGAAGAACTCTGTGAGACAGGACTTTCCGTCTACGCCCGCGCCCTGCGCGAGGGCCGGATCGACAACGGTGCCGCGGAACCGGCTCCCTGCCTCGTCGACCTGGGTCTCCTGCAGCCGGGCCGCGACGACCCGCGGTGGCTGCACCCCACAGCTTCCGCGCTGGCACTGCCCCGCCTGCTCCGGTCCATGGAGGACCGCGCCGAACCGCCGCACCGCCGTGAGCTGCGGCTCAACACCGCCTTCGAACCGTTCGCCGCCCTCGCCCCGCGCCTCGGCTCCGGCCCCGACGACACCCCGTCCATCACCGTCCTGGACGGCATCGCCCGCATCAACTCGGCCATCGACCGCGCCATGAACGAGGCGACCGAGGAGTTCCTCGCCGTCCAGCCCGGCGGCACCCGGCCGCCCGAGACGTTGGCCGAAGTCTTCCCCCGGGACCAGGCGATCCTCACCCGCGGCTGTCGCATGCGGACCCTTTACCAGCACACAACGCGCCATTCTCTGCCCGTGCTCGCCTACTTCGAACAGCTCGACGGAGACACCGAGGCACGCACCCTCGACGAGGTCACCGAGCGCCTCTTCGTCTTCGACCGGACCGTGGCCTTCATCCCCGCCAGCAAAGACCGCAGCATCGCCCTGGAGCTCCGCCACCCCGCCCTCGTCGAGTACTTCGCGACCACCTTCTGGCGCCTGTGGAGCCTGGCCACCCCCATGTGGCCGCAGGCGGCACCCCAACCGGCCGAGAACGGCATCACCACCCGTCAGCACGCCATCGCGGGCCTCCTGGTCGAGGGCCTCACCGACGCCGAGATCGCCGACCGCCTCGGCATGAACGTACGCACCGCGCGCGTTCACATCGCCAAGCTCGCCGCCACCCTCGGCAGCGGCAGCCGCGCCCAGCTCGGCTACCTCATCGGCCGGTCGGGAATCCTCGACCGGCCCTGACCGGCCGGGCGCGCCCCTCTCACACCCCCGCCGCCGCCACCCACTCCCGCAACAGCGCCTCCCGCTCCGCCGCCCGGGGCGACCCGCCCTCGTGGCGGCGGCCCCAGTCCGACATCGCGGTCAGGGTGGTGAGGAGCGAGCCCGCGCCCTCCGTGAGGCGGGCGAGGAGGTCGCGGGAGAGGTCGTACTCCGTGCGGGAGTAGCCGACGGCCGCCGCGGTGTACGCCGTCAGCGGCGTTTCGTCGCCCGTCTCGTCCGCCAGGCGGACCGTCATCGTCGGGGCTTCCTCGCCGCCGCCGAGGCCCACCGAGAGCACCATGTCGACCGCCGCGCCCACGTGCCGCTTCAGGGACTTCACCGGCACGTCGTCGATCGTCAGCGCGTGGACGTCCTCCCAGGGCCACATGCCGGACTGCTTGTCGCCGAGGGCCAGCACGCCCTCCGGGGTCAGCCGCACCCCGGGCGCGAGCCCGGCCGGCTTCGCGCCCACGTACACATCGCCCTCGGCGATCCAGAACAGCCCCACCATGGCCATGAACGGCTCCCCTCCCCGTGGGCCACGGGCCCACCCCTGTACAGCGACACAGGGCCGGGAGGTTGTCACCTCCCGGCCCTGTATCAGGGTACGAAACCTACTGCTCCGGCGACCTCTTCGGCCGCCACACCACCAGCGCGCTGGTCTGCTGCACGTCCTGGTAGGGGACGAGGTCGCGGCGGTACGAGGCGTGCACCGCCGCTTCGCGCTGCTGCATCGCGGCGGCGGCGCCGTCCACGGCCGCGGAGAGCTCCGCGACACGGGACTGCAACGCGGTGACCTGGTTCTCCAGCTCGATGATGCGTTTGATCCCGGCGAGGTTGATGCCCTCTTCCTGCGACAGCTGCTGGACGGTGCGCAGCAGCTCGATGTCGCGGGCGGAATAGCGTCGGCCGCGGCCCGCGGTGCGGTCCGGGGAGACCAGGCCGAGGCGGTCGTACTGCCGCAGGGTCTGCGGATGCAGACCGCTCAGCTGGGCTGCCACCGAGATGACGTACACCGGCGTCTCGTCGGTCAACTGGTACGGATTACGACGACGGCCGACCCTGTCCATGGGGTCACGCTCCCTTCGCGGCCTGGAACAGTTCTGCCCGCGGGTCGTCGCCCGCAGTCGCCTTGCGGTAGGACTCCAGGGCTTCCTTCGCCGACTCCGACAGGGAGGTCGGAACCGACACCTCCACCGTCACGAGCAGGTCGCCCCGGGTGCCGTCCTTGCGGACCGCGCCCTTGCCCCGGGCCCGCATGGTACGACCGTTCGGCGTGCCCGCGGGCAGTTTCAGGGTGACGGGCGGGCCGCCCAGGGTGGGCACCTTCACCTCGCCGCCGAGCGTCGCCTCGGGGTACGTCACCGGGACGGTGACCGTGAGGTTGTCGCCCTTGCGGCCGAAGACCGGGTGGGCGTCGACGTGCACGACCACGTACAGGTCACCGGCCGGGCCGCCCTGTTCACCAGGACTTCCCTTGCCGCGCAGCCTGATCCGCTGGCCGTCGCTGACGCCTGCCGGAATCCGCACCTGCATCGTGCGCGACGACTTGGCGCGGCCCGAGCCCTTGCAGACGTCGCAGGGGTTCTGGGCGATCAGCCCGCGCCCCTTGCAGTCCATGCACGGGTCGGTGAGGGAGAACCCTCCGCCGCCGCCCCGCGAGACCTGCCCCGTGCCGACGCAGGTCGGGCACACGCGCGGCGTGCCGTTCTTGTCGCCGGTGCCGGAGCACGCCTTGCAGGGCGCCTGGGAGGACATGCGGAGCGGCACCGTCGCGCCGTCCACCGCCTCCGTGAAGCTCAGCGTGACCTCGGACTCGATGTCCTGGCCTCGCCTGGGCTGGGTACGCGTACCCCCGCCGGGGCCTCCGCCCCGGTTGAACAGGCCCCCGAAGACGTCACCGAGGCCGCCCCCGAAGCCGCCGCCGGCCGCTCCACCGCCACCCGGGGCGTTGCCTCCGAAGAGGTCGCCCAGGTCGAAGTTGAACGAACCGCCGCCGCCTCCGGGACCCTGCCGGAATCCGCCGTTGCCGAAGAGAGCACGCGCTTCGTCGTACTCCTTGCGCTTCTTGGGGTCGCCGAGGACGTCGTTCGCCTCGGAGATCTCCTTGAAGCGCTCCTCCGCCTTGGTGTTGCCGGTGTTGGCGTCCGGGTGGTTCTCGCGTGCGAGCTTCCGGTACGCCTTCTTGATCTCGGCTTCGGTGGCGTCCTTGGGGACGCCGAGGACCTTGTAGTAGTCCTTCTCGATGAAGTCCTTGGTGCTCATCCCCGACGTCCCTCCTCACTCATGTCGTGACCGTCAGCCCTCGTCCGGGCCACCGGTCTCCTTCTCGTCCGCGGCCGCGTCCGGGGCGGAGTCCGCCGACTCCTCGCCCTTGACCGTCTGCGCGCCGGGCTGCGGCTCGGCGACGGCCACCCGCGCGGGGCGGATGGTGCGCTCGCCGATGCGGTACCCCGGCTGCAGGATCGCGACGCAGGTCGTCTCGGTGACGTCCGGTGCGTAGCTGTGCATCAGGGCTTCGTGGATCGTCGGGTCGAAGGGCTCGCCCTCCTTGCCGAACTGCTGCAGCCCCAGCTTGGCGACGACCGTCTCCATCGACTCGGCGACCGACTTGAAGCCGCCGACCAGCTCGCCGTGCTCCCGCGCGCGGCCGATGTCGTCGAGGGTGGGGAGGAGCTCGGAGAGGAGGTTCGCCGCGGCGATCTCCTTCACCGTCACCTTGTCCCGCTCCACCCGACGGCGGTAGTTCTGGTACTCGGCCTGGAGCCGCTGGAGGTCCGCGGTGCGCTCGTTGAGCGCGGTGCGCACCTGGTCCAGCTGGGCGGTCAGGCCGACATCCTGTGCGGACGTCTTGCTCGCTGCTGCGTCCCCGGCCGGGGCCGCCGCGCCCTCCTCGGTGGAGGGCTCGGCGGCCTTCGGCGCCGCGTCATCAGGGGTGGCGCCGGAGGGGACGTCGGGCTTCTCGGCGTTCTCGCCGAAGCCCGGGGTCTCCTCGGTCATCAGGCGGCGCCGCCCTTCGCGTCACCGGGCTTCTCGTCGTCGACGATCTCGGCGTCGACGACGCCGTCGTCCTCCTTGGGCTGCTCGGCACCGGGGGCAGCGCCCTCGGGACCGCCCGCGGCCTGCGCGCCCTGGGCGTCGGCGTACATGGCCTGGCCCAGCTTCTGCGAGACGGCGGCGACCTTCTCGGTGGCGGTGCGGATCTCGGCCGTGTCCTCGCCCTTGAGCTTTTCCTTCAGCTCGTTGACGGCTTCCTCGACCTCGGTCTTCACGTCACCGGGGACCTTTTCCTCGTTGTCCTTGAGGAACTTCTCGGTCTGGTAGACGAGCTGCTCGCCCTGGTTGCGGGACTCGGCGGCCTCGCGGCGGGCGTGGTCCTCGTCCGCGTACTTCTCGGCCTCTTCGCGCATCCGGTTGACCTCGTCCTTCGGCAGCGAGGAGCCACCGGTGACGGTCATCTTCTGCTCCTTGCCCGTGCCCAGGTCCTTCGCGGTCACGTGCATGATGCCGTTGGCGTCGATGTCGAAGGAGACCTCGATCTGCGGGACGCCGCGCGGGGCCGGCGGCAGGCCCGTGAGCTCGAACATGCCGAGCTTCTTGTTGTACGCCGCGATCTCGCGCTCGCCCTGGTAGACCTGGATCTGGACCGACGGCTGGTTGTCCTCGGCCGTCGTGAAGATCTCCGACCGCTTGGTCGGGATGGTCGTGTTGCGCTCGATGAGCTTCGTCATGATGCCGCCCTTGGTCTCGATGCCGAGGGACAGCGGGGTCACGTCGAGGAGCAGGACGTCCTTGACCTCACCCTTGAGGACACCGGCCTGGAGCGAGGCGCCGATGGCGACGACCTCGTCCGGGTTCACACCCTTGTTGGCGTCCTTGCCGCCGGTGAGCTCCTTGACGAGCTCGGCGACGGCGGGCATGCGGGTGGAGCCACCGACGAGAACGACGTGGTCGATCTCGGAGAGCTGGATGCCCGCGTCCTTGATGACGTTGTGGAACGGCGTCTTGCAGCGCTCCAGCAGGTCGGACGTGAGCTGCTGGAACTGGGCGCGCGTGAGCTTCTCGTCCAGGTGCAGCGGGCCCTCGGCGGACGCCGTGATGTACGGCAGGTTGATCGTGGTCTCCGTGGAGGAGGACAGCTCGATCTTGGCCTTCTCGGCCGCCTCGCGCAGGCGCTGGAGCGCCATCTTGTCCTTGCCCAGGTCCACGCCGTGGCCGTTGTTGAACTGCTTGACCAGGTAGTCGACGACGCGCTGGTCCCAGTCGTCGCCACCGAGGTGGTTGTCGCCGTTCGTGGCCTTCACCTCGACGACGCCGTCGCCGATCTCCAGGAGCGAGACGTCGAAGGTGCCGCCACCGAGGTCGAAGACCAGGATGGTCTGGTCGTCCTTGTCGAGGCCGTAGGCCAGGGCGGCGGCGGTGGGCTCGTTGACGATGCGCAGGACGTTCAGACCCGCGATCTCACCGGCCTCCTTGGTGGCCTGGCGCTCGGAGTCGTTGAAGTACGCCGGGACGGTGATGACCGCGTCCGCGACCTTCTCGCCCAGGTACGACTCGGCGTCGCGCTTCAGCTTCTGCAGGATGAACGCCGAGATCTGCTGGGGGTTGAACCCCTTGTCGTCGATGTCCACCTTCCAGTCGGTGCCCATGTGGCGCTTGACCGACCGGATGGTCCTGTCGACGTTCGTGACCGCCTGGCGCTTGGCGACCTCGCCGACGAGCACCTCGCCGTTCTTCGCGAAAGCGACGACGGACGGCGTGGTCCTGGCGCCTTCGGCGTTGGTGATGACGGTGGGCTCGCCGCCTTCGAGAACGCTGACGACGGAGTTAGTCGTGCCCAGGTCGATGCCGACCGCACGTGCCATTTCGGTTCCTCCAGATGTACTTCTTGAGTGGATCTGACTCAAGGATGCATGAGCGCTGCGCCGGCGTCAACAGATGTGAGTCGAGGGGACTCAACTCTTATCCCGCACTTACGCGCAGGTAGGAGCCCCTACCGGGGGTGGCGTCTGACTCTGCGGGCGCTTCGTGGCTTGTCGCGCAGTTCCCCGCGCCCCTGACGGGGCGCGCCACCCCGGCGACAGGCGGACACCGCGAAGGGTTGCCTGAGCGACGCAGATCACCGCCTTGCTGGCTACAGTGCGGCGGAGTAAGTGGGTAGTCTCAGACGGACTGCATAAGTTACCGCTTAGTAATAGTTCGCCTCGCAGGCCCGAGGAGCCCCCAAATGCAACTCGCCGCGATCATCGTGTCGCTGGTCCTAATCGCGGTCGGCGTCGCGCTGTTCGGCCGTGCCATCGTGCAGATCTACAAGTTCGTGCGGCTCGGACAGCCCGTGCCCGCCGGGCTCAGGACCGACAACCCCTTCCAGCGCACCGTCACCGTGGTCAAGGAGTTCCTCGGCCACACGCGCATGAACAGGTGGGGCATCGTCGGCTTCGCGCACTGGTTCGTGGCGGTGGGCTTCTTCTCGCTGCTGCTGACGATCGTCAACGCCATCGGCCAGCTCTTCCAGGCCGACTGGATGCTGCCGATCATCGGCGACTGGGCGCCGTACAACATGTTCGTCGAGTTCATCGGCACGATGACCGTGCTCGGCATCCTCACGCTGATCGTCATCCGGCAGCTGAACCGCCCCGACAAGCCGGGCCGCAAGTCCCGCTTCGCGGGCTCCAAGACCGGCCAGGCGTACTTCGTCGAGACCGTCATCCTCATCGTCGGCGTCTGCATCTTCACGCTGCACGCCCTCGAAGGAGCCCAGCACCACGTCGACGGCTACGAGGCCTCGTTCTTCATCTCGTACCCGTTCGTCTCCTGGTTCGGGGGGATGGACCTCTCCACCCTCCAGAACCTCACGTACTTCTTCGCCGGTCTGAAGATCGCGACCTCCTTCATCTGGATGATCGTGGTCAGCCTGAACACCAACATGGGCGTGGCCTGGCACCGCTTCCTGGCCTTCCCGAACATCTGGTTCAAGCGCGAGGCGGACGGCGGGACGGCCCTCGGCGAGCTGCAGCCCATGACGTCCGGCGGCAAGCCGATCGACTGGGAGGACCCGGGCGAGGACGACGTCTTCGGCGTCTCCCAGGTCGAGCAGTTCAGCTGGAAGGGCATCCTCGACTTCTCCACCTGCACCGAGTGCGGCCGCTGCCAGTCGCAGTGCCCGGCCTGGAACACCGGCAAGCCGCTCTCCCCCAAGCTCCTGATCATGTCGCTGCGCGACCACGCGCACGCCAAGGCGCCCTACCTGCTCGCCGGCGGCGGCAAGACGATGGAGGGCGAGGAGAAGGCGACCGAGGAGCAGCTCAAGGACGTGCCCGCCGCGGCCCTCGCGGAGGCCGAGCGCCCGCTCATCGGCACGCACGAAGAGAACGGCGTCATCGACCCGGACGTCCTGTGGTCCTGCACCACCTGCGGCGCCTGTGTCGAGCAGTGCCCGGTCGACATCGAGCACATCGACCACATCGTCGACATGCGCCGCTACCAGGTGATGATCGAGAGCGCGTTCCCGTCCGAGGCGGGCACGATGCTCAAGAACCTGGAGAAGAAGGGCAACCCCTGGGGCCTCGCCAAGAAGCAGCGCCTGGAGTGGACGAAGGAAGTCGACTTCGAGGTGCCGGTCGTCGGCAAGGACATCGAGGACCTCACCGAGGTCGAGTACCTCTACTGGGTCGGCTGTGCGGGTGCCCTCGAAGACCGCGCCAAGAAGACGACGAAGGCCTTCGCCGAGCTGCTCCACATCGCGGGCGTGAAGTTCGCGATCATGGGCGGCGACGAGAAGTGCACCGGTGACTCCGCCCGCCGCCTCGGCAACGAGCCGCTGTTCCAGCAGCTCGGCCAGGAGAACGTCGCCACGCTGAACATGGCGTTCGGTGAGTCCTTCGACGACGACGGCAACGTGGACGAGTCGACGAAGAAGCCGAAGACGGCGAAGAAGATCGTCGCCACCTGCCCGCACTGCCTCAACACGCTCGGCAACGAGTACCCGCAGCTCGGCGGCGACTACGAGGTCATCCACCACACGCAGCTGCTCCAGCACCTCATCGACGAGGGCAAGCTGATCCCGGTGACGCCGGTGGAGGGTCTGATCACGTACCACGACCCGTGCTACCTGGGCCGCCACAACAAGATCTACACGCCTCCGCGCGAGATCATCGGCAAGGTCCCCGGGCTGCGCAACGAGGAGATGCACCGCCACAAGGAGCGCGGCTTCTGCTGTGGCGCGGGTGGCGCGCGCATGTGGATGGAGGAGCGGATCGGCAAGCGCATCAACACGGAGCGGGTCGACGAGGCGCTGTCCCTCAACCCCGACATCGTCTCCACCGCGTGCCCGTTCTGCCTCGTCATGCTGACCGACTCGGTCAACGGCAAGAAGAACGACGGCCAGGCCAAGGAGTCCCTCCAGGTCGTGGACGTCGCGCAGCTCCTGCTCGACTCCGTGAAGACGCCGGTCGACCCGGCGGACGAGACGGAGTCCGCGGACGAGCCGGAGCCCGAGCCGGCGAAGTAGCCGCCGAGGCGCAGCGTTCCGAAGACCCCGTTCCCTCCTCGCGGAGGGGGCGGGGTCTTCCTCGTTCAGGCGGCCGCGGCCCCCGTCAGCTCGCACCACACGAGCCTCCCCCGGCATTCCTGGACCTGGCCGAGCTGGAGCATCACGCACACTCCAGGCACGTCATCGGTACCGCGCAAGTTCCCGCCCTGCTCCAGACCGCTGACTACGCCCGAGCGGTCTTCGCCTTCTGGCGCCCCGAGCTCCCGGACAGCGAGCTGACCCCACGAGTGGAACACCGACTACGCCGTGCGGCAGTACTCGAACGAGAGGCGCCGGCGCCGTACATCGCCGTCCTGCACGAAAGCGTGTTGCAGACCCGCGTCGCCGACCGTGACGTCAGCCGTACCCAACCAAGCGCAATCCTTCGCAAGTCAGAGATGCCGAACGTCACCGTGCGCGTGGTGCCTTTCGACGTCGACGGGTTCGCGGGTGCGGGAACCACGCTCTTCTACGCAGGCGGCCCCGTAGCCGCCCTGGACACCGTTCAGCGGGACGCACCGTACGGCTCATCCTTTATTGATGCCGAAGCCCAACTCATGTCCATGCGAACACTCTTCCGTGAGGTGGAGGGAATGGCCCTCGCGCCCGGCCCCTCGCAGGAGCTGATCCACCCCTTGCTGAAGGAGTTCTGAGCTGTGCCAGATTGGCAGAAATCCTCGTTCTCCGGAGGCGGTGACGGCAACGAGTGCATCGAGCTCGCCCGCGACGAAAGCAACCTGCTCCTCCGCGAGAGCGACGACCCCGACCACATACTCACCCTCGCCCCTCAAGCCCTCGCTGCCCTCCTCAGGGAGCTGGTGACTCCGTGAGTGGGCGCCACGGTTCGGGCTCCGGCAGGGCGGCGACTTCGGTGGGGCGGCGACTTTGATGG
>NZ_LIPN01000167.1 GCF_001418325.1 Streptomyces atriruber | reverse complement strand
ACATTGAAGACACGACCTAGCCCCACCATCGCTCCGTCGGGGGCCGGTTCACGTCGAGCCGGTGAAGGCGAGCGGGCAAGGTGGATCACGGCGAGGCGATGGACGCGATGATGCCGATGATCACGGTGATGGCCAGCATCGCGCCGAGCACGATGAGCAGCTTCTTCTGGCCGTTCTGGGGGTTCGGATCGAGGACGGGCATACGGCCAGTCTCGCACCCTTTGCCCGTCCTCCCTCCGGCGGGGTCAGGCCGCGGCGGCCTTGGCCGCCACCTCGTCCTCGACCGTGCGGTTACGGCCCGCGAGGGTGCCGATGACGATCTGCGGCACCATGAGGCCCGCCATGAGCGCGAGGGGCAGCCCCCAGCCGCCGCTGTGCTGGTAGAGGACGCCCACGAGGAGCGGGCCCGGGATGGAGATCAGGTAGCCCGTGCTCTGCGCGAAGGCGGACAGCTTGGCCACGCCGACGCTGCTCTTCGCGCGCATCCCGACCATGGTGAGGGCGAGCGGGAAGGCGCAGTTGGAGATGCCGAGCAGCAGCGCCCAGGCCCAGGCGCCGCCCGCGGGGGCGAGGAAGAGGCCCGCGTACCCGGCGAGGCCGCACGCGCCGAGGACGATCACGACCGGGCCCTGGTTGGGCAGGCGGGTGGCGACGCGCGGGATGACGAACGCCAGGGGCACGCCCATGGCCATCGTGACGGCGAGCAGGACGCCCGCCTCGCCCGCGGGGACGCCCGCGTCGCGGAAGATCTGCGGCATCCAGCCCATCGTGATGTACGCGGCGGTGGCCTGGAGGCCGAAGAAGACGGCGAGCGCCCAGGCGGTGCGGCTGGAGGTGATGCGCAGCCCGTCGTCCTCGCGTCGCACGGCGGCGCTGACGTGCTCCGGCACCGCGGCGGCCGTCCGGCTCCGGTCGCGGACGAGCGGGATCCAGGGGATGACGGCGACGACGGCAAGCACGGCCCACACGGCGAGGCCGGACTGCCAGCGTCCGCCGAGGCCGTCGGTGACGGGCACGGTGAGGGCGGCCGCGAGGGACGTGCCGAGGGCCAGCGCCATCGAGTACAGGCCGGTCATCGAACCGACCCGGTCGGGGAACCAGCGCTTGACGATGACGGGCATCAGGACGTTGCTGACGGCGATGCCCGCGAGGGCCAGGGCGGTGGCGGCGAGGAAGCCCGCGGTGCCCCCGATGAAGGGCCGGAGCACGAGGCCGGCGGCGATGGCGGCCATGCCGATGCAGACCACCGCGCTGGGCCCGAAGCGCTTGGCCAGGCGGGGCGCCATCACGCCGAAGATCGCGAAGCAGAGGGGCGGGACGGAGGTGAGCAGTCCCGCGAGGGTGCCGCTCATGCCGAGGCCGTCGCGCACCTCTTCGAGGAGCGCGCCGAGGCTGGTGATGGCCGGGCGGAGGTTCATGGCCGCGAGGACGATGCCGACGACGACGAGGCGCGTCGCCCACGCGCGCGTGGGGGCCTGTTTCTCCGGGTCCCCGGTGGGTGCGGAGGCCGTTGCTGTCGGTGTCATCGTCGGGGTTTTCTCACTAGCCATGGAGCCATCATAGAATCATGGGATGATTGGCTGTCCAATCCGATTACGTCACACTGCTCATCCACGGGCCACGCACGCACGAAGGAACGTCATGCCGCTGACCACCCCTCGCCGTTCCGCACTCTCCGAACAGGTCATCTCCGAGCTGCGCAACCAGATCTCTTCGGGCGAGTGGCCGGTCGGCTCACGCATCCCCACCGAGCCCGAGCTGGTCGATCAGCTGGGCGTGGCCAGGAACACGGTCAGGGAGGCCGTGCGCGCCCTCGCGCACAACGGCCTGCTCGACATCCGCCAGGGCTCGGGAACCTATGTGGTCGCGACGAGCGAGCTCGCGGGCGTGATGCAGCGCAGGTTCGCCGACGCCGACCCGCGGCACATCGCCGAGCTGCGCAGCACGCTGGAGTCCAGCGCCGCGAAGCTCGCCGCCGAGCGCCGCACCGAGCGCGACCTCAAGCAGCTCGACGCGCTGCTGGTGCGCCGCGAGGAGATCTGGGCGACCGGGGACACGGAGGCGTTCGTGACGGCCGACGCGACGTTCCACATGGCCGTCGTCGCCGCCTCGCACAACGACGTCATGACGGCCATGTACGCGGACCTCGGAGAGGTGCTGCGGGACTGGCTGCGCGAGGACATCGGCGAGGAGCTCACGCCCGAGGCGCACATGGACCACACCCGGCTGGTGGACGCGATCCGCGCGGGCGACGCGGAGGCCGCCGCGGCGGAGGCGGCGAGCTACCCCTTCATGTGCTGCCCGGAGCGGCTCACCGGGGCCGAAGGACGGGACCGGGCGCTGACTTCTGGTGGCTGACCCAGGCCGAGCGGACCTCTTTCCAGCACCGCCCCGTGAGCCGCACCGTCATCGCGGGCCCCGCCTCGACGGGCCGGGAGTCGGTGTCGATGTCCCACCACTGGTCGCACTCCACGTGGAGACGGACCCGGTCGGTCTCGGGGTAGGGGTTGTGGCAGTACGCGACGACGTGCGCGCCTGCGACGCCGGTGCGGCACTCCGAACCGAAGGGCCGGGGCCGGGGTTTCTCCTCCTCCACGCGCGCGGCGGAGGGACCCTGCGGCACGCCGCTCGGCGCGGCGGCCACAAGAGCGAGAGCCACGAGCACCGCACCGGTAAGACGCACACTTCAGAGTGCGCGGCACTCCCCCGTCGCCGCCCGGCCAGGGGGCCGAACGGGTGAGGCCCCGCCACCCGCGCGCTGCGGGGGACGGGGCCTCGAAAACGTACCCGCTGCCGGGGCTGGTGCCCGGTCAGGCGCCCATCATGTGCACGCCGCCGTCGACGTGGATGATCTCGCCGGTGGTCTTCGGGAAGAAGTCCGAGAGCAGGGCGACGACACCACGGCCCGCGGGCTCCGGGTCGGCCATGTCCCAGTTCAGCGGGGAGCGGGAGTCCCAGACCTCCGCGAGCTCGCCGAAGCCCGGGATGGACTTGGCGGCCATGGAGCCGAGCGGCCCCGCGGAGATCAGGTTGCAGCGGATGTCCTCCTTGCCCAGGTCGCGGGCGAGGTAGCGGCTGGTGGCCTCCAGGGCGGCCTTGGCCGGGCCCATCCAGTCGTACTTCGGCCAGGCGTACTGCGCGTCGAAGGTGAGGCCGACGACCGAGGCGCCGCCCTCGAAGAGCGGACGGCAGGCCATCGTGAGCGACTTCAGGGAGTACGCCGAGACGTGCATCGCCGTCGAGACGTCCTCGAAGGTCGCCTCGAGGAAGTTGAAGGCACCCTGCGGCGCGAAGCCGATGGAGTGCACGATGCCGTCGAGGCCGCCGAGCTCCTCCTTCACGACGCCCGCGAGACGGTCCAGGTGCTCCTGGTTGGTCACGTCGAGCTCGATGACCTTGGCGGGCTTGGGGAGCTTCTTGGCGATGCGCTCGGTGAGCGTGGGCCGCGGGAACGCGGTCAGGATGACCTCGGCGCCCTGCTCCTGGGCGACCTTGGCCGCGTGGAAGGCGATCGAGGCCTCCGTCAGCACACCGGTGACGAGGATGCGCTTGCCGTCGAGAATTCCGCTCATGTGATCAGTGACCCATGCCCAATCCGCCGTCAACGGGGATGACGGCTCCAGTGATGTAAGAAGCGTCGTCCGACGCGAGGAACTTCACCGCGGCGGCGATCTCCTCGGGCTGCGCGTAACGGCCGAGCGGCACCTGAGAGACGATGCCCTCACGCTGCTCGTCCGTCAGCACCTTGGTCATGTCGGTGTCGACAAAACCGGGGGCGACGACGTTGAAGGTGAGGTTGCGCGAACCGAGCTCGCGGGCGAGCGAACGCGCGAAGCCGACCAGACCCGCCTTGGAAGCGGCGTAGTTCGCCTGTCCGGCGCCGCCCGTCAGGCCCACGACCGAGGAGATGAGGACGACGCGGCCCTTCTTGGCGCGCAGCATGCCGCGATTGGCGCGCTTGACGACGCGGAAGGTGCCGGTGAGGTTGGTGTCGAGGACGGACGTGAAGTCCTCCTCGGTCATGCGCATCAGGAGCTGGTCCTTGGTGATGCCGGCATTGGCGACCAGGACCTCGACGTTCCCGTGCTTCTCCTCGATCTCCTTGTAGGCCTGCTCCACCTGCTCGGCGTCGGTGATGTCACACTTGACGGCGAGGACCCCGGCGTCGGTGAGGAGCTTCGGCGGCTCACCCGAGCGGTAGGTGATCGCGACCTTGTCGCCGGCGTCGGCGAAGGCGCGGGCGATGGCGAGGCCGATGCCCCGGTTTCCTCCGGTGACGAGAACCGAGCGGCTCAACGGATCACCCTTTCGATAGCGGTCTGGTACCTCGAAAACCTATCGGTACCTGTCGCGATACGGAGAATCGACGACCGACAGTGGCGAAGAGGACTCCCTGTCGGATCCCTACAGAAAACCCTGGCCGCCGGGGCGTCGGGCGCGACATGATCGGACCTGACCGGAGCCGAAAGCAGGGAGACATCCGTGCCTCATTCCATCGATGAAGCCTTCACGGCGCTGCCGCTGCGGGCTCTCGCCGACGCCGCGCTCGCCCGCGCGCGGGCGCTCGGCGCCGACCACGCGGACTTCCGCCTGGAGCGGGTGCGCAGCGCGTCCTGGCTGCTGCGCGACGCCAAACCGGCGGGCAGCTCCGACACCACCGACCTCGGATATGCGGTCCGGGTGGTGCACGGCGGCACCTGGGGCTTCGCCTCGGGGGTCGACATGACGATGGACGCGGCGGCCCGCGTCGCGTCCCAGGCCGTCGCGATGGCGAAGCTGTCCGCGCAGGTCATCAAGGCCGCGGGGTCGGACGAGCGCGTCGAGCTCGCGCCGGAGCCGGTGCACGCCGAGAAGACCTGGGTCTCCTCGTACGAGATCGATCCGTTCTCCGTGCCGGACGAGGAGAAGGCGGGGCTGCTCGCCGACTGGAGCGCGCGGCTGCTCGCAGCCGACGGGGTCTCGCACGTCGACGCCTCGCTGCTCACCGTGCACGAGAACAAGTTCTATGCGGACACGGCGGGGACGGTGACCACGCAGCAGCGCGTGCGGCTGCACCCGCAGCTGACCGCGGTGGCCGTCGACGGGTCGACCGGCGAGTTCGACTCGATGCGGACCATCGCGCCGCCGGTCGGCCGCGGCTGGGAGTACCTCACGGGGACCGGCTGGGACTGGGATCGGGAGCTCTCCGAGATTCCCGGGCATTTGGCGGAGAAGATGCGGGCGCCGAGCGTCCGGGCGGGCGCGTACGACCTGGTCGTCGATCCGTCCAACCTCTGGCTGACGATTCACGAGTCGATCGGCCACGCCACCGAGCTGGACCGCGCGCTCGGCTACGAAGCGGCGTACGCGGGCACGTCGTTCGCCACCTTCGACCAGCTCGGCAAGCTGGCGTATGGCTCCTCGCTGATGAACGTGACGGGCGACCGGACGGCCGAGCACGGGCTCGCGACGATCGGGTACGACGACGAGGGCGTGGCCGGACAGTCCTGGGACCTGGTCAAGGACGGCACGCTGGTCGGGTACCAGCTGGACCGGCGCATCGCGAAGCTCACCGGCTTCGAGCGCTCCAACGGCTGTGCGTACGCCGACTCCCCCGGCCACGTCCCGGTGCAGCGCATGGCGAACGTGTCGCTGCAACCGGACCCGGGCGGGCTCTCCACGGAGGACCTCATCGCGGGCGTCGACCGCGGGATCTACGTCGTCGGCGACCGGTCGTGGTCCATCGACATGCAGCGCTACAACTTCCAGTTCACCGGACAGCGCTTCTACAAGATCGAGAACGGCCGCCTCGCCGGGCAGCTCCGCGACGTCGCCTACCAGGCGTCGACCACCGACTTCTGGGGCTCGATGGCCGCGGTCGGCGGCCCGCAGACGTATGTCCTCGGCGGCGCCTTCAACTGCGGCAAGGCCCAGCCCGGCCAGATCGCCGCGGTCTCCCACGGCTGCCCGTCCGCCCTGTTCCGGGGCGTGAACATTCTGAACACCACGCAGGAGGCCGGTCGATGAGCCGCAGCGCCACCAAGCCGCACGAGATCGTCGAGCGCGCCCTCGAACTGTCCACCGCGGACGGCTGCGTCGTGATCGCCGACGAGGAGTCGTCGGCGAACCTGCGGTGGGCGGGCAACGCCCTGACCACCAACGGCGTGACCCGCGGCCGCACCCTCACCGTCATCGCGACCGTCGACGGCAAGGAAGGCACCGCCTCCGGTGTCGTGACGCGCGCGGCCGTGACCGCGGACGACCTGGAGCCGCTGGTGCGGGCCGCCGAGGAGGCCGCGCGCGGGGCGGGTCCTGCCGAGGACGCGCAGCCGCTGGTGACCGGCACGACCGCCTCCCCCGACTTCACCGAGGCGCCCGCCGAGACGTCCTCGGCTGTCTTCGCGGACTTCGCCCCGGCGCTCGGCGAGGCGTTCGCCCGGGCCCGCGCGGGCGGCCGGGAGCTCTACGGCTTCGCGAACCACGAATTCGTGACGAGCTACCTCGGTACGTCGACGGGGCTGCGCCTGCGGCACGACCAGCCCAACGGCACCCTGGAGCTCAACGCCAAGTCGCCCGACCGCACCAAGTCGGCGTGGGCGGGCCGCGCCACCCGCGACTTCAAGGACGTCGACCCGGCCGCCCTCGACGCGGAGCTGGCCCAGCGCCTCGGATGGGCGCAGCGGCGCATCGACCTGCCCGCGGGGCGGTACGAGACCCTGCTGCCGCCGACCGCCGTCGCGGACCTGCTGATCTACCAGCTGTGGCAGTCGTCGGCCCGCGACGCCGCCGAGGGCCGCACGGTGTTCTCCAAGCCGGGCGGTGCCACGCGCCTGGGCGAGCGGCTGGCCGAGCTGCCGCTGACGCTGCGCAGCGACCCGCACGAGCCGGGCCTGGAGTCGGCGCCCTTCGTGCTCGCGCACGCCTCGGGCGGCGACGCCTCGGTCTTCGACAACGGCCTGCCGCTGGCCGCCACCGAGTGGATCCGCGCCGGTGAGCTCGCTCACCTCGCCACCAGCCGGCACAGCGCGGCGCTCACCGGGCTCCCGGTGACGCCGGCCGTCGACAACCTCGTCCTGGACGGCGGCGGCGACCGCACACTGGACGAGATGGTCGCGGCCACGGAGCGCGGGCTGCTGCTGACCTGCCTCTGGTACATCCGCGAGGTCGACCCGGCGACACTGCTGCTCACCGGGCTGACCAGGGACGGCGTGTACCTCGTCGAGAACGGCGAGGTGGTGGGCGAGGTGAACAACTTCCGGTTCAACGAATCGCCCGTGGACCTGCTCGGGCGGGCCTCCGAGGCGGGCCGCACCGAGAAGACGCTGCCGCGCGAGTGGGGCGACTACTTCACCCGGGCCGCGATGCCCGCGCTGCGCGTCCCGGATTTCAATATGAGTTCGGTCAGCCAGGGCGTATAACCTCGGACCCTGCACCTACGTGCACTGTGTCAGCACACCCAAGGAGACGCGAGACCCGTGACGGACATCGTCGACGAGCTGAAGTGGCGGGGGCTTTTCGCCCTGTCCACCGATGAAGACGCACTGCGCAAGGCGCTCGCGGACGGTCCCGTCACGTTCTATTGCGGCTTCGACCCGACCGCGGCGAGCCTGCACGTCGGGCACCTCGTCCAGGTCCTCACCGTCCGCCGGCTCCAGCAGGCGGGGCACCGCCCGCTGGCGCTGGTGGGCGGGGCCACGGGCCAGATCGGCGACCCGCGGCCGACCGCCGAGCGCACCCTGAACGACCCGGAGACGGTCGCGAACTGGGTGGCCCGGCTGCGCTCGCAGATCGAGCCGTTCCTGTCCTTCGAGGGCGAGAACGGCGCGACGATGGTGAACAACCTCGACTGGACCGCGGGCATGTCCGCGATCGAGTTCCTGCGCGACATCGGCAAGCACTTCCGCGTGAACAAGATGCTGACCAAGGACTCCGTGGCCCGCCGCCTGGAGTCCCAGGAGGGCATCTCGTACACCGAGTTCAGCTACCAGCTCCTGCAGGGCATGGACTTCCTGGAGCTCAACCGGCGGTACGGCTGCACGCTGCAGACCGGCGGCAGCGACCAGTGGGGCAACCTCACGGCGGGCATCGACCTGATCCACCGCCTGGAGCCGGACGCCACGGTCCACGCGCTCGGCACGCCGCTGATGCTCAAGTCGGACGGCACCAAGTTCGGCAAGTCCGAGGGCGGCGCCGTCTGGCTCGACCCGGCGATGACGACGCCGTACGCGTTCTACCAGTTCTGGCTGAACACGGACGACCGGGACATCTCGACGTACATGCGGATCCTGTCCTTCAAGTCCCGCGAGGAGCTCGAAGAGATCGAGAAGCAGACCGAGGAGCGTCCGCAGGCGCGCGCCGCGCAGCGCGCGCTCGCCGAGGAGCTGACCACGCTGGTGCACGGCGCGGACCAGTGCGCCGCGGTGATCGCCGCCTCGAAGGCGCTCTTCGGCCAGGGCGACCTGGCGGAGCTGGACGAGGCGACGCTGGCCGCCGCGCTCTCCGAGCTGCCGCGCATCGAGGTCGCCGAGCTCGGCCCGGTCGTGGACCTGCTCGCCGAGGTGGGCCTGGTGGCGAGCAAGTCCGCCGCCCGGCGCACGGTGAAGGAGGGCGGTGCCTACGTGAACAACGTGAAGGTGGCCGCCGAGGACCACGTGCCGGCCCGTGCGGACCTGCTGCACGGGCGGTGGCTGGTGCTGCGCCGCGGCAAGAAGAACCTGGCGGCGGTCGAGGTCACGGCGGGCTGACCCGCCGACGCCGCGTGAACGGCGCATACGAGAGGGGCCGGTCCGTGCGGACCGGCCCCTCTTCGTACGGCTACGCCCTTCGCTTGTTGCCCCGGACCATCGTGTACGCCGCGTCACCGACGCCGACGACGACGAGCGCCGCGACCAGCTGGAGCGCATGGCGGCCCCAGTCGATGCCCTTGGTCTCATTGATCCCGAACTGCGTCGCGAGCCAGTTGCCCAGGACGGCTCCGATGATGCCGAACACCGTGGTCAGCCAGAGCGGACTGTGCTGCTTCCCCGGCAGGATCGCCTTGGCAATCAGCCCCAGCACGAATCCCACGATGATCGCCCACAACCAGCCCATAGCTGCCTCCTAGTCGGCTCTACACGAGCGTTACCGCCAGTGTCGTCCCGTCCTCCATACGGCGCATGTCGGGCACCTCCATACGTGGCACGGCGCAGGCAGGGCACCGAGGTGAAGGCTCCCCCGGTCTCGTAGGCGGCGCAGCCGCGGCGTAACGTTGAGCGGGCCGGACCGGGGTGCTCAACCAGGGAGAGTCCGGCACAGCGGACAGGGCGGTGGAACGTGATGCGGAAGCAGAGCAGCGGCCAGGTCTTCCGGATCACGGGGGCCCGACAGGGTCTCGCGGAGGACGTGCGGGGCAGGCAGCGGCGTTATGTGATCTCGATGTCGGTCCGAACGGTGTCCGTGGTGGCAGCCGCGGTGCTGTGGAACGTCGAGCGACACGTCGCCCTCGTCGCACTGGTGCTCGGTGTCCTCCTGCCGTACATCTCCGTCGTGATCGCGAACGCCGGCCGGGAGTCTCCGCCTTCGCTGCCGTCGACCTTCGTACCCGCTCCTTCTCGGCCAATGCTGGCGCCGCCCGCCGCGGCCGCCGCCGCGGAATCCGTCCCGGAAGATCCCCTGGGGCCCGCGCACGACCAGCGGCGCGGCACTTCACACGAACAGAGCTGACCGTCGACGTTGCGCCAAGCTCAAGAAAACCTCAGATCAATCATGTAGTTCCGGTGCCAGTAGCCGGGTCCCCCATGACATACTTCGTACGCGCTCCGCATCCCCCGTCGGAGCGACAGACCGACGCCGGGCAGCTCCCCCCGTGGCTGCTCGGCGTCGCCTTGTTTGCAGCACTTTGGACGCGACTGTGAGTGACGAAAACCCGATCTGTTCCGCCAAGGGCTGCCGCGCCGACGCGGTCTGGGTGCTTGCCTGGAACAACCCCAAGATCCACACCCCGGAGCGGCGCAAGACGTGGCTCGCGTGCGAGGAACACCGCGAGCACCTCTCCCAGTTCCTGGGCGTGCGCGGCTTCCTGAAGGACGTGGTGGTGCTCCAGGAGTGGCAGGCGCGCGAGGCCGCCGCCGGGGACGACGCCAAAAGCGGCGGGGCCGGCTAGCCGCCGATCGCCGACATCGGGCGCTCCGGCTGCAGGAACGACGGGTCGTCCAGACCCGAGCCCGCCTTCTTGCCCCACATCGCGAGCTTCCAGATGCGGGCGATGGCCTCGTCCGACCCGTCCGTGCTGTCCTCCGGGGCCGCGCGCAGCGCCCCGCGCAGGTCGGTCTCCTCGGTGGCGAACAGACAGGTGCGCACCTGTCCGTCGGCCGTGAGCCGGGTCCGGTCGCAGGCCGAGCAGAACGGGCGGGTGACGGAGGCGATGACGCCGACGCGGTGCGGGCCGCCGTCCACGATCCAGCGCTCGGCGGGCGCCGAGCCGCGCTCCTTCGACCCCTCTTCGGTGAGCTCGAAGCGGGTGCGCAGGGACTGCAGGATGTCACCCGCGGTGATCATGCCGTCGCGCTTCCAGCCGTGCTGGGCGTCCAGGGGCATCTGCTCGATGAAGCGCAGTTCGTAGTCGTTCTCGACGGCCCAGGCCAGCAGGTCCGGGGCCTCGTCGTCGTTCAGGCCCGGCATCAGGACGGTGTTGACCTTGACCGGGGTGAGGCCCGCGTCACGGGCGGCCGCGAGGCCGTCCAGGACGTCCTTGTGGCGGTCGCGGCGGGTGAGCGTCTTGAAGACGTCGGGGCGCAGCGTGTCCAGCGAGACGTTCACACGGTCGAGGCCTGCGGCCTTGAGGGCCTTCGCGGTGCGCTTGAGGCCGATGCCGTTCGTCGTCAGGGACATCCTGGGGCGGGGCTCCAGCTGGGCGCAGCGCTCGACGATGCCGACGAGGCCGGGGCGCAGCAGGGGCTCGCCGCCGGTGAAGCGGACCTCGGTGACGCCGAGCTGGGTGACGGCGATGCGCACGAGGCGCACGATCTCGTCGTCCGTGAGCAGGTCCGGCTTGGCCAGCCACTGCAGGCCCTCTTCCGGCATGCAGTACGTGCAGCGCAGATTGCAGCGATCGGTCAGCGAAACGCGCAGGTCAGTGGCTACACGGCCATAGGTGTCGATGAGCACTGCGGCCCCTCCCCGGCGGTTGGATGCAGATAGAACCGACTTGTTGTTCCGGCTGCTTTCGACCTTACGTCAGACGTCTGACAACGCCATGGGCCATTTGCCACGAGGAACGGTGCGGCCGCGTCGTAGGACTCTACGACGCGGCCGCTACGGACGTGTGAACAATGCCCGATCAGTGGGCTCCGACGCCGGTGAGGGACTTGACCTCGAGCTCCGCGTACTTGCCCTTGTCCGGCTCCTCCTTGGAGAGGATCGAGCCGAGCCAGCCGAGCAGGAAGCCCAGCGGGATGGAGATCAGGCCCGGATTCTCCAGCGGGAAGAAGTCGAAGTTTGCGTCGGGGAACATCGAGGTGGGCTTGCCCGAGACGACCGGTGAGAACAGCACCAGGCCGACCGCGGTGATCAGACCGCCGTAGATGGACCAGAGCGCGCCCTGGGTGGTGAACCTCTTCCAGAACAGGCTGTAGAGGATCGTCGGCAGGTTCGCGGAGGCCGCGACCGCGAAGGCCAGGGCGACCAGGCCCGCCACGTTGAGGTCTCGGGCCAGGGCGCCGAGGGCGATGGAGACGATGCCGATGAACACGGTCGACCAGCGGGCCGCCTTCATCTCCTCCTTCTCGGTGGCCTTGCCCTTGCGGATGACGTTCGCGTAGATGTCGTGGGCGAACGAGGACGACGAGGCGAGGGTGAGGCCCGCGACCACCGCGAGGATCGTGGCGAAGGCGACCGCGGAGATCACCGCGAGCAGGATCGCGCCGCCGGTCGAGTCGCCACCGCCGCCGATCTCCAGGGCGGCGAGCGGTGCCGCCGTGTTGCCCGCCTTGTTGGAGGCGATGATCTCGCCGGGCTTGAGCAGGGCGGCGGCGCCGAAGCCGAGGACGATCGTCATCAGGTAGAAGGCGCCGATGATGCCGATCGCCCAGTTCACGGACTTACGGGCGGCCTTGGCCGTGGGCACCGTGTAGAAGCGGATCAGGATGTGCGGCAGGCCCGCGGTGCCGAGGACCAGGGCGATGCCGAGCGAGATGAAGTCCAGCTTCGAGGTGCCGGACGCGCCGTACTTGAGACCGGGCTCCAGGAAGGCCGATCCCTTGCCGCTGTTGGAGGCGGCCGTGCCGAGCAAGTCGGAGACGTTGAAGTTGAACTTCAGCAGGATCAGGAAGGTGATGAGGACGGTGCCGGTGATGAGCAGGACGGCCTTGACCATCTGCACCCAGGTGGTGCCCTTCATGCCGCCGATGGTGACGTAGACGATCATCAGGACGCCGACGAGGGCGACGATGAGGATCTTGCCCGCGTCACTGGTGATGCCCAGCAGCAGCGAGACCAGGACGCCCGCGCCCGCCATCTGCGCGAGCAGGTAGAAGATCGACACGACGATGGTGGAGGTGCCCGCGGCGGTGCGGACCGGGCGCTGGCGCATGCGGTACGCGAGGACGTCGCCCATCGTGTAGCGCCCGGAGTTGCGCAGCGGTTCGGCGACCAGGAGGAGCGCCACCAGCCAGGCGACCAGGAATCCGATGGAGTAGAGGAACCCGTCGTAGCCGAAGAGGGCGATGGCACCGGCGATGCCGAGGAAGGACGCGGCGGACATGTAGTCGCCGGAGATCGCCAGGCCGTTCTGGAAGCCGGTGAACTGGCGGCCGCCCGCGTAGAAGTCGGCGGCGCTCTTGGTCTGCCGGCCGGCCCAGACGGTGATGCAGAGGGTCGCGACGACGAAGGCCGCGAAAAGGCTGATGATCAGCGTCCGGTGCTCGGAGGCGTCGGACGCGGCCGCCAGCTCGATGACGGCGGGGTGCGCGGGGCTCATGCGTCGCCCTCCAGGCGGGTCTGCGGGCGGTTCTCCATGCGGGACTTGATCGCTTCGGCCTTCGGGTCGAGCTTCGACGCGGCGTGGCGCGAGTAGAACCAGGCGATGAGGAACGTGGTCAGGAACTGCCCGAGGCCGAGGACCAGGGCGACGTTGATGTTGCCGAAGAGCTTGGTGCCCATGAAGTCGCCCGCGTAGTTGGAGAGCAGGACGTACACGAGGTACCAGGCGATGAAGGCGACGGTGAGCGGGAAGGCGAACGAGCGGTGAGCGGTGCGCAGTTCGCCGAATTCCGCGCTCTCCTGCACCTCGGTGAACTCCTCCGTGGAGGGCGCGTGGGGAGCGGGTTCGTTTCCTGCGCCACCCTTCGAAGGGGGCGGTGCGTCGGTGGCCACGGAGTCTCCTCGTGGTGCGGGTGGGGTGGGGACGGACAGTTGATCCATGGGCTCTCTGGTCTCACATCCAGCGTGACGCGGATCACGTGAGCCACGGATGGCGATGCTAAGGCCATGGGACGTGATCCGACAGGGGGTTGATGTTGCTTCCGTTGTCTGCTCAACGTCCCCGCGACGTCTCCGACGTGGTCGAACTCCCCCATTTCTTCGGTAAGTCATTGCTGGCCTGGGAGCTTCAGGGTTAGCTTCACCCTGCACAGCCCGTCATGTACCTGCCCGAGCACCAGTCGTGTTCGGGCAGTTCCGTATGCAATTCCGCGTACGGTTCCGTCTCCGGATGATGTGGAGATCCCATGGCTCATCTGCGTTCCAGACGTCGTGCGGCACTGATCGTGCCGCTCGGCATCGCGCTCGCCGCCTCGGTCGGTTTCGTGCCCGGCGCCGCGACCGCGGCCCCGAACGAGTCGCCCGCCCCCGTGTCGGCGAAGGCCGCGAAGGATGCCCCCGTCTTCGCGTACGTCGTCAACACCCGAACGGACCGCAAGACGCTCGCGTACGTCAAGAAGGCGATAGCCGGGGCCGGTGGCTCCGTCGTCGTGACGCACGAGAAGATCGGCGTCATCGTCGCGCACTCGTCGAATCCGGAGTTCGGCCAGCAGATACGTGCCGTGCGCGGTGTCCAGTCCGCGGGAGCGACCCACACCTCGCCGCTGAAGGCCGCCGGCACCACGGACGACGGCAAGGCGAAGCTGCTCTCGAAGGCTGAGGCCAAGGCCCTGAAGCAGAGCGCCGCCCCGGGCGCCGAGCCGATGGAAGCCGACCAGTGGGACCTGCGCGCGATCGGTGCCGACAAGGCCGCGAAGATCAATCCGGGCAGCAAGAAGGTCACCGTCGCCGTGATCGACACCGGCGTCGACGACACCCACCCCGACCTCGCGTCCAACTTCTCGCCGTCGCAGTCCGCGAGCTGTGTCGGCGGCAAGGCGGACACCTCGGCGGGGGCCTGGCGCCCGTCGTCGAAGGACAGCTACCACGGCACGCACGTGGCCGGTGAGATCGCCGCCGCGCGCAACGGCGTCGGCGTCGCGGGCGTGGCGCCCGGCGTGCAGGTCTCGGCCATCAGGGTGGCCGACCCGGTCGACGAGCTGTTCTACCCGGAGAACGTGGTCTGCGCCTTCGTGTTCGCCGCCGAGCACAGCGTCGAGATCACCAACAACAGCTACTACGTGGACCCGTGGCTGTACAACTGCAAGGACGACCCGGACCAGAAGGCGATCCTCGACGCGGTCAACCGCGCGCAGCTGTACGCCCAGAAGAAGGGCACCCTGCACGTCGCCTCCGCGGGCAACTCCAACCACGACCTGGACTCCGACGCGATCGTCGACGACTCCAGCCCGGACGACTCCACTCCGGTGACCCGCACCATCGACCCGCACGAGTGCCTCGACGTGCCGACCCAGCTGCCGGGCGTCGTCACCACCAGCGCGACGGGCGTGCAGAACCTGAAGTCGATCTACTCCAGCTACGGCAAGGGCGTCGTGGACATCGCCGCCCCGGGCGGCGACAAGTTCCAGATCCCGGGCGACACCCCGTCGAAGAACGGCCGCATCCTCTCCACCATGCCGGGCGGCGAGTACGGCTGGCTGCAGGGCACCTCGATGGCCGCGCCGCACGCCTCGGGCGTCGCCGCGCTGCTCAAGTCCACGCACCCCAAGGCGGGCCCGGCGGAGCTGCAGCGGCTCCTGAAGAAGCAGGCCGACCGGCTCGACTGCCCGTCCGGCCCGTACGACCCCGACGGTGACGGCGACGTCGACGCGGTCTGCCAGAGCGGCGGCAAGCACGGGACCAGCTTCTACGGCAGTGGGCTCGTCGACGCGCTCGACGCCGTGAAGAAGAAGTGACGGGGAGAGAGAACGTGAACAAGTCCCACATATCGGCCGTGGCCTTCCTGCGCTCCCGCCGCGCGCTAGCCCTGCCGCTCGGCGTCGCGATGGTCTCGGCCGTCGCCTTCCTGCCGGGCACTGCCTCGGCCAGGCCCGCGGCGATGCCGGACGCCCCGGCCTCCGCCCCGGCGGCCGCGGGGTCCACGGCAGCGGATGCCGCGTCGATGAGCTACGTCGTGAACGTCCGCCCCGGCAAGGGCAGTTCGGAGCGCGCCAAGAAGGCCATCGCCAAGGCCGGCGGCGACGTGGTCATCGCGTACGACAAGATCGGTGTCATCGTCGTCCACTCGGCGAACCCCGACTTCGCGAAGACGATCCGCAAGGTCAAGGGCGTCGACTCGGCGGGCGCGACGCGCACGGCCCCGCTGTCGGCGCAGGCGGACGACGCCCTCGAGTCGGAGCGGCCGCTGACCGCCGAGGAGGCGAAGGCCGCGGCGGGCAAGGCGTCGGCGGGTCAGGACGAGCTGGAGCCGCTGCAGTGGGACCTGCCCGCCATGAAGGCGGACAAGGCGCACGAGGTCTCGCTCGGCAGCTCCGAGGTCACGGTCGGCGTGCTCGACTCCGGGGTCGACGACACGCACCCCGACATCGCGCCGAACTTCGACCGCCGGGCGTCCGCGAGCTGCCTGGGCGGCGTGCCCGTGCAGAAGGACAACGCGTGGCGTCCCGTGGCCAAGGAGAGCGACCACGGGATGCACGTGGCGGGCACCATCGCCGCGGCGAAGAACGGCACCGGCGTCACCGGTGTCGCGCCGGGCGTGAAGGTGGCGAGCCTGAAGGTGGCCGAGCCGGCGACCGGCATGTACTACACGGAGGCCGTGGTCTGCGGCTTCGTGTGGGCGGCCGACCACGGCGTCGACGTCACCAACAACAGCTATTACACCGACCCGTGGCTGTTCAACTGCACGACGGACGCCGATCAGAAGGCGCTGGTCGACGCGGTCGGGCGGGCCTCCGAGTACGCGGAGCGCAAGGGCGCGGTGAACGTCGCGGCCGCGGGCAACGCCAAGACCGACCTCGCCCAGGACGAGATCCTCGACGAGTCGAGCCCCGACGACACCACCCCGGTGCCGCGGACCGTCAAGACCAAGGACTGCTTCGACCTCCCGTCGCAGCTGCCCGGCGTCGTGACGGTCTCGGCGACCGGCGCGAAGGGCTTCAAGTCGTCGTACTCGAACTACGGCAACGGCGTCGTCGACATCACGGCGCCCGGCGGCGACTCCACGAAGTACCAGGCGCCGAACGCGCCGGCCGAGGACGGCAGGATCCTGTCGACGCTGCCGGGCGGCAAGTTCGGCTACAAGGCCGGTACGTCGATGGCGTCGCCGCACGCCGCGGGCGTGGCCGCGCTGCTGAAGTCGACGCATCCGCACGCCTCGGCGGCGCGGATCAAGGCGCTGCTCTACCGCCAGGCGGACGCGATGGCGTGCACCGATCCGTACGACTACGACGGTGACGGCAAGGTCGACGCGGTCTGCGAGGGCGGCAGGAACAAGAACGGCTTCTACGGCGTGGGCATGGCCGACGCGCTGGACGCCGTGCGCAAGTAGCACCACGGCGCGACGGATCGGGCCGGGCGGCTTCGGGGCCGCCCGGCCCTTTCCTGTCGCTCCACGAGAGGATCGTGTGTCATGTACGAGTACAAGAACTCCGAGTTCGTCGTCTCCGGCACGGAACACTGGGTGGCCTGGCCCACCCGCCCCCGGTGGCAGCTGGTGACCCGGTTCGTCGCCACGGTGGTGTTCCTGCCGTGCTGGGTCGTGCTCGGGATCGCGATCTTCCTCGGCACCCTCGCCATCGGCCTGGTCACCGAGGTGATCGCCGCGGTGAGCTCGTCGTACGAGAAGGCGTTCGACCGGTTCATGGACCGGGCGATGGGCCGCGTCTTCACCCTGCCCCGCTGGTGCGTGCTCTGGTCCGAGGTGCGCCACGAGGGGGACGCCGACCACTACCGCGCGGAGGTCGACAAGCTGCTCGCCCGGTGGACGGCCAAGGCGTCGGCCCCGCGCGTGCCCAAGAAGCCGCTGCCGCCCTCCGAGTGCGAGATCCCGCGGCGCGCCTACCGAGGCTGCGGCGGCCACTACGTCGTCCAGGCGGCGGCCGTTCAGGGGTGGGAGCTGCGGCCGTCGGAGCCGGAGAAGTCGGTGAGGCTGTGGTGGTCGGCGAGCAGTTGACCGGCAGGGACTCGGGTGGAGATGAGTGACTCGGTCCGATCGGAGCGCCTTTGCGCCAGTTGTCCCTCAGGACTTGCCCGTCGCCGGGAGCCCTGGTGAAGATCTTGTAGTGAGCTCCATACGACCGTCCGTCGAGCCCGGAGGCGATGCTTCGACCGGCATACCGGCCACCGCCCCCGTCTCGCACCGCGCCCCGCGCCGCCGCCCGTCCGCGGCCCGCGCCGCCGCCGTGCTCGTCCTCGTGGCCGTCGCCGCGCTGATCCCCCTGCTCGGCCCTTCGACGGCGCTGCAGGGCACCGGTGAGGCCCGCGCACCCGGCACGGCCTGGATCACGTTCCTTCGGACGGTCCTGTTCGCCGCCCTGTGCGTGCAGTTGGGCGAGGTGTTCGCGACCCGGCTCGCCCGCCGGGTGGCGGGCGCGCCGCTCGACCGGGCGCCGCGCGGCTGGTCGTCGTACGCGGCCTGGGCGGGGTGCGTCGCGGCGCTGGGGCTCGCGGCGATCGTGGCGAACGGCAACCTGGTCCCGCAGGAGCTCTCCGACCTGGACATCGGGCGGCTGTACGACACCCGGGACGGGAGGCTGGCCCTCCTGGAGGTCAACGCGTTCATCGTGGCCGCCCTGTGCGCGCGTTCACGGCGTCCGGCGGGGGCGGTGTTCCCGCTGGCCGCGGTGATCGTCGCGGAGGCGCTGCGGGCCCACCCTCCGGTGGAGGACAGCCCACTCCTCGGCAGCGGTCTCACGCTCGTCCACCTGACGTGCGGTGCGCTGTGGGCGGGCGGGCTGCTGTACGTCCTGCGCATGCTGCGCCGGTGGCGGACGTCCTCTCCGGAGGAGGCCGTCGCGGTACTGGGGCTCTACGCGCGCGTGGCCGCCGTCCTGTTCGCCGCGATCACCGCGACCGGGGTGTGCAGCACGCTGCGCCGGATGCCGGCGAGCACGGTCCTCGACCAGCTCACCGGGACGGCCTACGGCCGCACCCTGCTCGCCAAGGTGCTGCTCGTGCTGGCCGTAGCGCTGCTCGCGCTGCTGGCCCGCCGTCGGCTGCGCCGCACGGCGGACCGCGTCTCGGCCTACGTTCCCGCGCGCGGGGAGGTGATCGCGCTGGGCGTCGTCGTGGTGCTGTCGGCGCTGCTCACCGCGGTGCCGGTACCGATTCGCTGGTGACCTCCGGCGCGGTCCGCCCGGCCGCCGCAAGCACTCCCCGGGCGAGCAGGTACTGGGCCCCGAGGTACGTGATCATGATCGCGAAGTCGGGCCTCGGCAGCTGGGGCCACTCGGCGACGCCGGTCGCGATGAGGGTGTCCGAGAGCAGGAACAGCGCCCCTCCGGCGCCCGCCGCGGGTCCGAGCGTGGTGGCGCCGAACGCCATGGCGGTGAGCAGCAGGCTGTAGCCCGCCACGGGCCCCCGCATGTCGGCCGGCAGGTCGGGCCAGAGCAGCGCCACGGTGCCGACGAGGGCGAGGGCGTACCCGGCCACGAGGCCTGCCCCGCGCGCGCCGGACGCCCCGGCCCCGTACCGCTTGAAGAGCACGAGGTAGCAGACGTGCCCCGCGGCGAAGGAGCCCATCCCGGCGAGGAAGGCGAGCTCGGCGTCGAAGAGCAGGAAGGTGTCGCCGCCCCAGCCGAAGAGGAGCGCGGCGACGAGCGGCCGGGGCCCCCGCCGGGCGGCCACGTACGCCGCGAAGAGCGGCATGAGCAGCGGCTTGAAGACGGCGTGGCCGGGGCCGAAGTCCGCGAGGAGCGCGCCGAGGTCGCCGAGCGCGGCGACGCCGAAGGCCCCGAGGAGCAGCCGGGACGAGGGCCGTCCCGTCATGCCGCGCGCTCCGGGACCGTCGCGTCGGCGGCGGGCAGGGCGGCCTGGGGCGCCTCTGGGGCCTCGGGCGCCGCGGGCTGCCAGCCGGGGCCGCGGAAGACCCGCCCGGCCCGCTCGCGCCAGTTGGTGGCCGCCCGCAGGTCCTTGGCGATGGCGGCGTACTCGTGGGTCGCCACGCGCAGGGGGTTGTACGTGTGGATGTTCTTCGTGAGGCCGTACACGGGCCGGTCGGTCTCCGCCACCCACGAGCCGAACATGCGGTCCCAGATGATGAGGATGCCGCCGAAGTTGCGGTCGAGGTAGCCGCCCTGGGACGCGTGGTGCACGCGGTGGTGCGAGGGCGTGTTGAAGACGTACTCGAAGGGGCGGGGCAGCTTCCCGATGCGCTCGGTGTGGATCCAGAACTGGTAGACCAGGTTGGCCGACGAGCAGAACGCGAGCGCCGCCGGGTGGACGCCGAGGGCGATCAGCGGCAGATAGAAGGGCCACACCGTCAGGCTCGTCCAGGGCTGGCGGAGCGCGGTGGTGAGGTTGAACTTCTCGCTGGAGTGGTGCACCACGTGGCAGGCCCACAGGACGCGGATCACGTGGTGGCCGCGGTGCGACCAGTAGTAGAAGAAGTCCTGCGCGAGCAGCATCAGCGGAACCGTCCACCAGAGGATCGGCACGCTCAGCGGCGTCAGTGCGTAGACGCCCGAGTAGATCGCGACGATGGGGATCTTCCACAGGAAGTCGAAGACGAGGCTGCCGAGCCCCATGGTGATGCTGGTCGCGGCGTCCTTGGTCTCGTACCCCGCGGCATCGTCGTCGGGATGGATCCGGTGGCTCACGATCTCGACGACCGTGAGCAGCACGAAGGCAGGTATGGACCACAGCACGACATCGGGCAGGTTCGGGGACATGCGTGCACGGTAGAACGGCTATTCGCCCACGACTAGAGGTTGTTACCGACAAGTATTACCGGCGGTACGGGTATGGATGTTGGTGATCCTCACCAAAGATCCGGCTTCAAACGGCGGGCCGCTGCTCCGGGGTGCGGCTGCCGTGTCTCAGCATCGCCTGGCGGGCACCAGCGAGCGGACCTCGTCGGCGGGGATGGTCCGCCGTACGGGCTTCCCCGCACGGTCCTTGGTCCCCGGCGCCCGCACCGCCACGCCCCGGGCGTCGCTCACCACCAGCTCGCCGCAGACAGTGCCGCCCCCGGCCGTCGTCACCAGCACGCGCGACACGCTGGAAGCGCCTCCCTCCTCCCTCTTCCCCTCGCCCTTGCCCTCCTCGGTGCCGACCGGCACGACCCAGCTGACCGCCAGCGCGGTCACGATCGCGCACAGGCCCACGACCGAGCGCCGCCGTGCCGACGCCAGCGCGTCCTGCGTCTCCTCGACCTCGTCGAGGATCGCCGCGAAGAGCCGGTCGCCGCTCAGCCAGGCCTGCTGCCCCAACTGCCCGTGGGCGGCACGTACGGCCTTCAGCGCGCCGGAGAGGAGCAGGACGAAGGCGGTGACGAGCAGTCCCGCCGTGGTCCACCGCCAGAGCTCCGGCATGCCCGCGACGCTCTCCCGGCCCTTGAGCACGAAGACGGCGCCGACCAGTCCGATGAGCCCGGCGAGACCGTTGCGCCACCCTTCGGCCTGCCGTCGGACGGCGGCCAGTTGGTCGACCTGGAGCTGCTGGCCGAGCTGCGCGAACCTCTTCTTGGCGAGGTCGGTCACGGAGTGGCACCGCCCTGCGCCGGGGTCGGGACCGGAACGTCCCAGAAGGCGCCGCATCCGGAGTCGGGCGACTCGGGCGGACGGTCCGGATGGGGGTAGCCGCACTGGCAGTAGACCGGGATCGACCCGGTGAGCGGCTCGGGCCGGGTCCGGCGCCCGCGCCCCTTGACCGGCCCCAGCACCCCGAAAGCGACCCGGAACACCGTGCGGCCGCGGCAGGTCGGGCAGTGCCCGGTCACGGTGTACCAGCGGCCGTCGGCGGACCGCTCCACAGTGAAGGTGTCGGCGGGCTGGACTTCCGATTCCTGGAACGGAGTCGGGGCATGAGCGGGCATGGACGTCGGTCTCCGTCGGTCAGTGAGTCGGTCGGTCGGCCGCTGAGCGGTACAGCACGGCCTGCGGAGTGGGAGCGGGCTCGGCGGGGCAGCGGTCGGGCAGCGTCAGGGCGAACAGCTCGGAGTACAGGGCGAGCCGGTCACGCACCCAGTGGGTGGATTCCTCGACCTCGCGGGCGGCGACGGTGATGTGGCGAGAGGGGACCGGCCCGGTGAGGGCGGGGGCGCGACCCGTGTACTGAGAGGTGAGCAGGATCAGGTCCTGCCAGCACGGGATGACCGCCATCTCCGGGCGTCGCATGACGAGTTCCACGCCGAAGGGACGGTAGAGCGCGATCCGGTCCCAGGCCTGGTCCAGGGGCCAGCCGAAGCGGGCGGCCACACGGACGAGGGTGAGGGGGGTGACAGGGGCACCGCCGCCTACCAGGTCGTCCCGGAAGAGGGCGCTGTCGTGCGGATTCGGCCGGTGGTCGCGCCACGCCTGGTCGTCGCCCTCGATCGCATGCCAGGGGGCACCCAGTGCGGCGTACTGGACGAGAGTGTCCAGGCTGTCCCCCAGCGTGTGGTTCAACTCGCGCGCGTGCTCGATCAGGAGGCGCACGCTGCTTTCCGTACGCCAGACCACGCCCCCGTCACCGCGCAGGCAGCAGGCGAAGGCGTCAGTCGTGGAAGGCCGTACTCCAGCGAGCCGCTCCGGGGACGGCAGGCGCAGTGGGGCGGGATGGCCGGTCAGCGGGCCGAGGACGGCCAGCCGGTCGAAGGCCGGTCCGAGCGGCAGCCCGGCCGAGGCCGCTGCCATGAGTCCGTAGGGAACGTCGAACTTCTCCTGCACGATGGAGTACCGAGTGCCGTCCACCCGGTCCAGTTGACCGGACGCGCCCCGTTCGTGCGGCAGGAGGGAGAGGTCACCGCGCGACAGCTCCCGCCAGCTGTCGACGAGTCCGGGGGCGGACGGCTGTACGAGCCCGCCGTCCGCGAGCCGCGTGAGGGCCTGCCGCACCTGCTCGGCGTCCGCCTGCACGCTCTGCACCGCGAGCGCCGTGCCGAGGAGCGGGGCGGGAGTGTCTTCCTCCCCCTCCTCGAACAGCAGCAGGCGGTGCCGGGGCGCCTGCAACAGCTCGCAATCGAGCCTGCTGGGCGTGTACCCGGCCAGATCGCCGAGGTCGGGCACCCGCATTCCCAGCGCCTCGAAGGTGGCGGCGAAGCGCTCGACGACCTCGGCGAACGTGAGGGACAGCTCTCCCGCCGCGACAGCCACTTTGACGAGCGAGACCTCCGCGTCGGACACGTACAGGTTGAAGTGCTGGGAGTAGGCGTCTCTCTCTTCGTCGGTGAGCTCCCTGCGCCGGCGTCCGCCGGTCGTCCCGGCCGGCCCGTCGACGGCGGGCAGTTCGGGTATCCCCAGCCAGGCGTAGCGGCGCAGCACCTCGGCGTAGAACCAGGGAGGCGGGTAGCTGCCCCGGAAGATTCTGCCCTCGGGTTCCGCGAACCACGGGTGCCAGGAGAGGGCGTTGAGCTCCTCATGGGTGGCCCGGTGATCGCCGGACGGCTCTGCCACGGTGTCCGGGACGTGAAAGGCGAAACCGGCGGCGGCGAAACGCCGTGCACGCTCCAGCGCTTCGCGCACAGAGAGTCCCGCGTCCGCGGAGAACCACCGCAGAAGCCAGAGCACGTCCCGGACACCACCTTCTTCGGTGTCGGTCAGCCAGTGCCTACGCAAGCTGCCGTATCTTCGTCCGCCGAGCAGCAAACGCCGGTCGACCGCGTCCAGCGCCATTGAGTGCGCGGCGTCGAGGTCGGGTGCGGCAGGCACGCCGAAGCCCGTGATGGCGTGCCGCCTGGCCCGCATGAGCAACTGGCCGAAAGTGCAGGCCTCGGGTTCCGGTGGCACGGCGGCACGGAACAGGAAGTCCATTCCGTACAGCATGCGCCCATGGGCACCGGCCTCCCAGGCACGCGGGCGCGGATAGCCCTCGACCGAGTCCGGAACCGGCAGGTTCAGCAGCCGTTCCTCCCGCCTGATGCCGGCGTCCCGCAGGATGCCGGACCGCCAGGCCAGATAGCGGTCATCCGCCGACGAGTAGCTGGATTCCTCCACCTCGCGCTTGGCGGCGATCACCGGATCGCTGGTGAAGAAGCCCACCCGGCGGAAAGGGATGAGGGTCGTCCGGTCCCAGGTGAGCACGGACGTCACATGGGCGTCCGTGGCCATGAGGCGCTCCGTCAGCCGTACCGCGCCCTCCGGCACCCACCGGGCGAAGTCCCAGAGCCATTCCAGGTAGAACCACGCCGGAGCCTCGAACCGCGCGCAGGCCCGCAGGATCTCGTGGGTCGCCCACACCTGGTCGTAGGAGAAGACACGGGTTCTGCTGGTGCTGAGCTCCGGCGCGTGAGTTTCCCTGAGGTCCATCACACAGCCGAACGGGAAACTGTCGCGGCGGGGGTCGTGAGTCTCCTCGTCATCGGCCCTGTCCCACCGGGGCAAATGGAACTCCAGCCGCCCCGGCCTCTCACCCGACTCGCCCACCAGCACCCCGTCCGCCAGCAGTCGGCCCGGCCCCGGCACCCACCACAGGTCCCGCGTCGCCCGCACCGCCCGCGAGGCGTCGCCTTCGTAGTAGAGCGCGTCCGGCTGCCAGCTCCGCACCGTCGCCCCGTCCCGCTCCACCCGCAGGGAGAAATCGGTGCGCCACACCAGCGCGCCGAGCACTTTCGCCACGTCGACGGTGTCGTCCTGGAGGTAGAGGCGCACCGTGGTGCCGCCGCCGGGCTGGGACTCGTCCGCTCCCTTGATGCGGAACAGGCTGCCGCTGGAGGCGATGTCCACGCGCAGCCCTCGGCCGGACTCCGGGCGGCCGTAGTCGTCCGTCGCACGTGTGCGGATGCTGATCTCGTCGGCCAGCATGAAGTAACTGAACACCCCTACGCCGAATCGGCTGTTGGGGTAGATGCGCAATGTTTCGTCGGCACGACGCCAGCGTGCTTGTTCCCTGCGGTACTCCCGGGACTGTTCGAAGCGGCGCCCCGCGCGCGAGAAGGTGCCCCGCAGGGTGTCACGTCCCATGCCGACGCCGTTGTCCGCGCACTCCACGAAGGGACGGCCCGCGCCGTCGACGCCCTGCCGGAAGACGATCTCGCCCTCCCATGAGTACGGGATGTCCTTGTGTGCCTTGCCGTACCGCAGCCGCGCCTGGCGGTAGCGGCAGGCGTCCAGCGCGTTCTGGTAGAGCTCGCGCAGGGCGAGATGGGGGTCTCCGTAGAGCTGCGTGCCCATCAGCAGCTCCCGCATCTCGTCCTCGGCGAGACCGAAGCGCATCAACGGCACGCCGTAGACGGTGTTCTTGGTCGCGGTGTCCCAGGCGGGTCCGAGCCGACGGCAGGTGACCCGCTCGGGGAGGTATGCCAGGAGGTCGTCCGGTGTCGGTCCCGCATGTTCCCGCACGCGCTGCACCGCATCGTCGGTCCAGCCGGTCAGCGTCTCCAGGGCCGCGTGGACGGCGGGGTGCGGGCACTGGAGGTCGAGGTCGACGGTGCGGGTGTAGCGGTCCCTGACCCACCGCAGCTCCCGCACGCTCGCGACGGCCTGCGCCGGTACGAGCCCGTCGGTGACGCCGATGTTGTCGACGAGCACACCGGGCAGCTCGCGCAGATCGCCGCCGAGAAGTCCGGCGACGGCGAGCAACCAGGCCAGCTCCCGGGGACGCCATCGCTCGGTCACCTCGCTCGTGCCGGGCGGCCCCGTGCGGACCAGTTCGGTGAGGCGGTAGGGCGGTTCACGGTCGTCGCCGCCGGGCTGGGGAGGTACGACGCCGGTCTGCCGGCAGACGCGCACCAGTTCGTCGGCGAGTTCCTCGACGCGTCCGGTCGGCGCGCTCTCGCCGAGCAGTGCCCTGGCCAGTGGAAGCAGGAGCTGCGTGACGTACAAGTCGTCCCACAGCTCCTCCTTGCCCCGCACATGCCGGTGCATGAGCCAGGCGGCGACGGCCCGCGCGTCCTCGTCGCGCCCTCGGCCCGCCAGCTCACGACCCTTGCGCCAGATCAACGAGTGCGCGGCAAAGGTGTGTTCGAGGTCGACGCGTTCCGTCTCCGTCTCGCTGTCGCCGACCGCGGGATCGAGGTGGAAGGCGTCAGCCGCGACGGCCGCCTTGACGCCGAGGGCGTACAACGCCTCCCGTACGAAGGGAGCCGCGGCGAGCACGGCGAACTCTCCCGCGTCCAGGACCGGCCCCCCTTGGGTCTGTGAGGGCGCGAGAAGCGGCCGCAGGCCCTTGGTGAGGACGCGTACGGGATAGTCGTCGTCCGCCCACGGGTCGTGCACCCCGGCCGTCGCGGCACCGCACCACCGGGCACACTCCCGGGTGAGCTGGACCAGGGACCGCTGGAGCATGGCGCGGCGTTCGTCGTCGCAGCGCACGGCCGCCCACAGTTCGGGGTCACGGACCGCCGTGGACCACGACTCCTGGAGGGTGCGCCCCGAGCAGAGCAGCGCAGAGCCGATGGCGTCGGGGCCGCTCGGCGCGTAGTGCGGATTGGGGGTCTGCTCGTGCCGGGCGGCACGGGCCAGCTCGGTGGTGCGGGCGGTCGTGTAGGCGATGACCTCGGCGACAGTGCGCGGCGCGGTGTCGGCGTCGAGCGCTTCGGCGAGCGCACGCGTGAAGTGGCTGCCGTGCTCGTCGTCCGAACCGCAGGTCTGGCCGGCCCCGCAGCCGAAGAGGACGGCGACGCGATCGCGCCAGGAGGGGAAGTTGGTGGCGGGGCCGCCGTGCGAACCGCCGTCCGGACCCGCCGGATCGCGGCAGGCGTCGACGGTCAGCAGCACCGTGCCGGCCCGGCAGCCCTGGAGCAGCGAGGTCAGGTCCAGGTCGATGAGGCTGTCGGGCTCCACCTCGGGCGGCTCGGTGGCCCAGCTCAACTGGGCGTCGGCGGGCACGAGATGGTCGGCGCCCCCGGCGGAGAGCCCATGCCCGGTGAAGTGGATGAGGACGGTGCCGTCCTCCGGAGTGGTGCAGCAGATCCGGCTGATCGCGCTCCGGATACGGGAGCGTTGGGCGGGTTTGTCGGGCGCGAGCCCGAGGACCTCGACACTGTATCCGGATGCGTGCAGCGCCGCGCCGATGAGCTCCGCGTCGCGGTGGACGGCCTGGGTCAGGTCCGGGAACTCTTCCTCGAGTTCGTAACGCGGCACGGCGACGATCAGCGCCCGCTTGCTCTCCCCCATGGCCCGCGCCTCCCGTTGAACGAGCTCGACGCGGGCCAGGATTCCACAGGGAACCCGAGGCGGGGCCCGTAATGGGGTATCGCCGCGTAGCGCTACGCGCTCACCAGACCCGTACCGCCCCTCCCGCCGCGAACACCGGACTTGTCGCGTCCGCAGGCGTCTCCTTGAGGGGTTCGTCCAGTTCTCCAACTGTCGGTCCCACGCGCGCGGCGATCTCGCCGAGCCGCGCCAGGTCGAAGCCGTAGACGCGGGCCGCGTTGCCGCCGACCATGGCGGCGATCTCGTCCCTGGGGAGACCGGCGTAGGCGATGCGCAGGCCCTCGCGCGAGTAGGGGTACGTCCCCTCGTCGTGCGGGTAGTCGCTGCCCCACATGATCTTGTCGAGGCCGATCCGGTCGCGCAGGGCCGCCTCGTGGGGGCGCATGAAGCTGGCGCCCACGAAGCAGTTGTCGCGCCACACTTCGGAGGGCCCCTTGCCCATCGCGTCGGCGAGCCCCTCGCCGAACTTCGACTCCGCCGTCCCTGCCGTCCCCGCGCCGCCCGCCCGCTGCGCCGCGGCGACCAGGCGCCCGTGGTAGTAGTCCAGCATGTCGAGCACCCCGGGGACCCATCCCGAGCCCTGCTCGGTGAGGACCAGTTTGAGCTCCGGGTGGCGGCGGAAGGCCCCGCCGAAGGCGAGGTGCCACAGCGCCCGGTGCGAGAACCACGTCGTCTCGACCATGAACACCGCGCGCGCGGCCGGTTCCTCGCCGAGCGGCGGCGAGGCAGAGCCCGCGTGGTGGTTGACCGGCACGCCCAGCTCGGCGCAGGCCGACCAGATCGGGTCGTACTCCGCCGAGTAGAGCTCGGGCAGGCCCGAGCCCGGCGGGGTGCCCGGCAGCATCAGGCCGCCCGTCAGGCCCGCCTCCACCGACCGGTGGATCTCCTCGACGGCCCGGTCCACGTCGTTCAGGAGGATCTGGAAGACGCCCGCCCTGCGACCGGGTGCGGCGGCGCAGAAGTCCGCGAGCCAGCGGTTGTGGGCGCGCAGACCGGCCCAGCGCTGCTCGAACTCCTCGCGGGTCGGGGCCGGGGCCATCAGGGACGCCGAGGGGAAGAACGGCGGGATGGTGTTGGGGAAGACGACCTCGGCGACGATGCCGTCCGCCTCCAGTTCGGCGACCCGGCGGTCCGAGTTCCAGTTGCGGTCCGCGGTGTCCGCGAGGAGGTCCTCGTACGGATTGACGTAGGTGGCCGCCCAGGCGTCGAACGCGTCGTGGTGGTGCGACTCCAAATACGGCCGGTAGTCCAGGAGATCGGCTCCCGCGTGGCAGTCCGCGGAGATGACGGTGTAGCGGTCCTCGCTGCCGTGCCGTGAACTCATGCGTCCGCCCCCAGTACCGGGAAGTCGTGGTCGGTCAGCCAGTGGCGGCCCACCTCGCGCGAGCGCGCCCAGGAGGCCGTCACGGACGTCTGGTCGGCGTCCTGGCCGAGGTCTGCGGGTGTCGGGCCGATGCGGCGGGCCAGCGGCGCCAGCTTCCCGGTGTCGAAGCCGAAGACCTCCGCCGCCGCCAGACCCAGCATCCGGCGGGTCTCCGCCACCGGGATGTCGTGGAAGGTCCTCTTCAGCCACGCGCGCGTGTCGGGCCAGGTTCCTTCGGGGTGCGGGAAGTCGCTGCCCCAGAGGATGTTGTCGACGCCGATCTCGTACCGCTGGGCGAGCTCGCGCCGCTTGGTGTTGGTGGCACAGACGAAGATCTGCCGGTCCAGGTACTCGTGCGGCGGACGCTTCAGCTCCTCGAACGGGGAGAGCTTCTTGCCGCCGTGCGCACCCAGGTAGAGGCGGTCCATGAACCACAGGAGGTTCGGCAGCCACCAGCAGCCCGACTCCGCGACACCGAACTTCAGCCCCGGATGGCGTTCGAAGACACCGGACCAGAGCATGAACCACAGCGGCCGGGCGGGCCACCAGGTCACTTCGGAGACGTAGATCCCGAGGTGGTCCCCGTACTCGTGGCGGGGCGCCGCCCCGGAGTGGGTGACCACGGGCATCGCGCACTCGGCCGCCGCGGCCCACACCGGGTCGTAGCGCCGGTCGTGGTAGGGCGCCTTGTCGACCCACATGGAGGGGATCATCAGCGCGCCGAGCCCCGACTCCTTGGCGCGGTGGACCTCGGCGACGACCCGGTCGACCTCTCCGGTGACGGGCAACAGGGCGACACCGCAGTGCCGTTCGGGGTGCTCGGAGACGAAGTCGGCCAGCCAGCGGTTGTGGGCCTGGGCGCCCGCCATGCCGAGCTCGGGATCCTGGTCGCCGGAGAGACCGAGCCCGACCCCGAAGGGCGCGGCCGTCTGGCTGTCGACGGCGTCCGCGTCGGGGAAGACCACCTCGGCGGCCACCCCGTCGCCGTCCAGTTCCTTGAGGCGCTGCGCGGTGTCCCAGCCGCCGCGCAGGCCCTCCTCGTTGTCCTGGAACCACTTGGCGGCGAACGCGTCGTTGCGGATGCCGAGCCGGGTCGCCTCCTCGCGGCGGGCGCCGCGCTCGCCGAGGAAGTCGTCGAAGGCGCGGTGGAAGCGGCGGTCGAGGTAGGGCCGGTACTCCTCGGTGGGGAGCCCGGCGTGGCAGTCGGAGGAGATGATCAGGTAGGGATCGAGGTCGTTCCGGTGGTCCTGGTCGGTCATCGGTCACACGCCCCTTCAGTCCAGGATGAAGCTCTCCAGGTACGCCGGGTCGGCCCGGTCCAGCATCGAGCGCGACCTCGCCTTGATCTGCCGGTCGCTGTGCTCGCTCTCAGGGAGCAGCCAGAAGCGTCCTGCCGCGATGCCCTCCGCCACGAAGTCCGCGACCTGCTCGACCGGCGTGAACTCGACCTCCTGCCCGGCCTCCTTCATCGCGGCCTCCCACTGACCGAGGCTGCGGTAAGGGGTCCTGCGGGGGCGGGACTTGGCGTACCGGCCGGGCCGGTTGCGGTGCGACTCCCACAGACCGGTGCGGAGCATGTGGGGTCCTGGGAAGAGCACGGAGGCGCCCACGCGCGCGTGCTCCGCCTTCAGGTGCGCGTACAGCGACTCGGTCATCGTCACCACGGCGGCCTTGGTGACCGCGTACACGGAGGCGGTGGGCAGCGGCGCGATGCCGCCGTCACCGGACGAGGTGTTGACGACGTGGCCCGGCTCGCCGCCCGCGATCATCCGGGGCACGAAGGCCTGGATGCCGTGGAAGACGCCCCAGACGTTGACCTCGAAGGCCCATTTCCAGTCGTTCGGCTCGTGCTCCCACATGCGCCCCTCGGCGCCCGAGCCGACGCCCGCGTTGTTGCACAGCACATGGACGGCGCCGAACCTGTCGTACGCCTCCTCGGCGAGGGCGAAGACCTGCTCGCGCACCCCGACGTCCACCACGCGCGCGTGCACCGCCGCACCGTCCTCCCGCAGGGAGGCGGCCGCCTTCTCCAGGGCGCCCTCCTCGACGTCCGCGAGGACCACCCGCAGACCGTCCGCCGCGAACCGGCGCGCCATGGCGAGCCCGATGCCGCTCGCCGCGCCCGTCACGACGGCGACCTGACCCGTGCGCAGCTCCATCTCAGGCGCTCCCCTCGGGCGGGCCGTCGAGGATCTGCGCGGGGTCGTCGTAGCGCTGGTGGATGTAGGGCAGCAGGGCCTGCGCGCTGACGCGCTCGACGACGCGGCCCTGCTGGTCGGTGGTCTTCTCGCCGATGGTGATCTCGACGAGCGAGCGCACCGGCAGGTCGGCCACCGGGTCGTACATCGACTCGCGCAGCACCACGTCCCCGGTGACGGCCTCCAGCTTGCGGACCTTCTCGTTGCGTACGCAGTGCACGAGCACGGGGTCCGCGTCGAAGCCCGAACCGTCCACCGCGGGCAGGAACTTGAAGTAGAAGTCGGTCTTCCGCGTCGGCTCCGGCAGCGGCAGGGGGCCGCTGACCGCGCCGCGCACCTCCACGAAGGCGATGCCGTGCCGGGCGAGGCGGGCGCTCACCACCAGGCCGTCGCGCTCGACCTCCACCTCGCCGAGCTTCTTGGGCTCCCCGAAGACCTCGCGCCCGCCGATCAGGGCCCGCTCGTGGGTCATCGGCATCACCAGCGGATACCAGCCCCGCACTCCCCCGTGCTCGGCGGCGACGGCGACCGAGCCGGCGCCCAGCGGATAGCCGGGCAGGTCGACCTTGCTGATATTCACCCGCACCAGGGGCTGCCCGGTGGGCTTCAGCGGTGGCGGCAGGACCGCCGCGACCGCGTCCGGATCGCTCTCCCAGACGGCCACCACGCCCGTGGACCAGATGTCGGGGAGCTTGGAACTCGCGGTGCGCGCGGCGGCGATCTCCGCCTCGTCGCGTGCTCCGTAACGGATACGTGCCATGTCGTACCACCCTTCGTCGGCGCGGACCGAGGGGTCCGCGGGCGGGACTTGCGGCGGTTCTGTAACACAGTTACAACAGGACGCGTGAAGGGTAAAGAGACGCAACGCGAAGGGACGCGGAACCGGCCGTCCCAGGAGCCCCGCGCGCATCTGGACCGGGAGACGGTCCTCGCCGCCGCCGCACGCCTCGTCAAGCGGCACGGCCCCCAGGCCCTGACGATGCGGGCGCTCGCCGCCGAGCTCGGCACCGCCGTCACCTCGATCTACTGGCACGTCGGCAACCGCGAGTCGCTCCTGGACGCCCTCGTCGAGCGCACCCTCGCCGACCTCGGTGAGATCCGCGCCACCGGCCACACCCCCGCCCAGCGCGTCGCCTCCGTGGCCCGCGCCCTGCGCCGCCAGCTCCTCGACCATCCGCACCTCGTCGCGATGGTCCACGAACGGGGCCTGACGGAGCGGATGTTCCTGCCCGCCCAGCGGACGCTCGTGCACGAGGTCCACGAGGCGGGTCTGCGCGGGGGCCGCGCCGCCGAGGCCGTCCGCGCCGTCCAGGTCCACGTCGTCGGCCACGTCCTGGTCGAGCGCAACCGGGAGCGGGCCCCCGTGCAGCGGCCCGGCGAGGACGAGTTGTGGACGGCGCAGGCCGCGGAGCAGGACGGTGCGCTCGCCCGTGCGCTGGCGGGACCCCTCGATCCGGAGGCGCTTTTCGCCACCTCGGTCAGGGCTCTGGTGGCCGGGCTTCTCGGACCGGCGCCCTGACTGTCGGTCGTGGCCCGTATCCTCATGGACCATGCTCGAAGACCGCACGACCGCAGCGTCCGCAGTGCCCTGGCCGGCCGCGTATCCAACGGGGTACGCGGTCGTCGACGTGGAGACCACCGGCCTGGCCCGCGACGACCGCATAGTGTCGGCCGCCGTCTACCGCGTGAGCGCCCGGGGAGACATCGAGGACCACTGGTACACGCTGGTCAACCCCCAGCGCGACCCGGGCCCCGTCTGGATCCACGGCCTCACCAGCGAGATGCTTGCGGACGCCCCGCTCTTCAAGGACGTCGCCGAGGAGTTCGCGGCCCGGCTCGACGGCCGCGTCCTCGTCGCGCACAACGCCGTCTTCGACTGGTCGATGATCGCCAGGGAGTACGCGCGCGCGGAGCGCACGGCCCCCGTGCGCCAACGCCTGTGCACCATCGCGCTCTCCAAGGAGCTGGCGCTGCCGCTGCCCAATCACAAGCTGGAGTCCCTGGCCGCGCACTTCGGCGTCGAGCAGCGCCACGCGCACAACGCCCTGGACGACGCGCGCGTGCTCGCCGAGGCGTTCCGCCCCAGCCTGCTGGCGGCGGCCGAGGGCAATGTCCGCCTGCCGCTCCTGGAGTGCCGGCCGCTCACCGAGTGGTCGGACGGCGCGCCCCGCATCGGCCGTCAGCAGACGGGCCCGACGCCCGCCTCGTCGTACCGGCCCGGAAGTTGGCGCCCCTCGCGGAAGCGCCCGCCGTGCCCGTACCCGAACCCGGGGCGGTACGAACCGGGCAAACCACTCAAGCAGGGCATGCGGGTCGCGTTCTCCGGAGACACCTCCGTGGAGCGCGAACTCCTGGAGGACCGTGCGGTGGACGCCGGGCTGCACATCGCGACGAGTGTGTCCCGCCTCACGAGCCTGCTCGTCACGAACGACCCGGACTCCGGCACCTCCAAGACGGTCAAGGCCCGCTCGTTCGGCACGCCGGTGATCGACGAGGCGGCCTTCGGCCAGCTCCTCCAGGACGTGACGCCCGCCACGGAGTCGTAACCGCACAGGCGTCAGACGGGTGATTGCCGCACGACTCGCCCGCCGACCGCTCGCCCCGCACCGCCGTGGCGTCCCACCCTGTGGCGCATGGCACGTTGCGAGGTCTGCGGAAACGACTACGGCATGTCCTTCGAAGTGCACGCCCAAGGGGCCGTGCACGTCTTCGACAGCTTCTCCTGCGCCATCCACCGCATGGCGCCCATCTGCGAGCACTGCCGGTGCCGCATCATCGGCCAGGGCGTCGAGGCGGAAGGGCACTGGTACTGCGGCGCCCACTGCTCGCGCGCGGAGGGGCGGGTGGGCATCGTCGACCGAGTGTGATCACGGGGTTCCCCGGCCCTCGTCGGGACCCACCCGACGAGGGCCGAACCGGGCCGGGGTACCGTCAATGCCGTGTACCGCTTCCTGTTGTCCCGGCAGTGGGTGATCCTCACCCTCATCGCTCTCGTTCTCATCCCCGTGATGATCGAGCTGGGTTTCTGGCAGCTGCACCGCCACGAGAACCGCGTCGCGCAGAACCAGCGGATCTCCGACGCGCTGGCCGCCGACCCGGTCCCGGCCGAGACGCTCACCTCGCCCGGTCACGAGGTGCCCAAGACGGACCTCTACCGCAGGGTGAGCGCCAAGGGGACGTTCGACACCGAGCACGAGGTCGTCGTGCGGCGCCGCACCAACTCCGACGACGAGGTCGGTTTCCACGTCCTGACGCCGTTCGTCCTCGACGACGGCAAGGTCCTGCTCGTCAACCGCGGCTGGATCCCCGCCGACGGCCCGCAGACCGCCTTCCCGAAGATCCCCGCGCCCCCCAAGGGCGAGATGACCGTCACCGGCCGCCTCATGGCCGACGAGACGTCCGCCGCCAGCGGCATCAAGGACGTCCGCGGACTGCCGGACCGTCAGATCATGCTGATCAGCAGCGGGCAGCAGGCCGACGCCCTCGGCAAGAAGGTCCTCGGCGGTTACGTCGAGCAGTCCGCGCCCGAGACGAAGGACAACTCCCCCCAGCTGATCGGCGAGCCCGACCACAGCAGCATCGGCGCGCACATGGCGTACGCGGTCCAGTGGTGGCTGTTCGCCTCGGGCGTCCCGGTCGGCTGGGTCGTCCTGGTCCGCAGGGAGCGGCGCGACCGCGCGGAAGCCGCCGGGGCCACCACGCCGGAAACGGCCGCGGCAGCCGTCTGAGGCGGCCCCGCACCCGCGGCGGGGTGGACGGCCCACTCGCGCCGGGGCGCACCGAGCCCCCGGCGGATTGACGGGGCCGCTCTCCGGGAACCCGTCATCCGTGCCCCGCCGCATCGAAGACCTCACGCCCGCCACAGACCTCCCACCCGCCTCGGACCTCGTGCCCATCGAGGACCTCGCGCTCATCGGCGACCACCAGACCGCCGCCCTCGTCGGCAGGGACGGCTCCATCGGATGGCTCTGTCTGCCCCGGTTCGACTCGGCCGCCTGCTTCGCCGCGCTGCTCGGCGACGAGGAGAACGGCCACTGGCGCCTGGCGCCCGAGGGCGCGGGAGCCTGCACCCGCCGCGCCTACCGCCCCGACTCCCTCGTCCTGGACTCGGAGTGGGACACCGAGAACGGCTCCGTCCGCGTCACGGACTTCATGCCGCAGCGTGACCGCGCCCCCGACGTCGTCCGCATCGTCGAGGGCCTCAAGGGGCGCGTGACCCTGCGCAGCACGCTCCGGATCCGGTTCGACTACGGCTCGGTCGTGCCCTGGATGCGCCAGGAGGACGGCCATCGCGTCGCCGTTGCGGGCCCCGACTCCGTGTGGCTGCGCAGCGAGCCCGCCGTGCACACCTGGGGCCGCGACTTCGGCACGCACTCCGAATTCACCATCGAGGAGGGCGAGAAGGTCGCGTTCGTCCTCACCTGGCACCCCTCGCACGAGCCGCGCCCCGCGCTCGTCGACCCGTACGAATCGCTGCGCCACAGCCTGGAGGACTGGCGCGCCTGGACGGCGCGCTGCCACTACGACGGCCCGCACCGCGACGCGGTCGTCCGCTCCCTCATCACCCTCAAGGCCCTCACCTACGCCCCGACGGGCGGCATCGTCGCCGCCCCCACCACCTCGCTGCCCGAGGAGCCCGGCGGCGTGCGCAACTGGGACTACCGCTTCTGCTGGCTGCGGGACTCCACCCTCACCCTCGGCGCCCTGCTCGCGGCCGGCTTCTCGGAGGAGGCCGAGGCGTGGCGCGACTGGCTGCTGCGCGCGGTCGCCGGGAACCCCGCCGACCTGCAGATCGTGTACGGCCTCGCCGGTGAGCGCCGACTGCCGGAGTACGAGGTCCCGTGGCTGTCCGGGTACGCGGACTCCGCCCCGGTGCGCATCGGCAACGAAGCGGTCGAACAGCTGCAGCTCGACGTGTACGGCGAGGTCGTCGACTCCCTCGCCCTCGCCGACCGCTCGGGCCTCGCCACCCCGCCGCACGCCTGGCACCTGCAGCTGTCCCTGCTCGAATTCCTGCGCCAGAAGTGGCGGGAGCCGGACCAGGGGCTGTGGGAGGTGCGCGGCCCGCGCCGGCACTTCGTGTACTCCAAGGTGATGGTCTGGGTCGCCGCCGACCGCACCGTGCGCGCCCTGGAGAAGAACCCGAAGCTGCGCGGCGACGTCGAGCGGTGGCGGAAGCTGCGGGACGAGGTGCACCGCGAGGTCTGCGAGCGCGGCTACGACCCGGAGCGCAACACGTTCACACAGTCCTACGGCTCCACGGAACTGGACGCCTCGCTGCTGCTGATACCGCGGGTGGGGTTCCTGCCGCCCGACGACCCGCGCGTCATCGGCACCATCGACGCGGTCCACGCCGAGCTCGGCCACGGCGGGCTCCTGCGCCGCTACACCGCCGACCAGACCGCCGTCGACGGCCTACCCGGCCAGGAGGGCGTCTTCGTCGTCTGCTCGTTCTGGCTGGCGGACGCGCTGCACATGACGGGCCGCACGAAGGAGGCGCACGAGCTGTTCGAGCGCCTGCTCTCGCTCCGCAACGACGTGGGGCTGCTCGCGGAGGAGTACGACCCCTCCTCCCGCCGTCAGCTCGGCAACTTCCCGCAGGCATTCAGCCACATCGGCCTGGTGAATACCGCCCTCGCGCTCCACGGGGCGGACGCGGGAGGATAGGGCCATGGATCTTGGACTGAAAGACCGTGTCTACGTAGTCACCGGCGCCACCCGCGGCCTCGGCAACGCCACCGCCCGCGAACTGGTCGCGGACGGGGCGAAGGTCGTGGTCACGGGCCGTCAGCAGAAGACGGTGGACGAGGCGGCCGCCGAGCTGGGCCCGAATGCGGTGGGCGTCGCCGCGGACAACGCCGACCCGGCCTCCGCCGCCGCGCTCGTCGCCGCGGCCCGCGAGCACTTCGGCGGGTTCGACGGCGTACTGATCAGCGTCGGCGGGCCCGCGCCGGGCTTCGTCGCGGACAACACCGACGACCAGTGGCAGGCGGCGTTCGAGTCGGTCTTCCTCGGCGCGGTGCGGCTCGCCCGGGCCGCGGCCGCGGAGCTCGGCGAGGGCGGCGTCATCGGCTTCGTGCTCTCCGGGTCGGTGTACGAGCCGATCGCGGGCCTGACGATCTCCAACGGCCTGCGTCCCGGGCTCGCCGGATTCGCCAAGTCCCTCGCGGACGAGCTCGGCCCGCGCGGCATCCGCGTGGTCGGCGTGCTCCCCGGCCGGATCGGCACCGACCGCATGCGCCAGCTGGACGGCCTCTCCCCCGACCCGGAGGCCACCCGCGCCGCGAACGAGGCGGGCATCCCCCTGCGCCGCTACGGCACGCCCCAGGAATTCGGCCGCACCGCGGCGTTCCTGCTCTCGCCCGCGGCGTCGTACCTGACGGGAATCATGGTCCCGGTGGACGGCGGCTCACGCGCCGGGTTCTGACGGCACGGGCCGTGCGGGCCTCAACTCACGCGTTCCGCGCGGTGCTTGGCGGCCCGCAACCGGACCGTGGCCGGGAGCGATGCCAGGCCCGCCGAGTCGCGGGCCCGGCCGAGCGTGTCGGCGGAGAGCCGGTGCAGCGCTTCGGACGGCGTGGCGTGGGGGGCCAGGACGAGCTCCACGCGCGCCTGCGGAGTGCTGCGCCTGCCGGTCAGCACGACCTGGGCGCGCGCCACGCCGTCCAGCGTCTCGGCCTCCCCGGTCAGTACGTTCTCCATCGCCCGGCCGCGCAGCAGCGCGCCCTCGCCGTCCCCGGTCTCCACCAGGACCTCCGCGAGGCGGCGCCTGCGCAGCTGGGCGGAGAGCGACCACAGCGCGAGCAGCACGCACACCGCGAGGGCCGCGATGACCGTGGGCCAGAACCATCCGTCGCCCCGCCACCGCGCCCGGTCGGCGGCGCTGACCAGCACGTCGTGCCGGCCGTCGTGGATCCACCAGGAGGGCGGGGACGCGCCGAGCCCGACGGCGAGCACGGAGCCGCCGAGGACGAGCAGGACGACCCCGACGAGCGCGAGGACCACGCGGTTGACCGTGCTCAGCACGCCGCTCACCCCTTCCTACCGGGCCGGGCCACCCGGACGGAGAGCCCGGGGGCGCGGGCGAGTCCCAGGTCGCGGATGCCGTCGGCCAGCGTCGCGTCCAGGTCGCCCCGTACGTCGTCGAGTTCACGGAAGTGGGAGACGGCGCGCACGTCCACCTTGGAGCGCTTCACGCGGACCCGCACGGACTGCACGCCGGGCACGTCCATGGCCCGGTCGCGGAGCACCATGGCGGCGGCGCCGCGGTACAGCCCCGCGCGGACCTCGGAGTGGGTGCGGCGCATCGGCAGGATGCCGCGCTGCCCGGGTGTCGCGGCCAGCACCACGAGCAAGATCCCGAGGACGGCGGCGACCCCGGCCCCGACGAGCACCGCGGTGTCGTCGAGGGGGCGCCTGCCGAGCTGACGGGCCAGTTCGCGTCGCCAGTGCATCGCGGGATGGTCGGCCCGGACGGCGACGACGTCGTAGAGGAGGAGCCCGGCGGCGCCGAGGACCACCAGGGCGAGGAGAGCGGCGGGCACCCGGCGGGGCGCCCAGAAACGGGTGGCCTTCTCTTCGTCGGAGAGCGTGGGCAGCGGGTCGTAGGCCGCCGCGGACGCCGACTGGCCGAACTCGCCCGCCGACTGTTCGATGACCGGCAGCGGCTGGGTGCCGCCACCCCCTCGGGGTTCACTCATCGTGTCCTCCCCTGCGCCGCGGCGCGCACCTGCGCGGAGTGCAGCCGCTCCACCTGAACGGCCACCTCGGGTACGTCCATCCCCGCCAACGCCTCTACCCGCTCGGTGACATGGCGACGCACCGCGCCGCACTGCCCGCCGATGTCGCAGGGGTAGTCGAGCTCCAGGCTGACGCGGATACGGGCCGATTCACGGTGGACGGAGACCGTGGCGCGCGGCGGCGAACCGTCGGCCGGAACCGCGTCCACCGCCTCGCGCGCCGCCCGCGCGGCGATCTTCGCGACGACCCGGTCGGCGATCCGGGTCGCGCCGCGCTCCCGGGGCTCGACCTGTGCCGCCACCGCTCACCGCCGCCGGTCGCCGCGGGTGCGGAAGAAGTCGCCGGGCTCCAGGTCCCCTTCGAGGAACCTCCCGGCGACGAAACCGATCGCGCCCAGGGCGGCCACCAACAGGAACGCCCCGAATCCGCCGAAGTATCCGGCGAAGCCGAGTGCCATTCCGACGGCCATGCCGATCACGGCCATACTCATCGTGCGCTCCTTATCGAGACGTCGTCGACGTCGTCGAGGACGTCCTACTGAAGGCGTCCCTGCGGCTCGTCGTCTTCCTCGTCGGGCAGCTTCACGTCGCTGACCGCGATGTTGACCTCGACGACCTCGAGCCCGGTCATGCGCTCGACGGCCGTGATCACGTTCTCCCGCACGTCCTGTGTGACGTCCGCGATCGAGACGCCGTACTCGACGACGATCTCCAGGTCGAGCGCGGTCTGCACCTCGCCGACCTCGGCCTTCACACCGCGTGACACGGACTTCGAGCCGCCGGGCACCCGGTCGCGCACGGCGCCGAAGGTGCGGGCGAGGCCGCCGCCCATCGCGTGTACGCCGTCGACGTCACGTGCGGCGAGGCCGGCGATCTTCTCGACGACGCCGTCCGCGATGGTGGTGCGGCCCCGGCTGCCGGGATCACCGCCGCCCCGTCCGGGCGCGGACCTCGCCGCGCTCTCGTCCTGGGAGTCCTTCTCCAGCGTCTGAGACGCCTTGCGCTGTCCGGTGTCGGTCATGGCCGTGCCGTCCCTGTCGAGTGGGGGTCGAGTGGGGCTGCTTCTCAGCCCACACTAAGCGCGGCCCCACACCCGCGCGCCCTGGATGCGGCAGGCTTGAGCCATGACGGGCGAGGGTTGGACGCAGGCGGTACGCCGACAGCTGGGGCTCGGCCGGGTGCTGCCGCTGGGCGGCGCCGCGGACGGCGCGTGGGTGACGGAATCGGCGGTGGACGGCGCGTTGCGCCGGATGGCTGAGCGGGTGCCCGGCGTGCGTCTCGGGCCGGTGCGCATCGCACCGGCCGCTCCGGGCGAGGCGTCCGTCGCGGCCGTGCCGTCACCGCCGAGCGCGCTGCCGCCCGGACCGCTGCGGATCGTCGCGGAGTTCTCGGCCGTCGCGGGCGATCCGCTGCCCGCGGCGGCGGACCGGCTGCGCGCCGCGCTCTCGGAAGCGGCGGACGGGCTCGGCCTGGTGACGGACGGGGTGGACCTGAAGGTGACGGCCCTGCTCGACACGGCCGAGGAAGGCGGCGAGGACGGCCGGTCCAGGCCGCACACTCCGCCCGCCGAGCAGCCCGCCGAGCAGTCCACGGAGCAGGCCGCGAGCGACAGCGACGAAGCACGTGCCGAGCGGGCCGCCCTCGCGGTGCCCGGAGTGGCATGGCTGACCGGCGTGCTCGGCCGGGCCGTGCACATCGAGCAGCGCCCGGCGACGGGCTCGCTGCCGCGCCGCCACGCGCGCGTGGAGCTCGCGACGGACCACGGGCACCGCGCTCTGGACGTGGCGCTCGCGGTCCGCGCGGCGGTCGGCACGGCCCTGCCCGACCACCCGTCGGTGGCGGTGCTCGTCACCGACGTGCGGTAGCGGCAGGGGAGGTGCGGGGTCGGCCTACGGCAGTACGTCAGTCGCCGAGGCCCGCGAGGTCGCGCAGTCGGCGCCCCTGTGCGGCGCGCTCTGCGACCCGCTGCTCTTCGTAGGAGCGGCCCGCGGCGCCCTGCAGCAGCGCCTTGGTCTCGATGACGGCGTCCCGGGGCGCGGCGACGAGCGCGGCGGCCAAGTCCCTGGCGGCAGCGTCGAGCTGGTCGACGGGCACGACGAGGTTGGCGAGGCCCACCCGCTCGGCCTCGTCCGCGTGGACGAAGCGCCCGGTGGCGCAGATCTCCAGCGCGCGGGCATAGCCGACGAGCCCCACCAGCGGATGCGTGCCGGTGAGGTCGGGGACCAGGCCCAGGCTGGTCTCGCGCATGGCGAACTGCACGTCGTCCGCCGCGATCCGCAGATCACAGGCGAGCGCGAGCTGGAAGCCCGCGCCGATGGCGTGGCCCTGGACGGCGGCGATGGACACGATGTCGCTGCGCCGCCACCAGGTGAACGCTTCTTGGTACTCGGTGATCGTGGCGTCGAGAAGGCCGTCCTCACCGCGTGCCAGATCGATGAAGGACGGTTCGCCGTCGAAGCCCTCGGGCGTGAACGCCTGCCGGTCCAGGCCCGCGGAGAAGGACTTGCCCTCTCCGCGCAGCACCACGACTCGGACGTTGCCCGGCAGCAGCTGACCGGCCTCGACCAACGCCCTCCACAGCGCGGGAGATTGGGCGTTGCGCTTGGCCGGATTGGTCAGCGTCACCGTGGCGACGGCCTCGTCGATGGTGAGGCGTACGCCGTCCTTGTCGAGAACCGGTGCGAGCTCGCTGTCGGACGAAGCCATGGGGTGCCTCCGATGGGGGTGCGGTCGGACCGGACGCCGGGAGCGCCCGTAAGTGACTGCACAGTAACCACCCGGCCGGTCACGCGACCGACCGGGTGGTCACCATCGGACCATGGGACAGCGTGCCGCCTGCCGTCAGCCGGCGGCGGCCTTCTTGCCTCGCGTCGCCCCGCCGCGTCCCCGCAGCGTGACGCCGGATTCGCTGAGCATCCGGTGCACAAAGCCGTACGAGCGGCCGGTCTCTTCGGCCAACGCCCGGATGCTCGCACCGCCGTCGTACTTCTTCTTCAGGTCTGCCGCGAGCTTGTCGCGCGCGGCGCCGGTTACCCGGCTGCCCTTCTTCAGAGTCTCGGCCACCCGTGCCTCCTCATGGGAAGTGCGCTCTGGACTTCTCATGATCACCCCTCCCGGGCTTCCTGGCCACCCATTCGACAAGGTCCGTACGGCGCGGTTCGCGCCTTCGGGAGCGTCTACCACGATCGGAATTAACGATTCCGCGCGTCGATCCATCCGAAGCGGAACGGGTGATACAGCGAATCTCCAGGTCAGCGCCGTGCCGGGCGACGGGGGTCGCCTTGTCGCAGCTCGGCGCCAAAATCCGTGTATGCCACACCTCGGTACGAGGACAGCTCACACAGATGAGGGATCACGGATCGGCCGAATGATCCATACGCAGTGGATCAGTCATTCGATCAAGCGCGGTGGACGCCGTGGCCCGGTGCTCAGGCGAGGGCGACCAGATCCGCGTAGTCCTGGCCCCACAGGTCCTCGACGCCGTCCGGCAGCAGGATGATGCGCTCCGGCTGGAGCGCCTCGACGGCGCCCTCGTCGTGCGTGACGAGGACGACGGCGCCCTTGTAGGTGCGCAGCGCGCCGAGGATCTCCTCGCGGCTCGCCGGGTCGAGGTTGTTGGTGGGCTCGTCGAGCAGGAGGACGTTGGCCGAGGAGACGACCAGGGTCGCGAGCGCGAGCCGGGTCTTCTCGCCGCCGGAGAGCACTCCGGCGGGCTTGTCCACGTCGTCCCCGGAGAAGAGGAACGAGCCGAGCGTCTTGCGCACCTCGACGAGGTCGAGGTCGGGGGCGGCCGAGCGCATGTTCTCCAGGACCGTGCGCTCGGGGTCGAGCGTCTCGTGCTCCTGGGCGTAGTAGCCGAGCTTGAGGCCGTGGCCCTCGATGACCTGGCCGGTGTCGGGCTTCTCCGCGCCGCCGAGGAGCCTCAGCAGCGTGGTCTTGCCCGCGCCGTTGAGGCCGAGGATGACGACGCGCGAGCCCTTGTCGATGGCGAGGTCGACGTCGGTGAAGATCTCCAGCGAGCCGTACGACTTCGACAGGCCCTCGGCCATCAGCGGCGTCTTGCCGCAGGGCGAGGGCTCGGGGAAGCGGAGCTTGGCGACCTTGTCGTTCTGGCGCACCGCCTCCAGGCCCGCGAGGAGCTTGTCGGCCCGCTTGGCCATGTTCTGCGCGGCGACGGTCTTGGTGGCCTTGGCGCGCATCTTGTCGGCCTGCGAGTGCAGCGTCGCGGCCTTCTTCTCGGCGTTCTGACGCTCGCGCTTGCGGCGCTTCTCGTCGGACTCGCGCTGCTGCTGGTAGAGCTTCCAGCCCATGTTGTAGACGTCGATCTGGGCGCGGTTGGCATCCAGATAGAAGACCTTGTTCACGACCGTCTCGACGAGGTCGACGTCGTGGGAGATCACGATGAAGCCGCCGCGGTACGTCTTCAGGTAGTCCCGGAGCCAGACGATGGAGTCGGCGTCGAGGTGGTTGGTCGGCTCGTCCAGGAGGAGCGTGTCGGCGTCCGAGAAGAGGATGCGGGCCAGCTCGATGCGGCGGCGCTGACCACCGGAGAGCGTGTGCAGGGGCTGGCCGAGCACACGGTCGGGGAGGTTCAGCGCGGCGGCGATGGTGGCGGCCTCGGCCTCGGCGGCGTACCCGCCCTTGGTGAGGAACTCCGTCTCCTGGCGCTCGTACTGCTTGAGGGCCTTCTCGCGGGTGGCACCCGAGCCGTTCGCGATGCGCTGTTCGTTCTCGCGCATCTTGCGGATCAGTACGTCGAGGCCGCGCGCGGAGAGGATGCGGTTGCGGGCGAGCACGTCGAGGTCGCCGGTGCGGGGGTCCTGCGGGAGGTAGCCGACCTCTCCGGAGCGGGAGATCGTGCCGCCCGCGGGGATGCCCTCACCTGCCAGGCACTTGGTGAGGGTGGTCTTGCCCGCGCCGTTGCGGCCGACGAGGCCGATGCGGTCGCCCTTCGCGATGCGGAAGGTGGCGTTCTCGATGAGGATGCGGGCGCCGGCGCGCAGCTCGATGCCGGAAGCGGTGATCACGGGGTTCTCCAGAAACAGAGTGGACGGCGAGAGGGACGACTGAGGTGCTCAGGACCGGTGTCTATGCCGTCCAACTGAGGAGAGGTGCTGCCATGGCAGCCATTCTAACGGGCCGCCGCAACTAGTTTTCCGGGCTGCCGCTGCCGCCGGGGCCCCGCCGCACGTCCCCGTTGCCCAGTGGAGCGCGGCCCGGAACGATCCTGCCGTAGTCGTCCACCGCGACGACCTGGGCGGTCCAGGCCGCGGCCGGGCCCGCGCAGGGCTGGGCGACCAGGAGCGCCCCGCCGCGGCGGACCGAGCGTGCGGGTGCGAAGGCGCAGCCGGGCCCGGCGGGCAGCACCCAGCGCAGATCGCCGTCCGAGGTGCGGTAGGCGGCGATGCGGTGCGGGGTGACGACGGCCAGCATTCCGGCGTCCGGGGTGAGCGGCTGCAGGACCCCGGCGCCGTCCCGGGCGTCCGGGGTGCGCAGCCAGTCGGCGCTCGCGGGGACGGCGCGGTGCCAGCGCACGGAGCCGCGGGCGGTGTCGGTGACCAGGCCGTCGTTCCAGAGCGTGAAGGCGTGGCCCGGCGCGGGCAGGAGCGCGACGGGACGGCGTCCCGCGCGCGTGTAGGTCCAACGGCGGCTGCCGCTCTCTTTGTCGTACGCCTCGACGGCCCGGCCCTTCGCGCGCAGCGCGGGGTCGCCGACGGGCGACGCATCATCCACGCGGTCCACGCGCGCGTGGACGGTGAGGCGGTCTCCGTAGGGGGCGGGCCGCGCGTGGTGGGCGGCGGTGACGAGCGGCAGGGCGAGCACGGCGAGGGCCACGGGCAGCGCGATGCGCGTGCCCCGACGGGCCGGGGCGTGGCCGGTCGCGTCGAGCGGCAGAGCGGACATGACGCCCCCCTTCGGTACCACTGCCCACGGATCAGGCGCAGAGCGTAGCCGCGGGGGTCGGGGCGGCCGCCGTGCGACGGGACGACACGGCGCGGGGAGCGCTCCGCGTCCCCCGTTCGGACCTCCCTCCGGCGCCCGGCCGGGGCGGGCATATCAGGATGAAGTGGCCGGTAGCCCGGCGCGGGACGGCGTGGGCCGTTCCGGATGCCCGGCAGAGGGGTGCACGCATGCAGTTCGACGACGACGCCGATCTGGACACCTCGGAGGTGCAGGATGTGCGCGGCAGTCGGATCCCCGGCGGCCGGGCGACGGTGGGCGGCGGCATCGCCGGTCTGATCGCCCTGCTCCTGGGGCTCTTCTTCGGCGTCGGCCCCGACCAGCTGGGCCTCTCCTCGGGCAACGAGGAGCCTACGGCCACCTCCTCGTCCCTTGCGCAGGTCCAGCAGACCTGTCACAAGGGGCGGGACGCGAACAGCAAGGACGACTGCCGCATCGTGGCGGTGGTCAACAGCGTCCAGGACTTCTGGCGCCCCGAGTTCCAGCGCAGACAGGGGGCGTACTCCCCCGCGCAGACCATCCTGTTCAGCGGCCGGACGGGCACCGCCTGCGGCACCGCCACGTCGGCGGTCGGCCCGTTCTACTGCCCCGGCGACCGGCGGGTCTATCTCGACCTGGGCTTCTTCGACGACCTGCGGACCAAGTTCGGCTCCAGCGGCGGGCCCTTCGCGCAGGCCTACGTCGTGGCCCACGAGTACGGGCACCACGTGCAGAACCTGATGGGAACCCTGCGGCGCTCCCAGGACGGCCGCACGGGCCGGGACAGCAACGCCGTGAAGGTCGAGCTGCAGGCCGACTGCTACGCCGGGGTGTGGGCACGGCACGCGACGCGCAGTCCGGACGACCGCACGGGCAAGACGCTGATCAGCAGGCTCGACGACAACGACATCCGTGACGGCCTGGACGCGGCGGCCGCGGTGGGCGACGACCGGATCCAGGAGAAGTTCCAGGGCCGGGTCACCCCGGAGTCCTGGACGCACGGCTCGGCCGAGCAGCGCCAGCAGTGGTTCTACGAGGGCTATCGCACCGGCGACATGGGCCGGTGCAACACCTTCCGCTGAGCCTCACTCGCCGCCGGTGTGGACCTGGAAGGCGGCGCGGCGCACGGCCTTGGCGAGCGCCGGGTCGGGGTGGGCGGCGGCGAGGGCGACCAGGACCTGCACGGTGCGGGGATGCCCGACACGGCGCACCTCG
>NZ_LIPN01000166.1 GCF_001418325.1 Streptomyces atriruber | reverse complement strand
AACCTGCCGTAGATCGCGTCCCTGTGGGCGTCGGAGGACGCGATCTACGGCAGGTTCGGCTTCGGCCCCGCCACCCACGGCCACACCGTGGAGATCGACACCCGGCGCCCGCTCGCCCTGCGCATCGCCCCGGACGACCGCCCGCTGCGCCTGATCGACCCGTCCGACGCACCCGACCTGCTCGGGGGGTACTACGACGGGACGCGCACCGAGCGCGCAGGCCGCATCGCCCGTGCCGAGTCGTGGTGGCGCGAGGAGTGGCTGGTCGAGGAGGACGAGGAGGACGACGAGCTGTCGCCGCCCCGCGTGGTCGTCCTCGGCGACCCCGGCGGCCCGGTCGCCGGTTACGCGATCTACCGCACCAGGACCCGCGACGACGCCCCCGGCCTGGTCCGCCTCGACGAGCTGGAGGCGGACACGCCCGCCGTAGCGGCCGCGCTCTGGCGCTATCTCGCGTCGATCGACCTGACGGGCCTGATCCGCGCCTGGGGACGCCCCGTCGACGACCCGCTGCACCTGTTCGCCGCCGACCGCGACCAGGTGCGCGTCACCGGCCAGTTCCCGGCACTGTGGATGCGCCTCGTCGACGTGCGCGGGGCGCTGGAGTCCCGCTCCTGGGCCGCCCCGGTGGACGTGGTCCTGGACGTCCGCGACGACCGCCTGCCGGCCAACGAGGGCCGCCACCGCCTGACGGCGTCCCCCGAGGGGTGTGCGTACGAGAGGACGGAGGCCCCCGCGGACCTCACCCTCGACGTGCGGGACCTGGCGGCCTGCTACCTGGGCGGCACGCAGGTCGACGCCCTGATCCGCGCGGGCCTGGCCACGGAGCACACGCCGGGTACGGCAGCGGCGCTGGACGCGGCCCTGCGCACGCCGCTGCTGCCGCACACGGTGGACGAGTTCTAGGGCCGCTCCCTACGCCCCGAGCCGCGCGAGCGCGTCGTCGGTCAGCCGGTACACGGTCCACTCGTCCTGGGGCAGCGCCCCCAGTGACCGGTAGAAGTTGATCGACGGCTCGTTCCAGTCGAGGACGGACCACTCGAGGCGCTCGTAGCCGTGCGCCACGCAGATCCGCGCGAGCTCGGTGAGGAGCGCCTTGCCGTGCCCGCCGCCGCGCGCCTCGGGGCGTACGTACAGGTCCTCCAGGTAGATCCCGTGCACGCCGCGCCACGTCGAGAAGTTGAGGAACCACAGCGCGAAGCCGACGACCTCGCCCGACGCGTCGTCCTGCGCGAGGTGCGCGAAGGCGGCGGGGCGCTCCCCGAAGAGCGCCTCGCGCAGCTGCTCCTCGGTGGCCTTCGCCTCGTCGGGCACCTTCTCGTACGCGGCGAGGTCACGGACCAGGGCGTGGATGACGGGGACGTCGGCAGGCGTGGCGGTACGAATCATGAGGGCAGCAAGCCACGAGTGCCGCGGCCCGGTCAACGCCGTCTCACCGACCGGGCGGCCGCGCGGTGTACGTGCCGCGCCTCACCGGCCGAGCAGCCGCCGCGCGATCTCCATGTCGTCGGGCGCCATCGGCCGCCCGTCCTCGACCTCCCAGAGCGCGTTCTGCAGGACCCGGCCGAGCGTCCAGGCGCGCGCCCGCTCACGGTCGAGGCCGAGCACCTCCGTCATCGCGTCGAACCGCCACAGCACGTCGTCCGGGTCGAACTTGTTGTCGAGGGCGGGCCACAGGTCGAAGCCGGGGTCCCCCGCGAGCGGCTTCGGGTCGATGGCGAGCCACGGCTCGCGGTCGCTCGCCAGCACGTTCTCGAAGTGCAGGTCCCAGTGCAGCATCCGGTCGCCGGGCTCCCCCATGACCTCGCGCACCGCGCCCCCGCACCGCTCGACGATCGCCCGCTCCCCCGGGTCGGCGATCGCCTTCAGCGCCCCCGGCAGGTCGTCGACCATCTCGGCCGCGATGTCGCCGAGGCCGCGCATGCCTTCGGGCGCGGGGGTCCCGGTGAGCCTGGCGAGGAGTTCGGCGATGACGAGGACGGCCTTGCGGGTGTCGGCCATGGTCGACAGCATGCGACCGGAGTCGAGGCGTTCGAGCAGCATCGTGCCGGTGTCGGCGTCGTGGTCGAGGAGGCGCACGGCCCCGTCGCCGTCCCACACGCGCAGCGCGACCGGCTCGCCCTCGGTCTCCTCGTCCAGGAGCTGGAACTTGACCGCGGCGGGTATGCCGTCGGCGCGCAGCACGGGCAGCACGAGCGCCGCCATGCCGTGCATCGGATCGCCGTCGACGGTCAGGTCCCACCGGTCGACGAACTCCCGTACGCGCGCGGGGAGGGCGGCGATGAAGGCGCGCCCCGGCTCGCCCGCGTACATGTGCTGCGACTCGACCAGCCCGTCCGGAATGCGAATGTCGATCACGCTCGGGACACTACCGGCGTGACCGCGCCACCGCACGGGGGTTTTCCGGGGTGCGTACCGGTACGCACCCCGGCGCTCGGGTCAGCGGATCCGTCAGGAAATCCGTCAGGAGACCCGTCGGAATCCGTCAGGAAATCCCCGCCGCCTTCAGCTCCTTGGCGAACGCCGCCTGCTCGTACAGACCGTCGCCCTTGGACTTCTTGCCGTCGATGAAGACGGTCGGCGTGCCCTGGACGCCGTCGGCGCTGAAGGACTCCATCGCCTCGCCGACCCACTTCTTGTACGTCCCGTTGGTGACCGCCTTGTCGAAGCCGCCGCCGCGCAGCCCCTCGACCCGGTCGGCGATCTTCAGCAGGAACGCCGGGGTGTAGGCGTCGTCCGTCTCCTCCTCCGCCTGGTTGGCGAAGACGGCGGCGTGGAACTGCGGGAACTTGCCCGCCTCCACGGCGGCCCGCAGCGCGTTCGCCGCGTTCACCGAGCCGCTGCCGCCGAGGTTCTTGTCGAGGAACGAGGCGATCGTGTACTCGACCTTGACCTTGCCGTCGGCCACCGGCTTCACCAGCGCCTGCGCCCCGCCGTCCTCGAACTTCTTGCAGAACGGGCAACGCGGGTCCTCGTAGACCTTGACCGTATGCTTGGCCTTCGGATCGCCGACGGTGATCACGCCGCCCTTCACCGAGGCGGGCACGTCCGCGAGCTGCGCACTGGCGGCCGGGGGCGCCTTCGCCTCGGGGGCATCGGACTCGGGGTCGTCGGACCCGGGGGACTTCGTCCCGGACGAGGAGGACGCGGGCTTCTCGCTGACGCTGCCGCCCTTGCCGTTGTCGTCGTCGGGACCACAGGCGGACGCGGCCACCCCGATCAGCGCCGCCGCTGCCACCGCGGTGGCGACGCGCCCGGCCTTGCGCCCGGCCTTGTGTACGGCCATGAGTTGAGCCCTCCAAGATTTCGACACGTACCGCTCAAAGTATCGGAATCTACCCCGCGCCCCGACCGCCGAACGACCCGCCCCTCGGGCCTTAGGGCCCGTCGCACGACTCCTCGGTCCCGACCCCTGCCCACGGCCCCCACCTGCGCAGTAACGTCCGCCCATGAGCAGCGCGAGCAACACGCACCACGGGTCCGGCACGGTCAACGGCGGCATATCGTTCTGGTACGCGGACGAGGGGCTGCCCACCGCCCGTGAGCCCCTGACCTCCGACGCCACGGCGGACGTCTGCATCGTCGGCGGCGGCTACACCGGCCTGTGGACCGCGTACTACCTGAAGAAGGCCGCCCCCTTCCTCCGCGTCACCGTCCTGGAGCAGAAGTTCTGCGGCTACGGCGCCTCCGGCCGCAACGGCGGCTGGCTCTACAACGGCATCGCGGGCCGCGACCGCTACGCCGAACTGCACGGCCACGAAGCGGCGGTCCGCCTCCAGCGGGCGATGAACGACACCGTCGGCGAGGTGATCCGCGCCGCGGCCGAGGAGTCCATCGACGCGGACATCCACCACGGCGGCGTACTCGAAGTGGCGTACACCCCCGCCCAGTTGGCCCGCCTCAAGGCGTTCCACGAGGCGGAGCTCGCGTACGGCGAGAAGGACCGCACCCTGCACGGCGCCCGCGAGACGGCCGAGCGGGTGCGCGTGGCCGGAGCCGTCGGCTCGACGTGGACCCCGCACGGCGCCCGGCTGCACCCGGTCAAGCTGGTCCAGGGCCTGGCCGCGACGGTGGAGGCCCTCGGCGTCACCATCCACGAGTCGACGCCGGTCACGGAGATCAAGCCCAAGCACGCGATCACCCCGTACGGAACCGTCCGCGCCCCCTACGTCCTGCGCTGCACGGAGGGCTTCACGGCGTCCCTGAAGGGCCAGCGCCGCACCTGGCTCCCCATGAACTCCTCGATGATCGCCACCGATCCGCTCACCGACGAGCAGTGGGAGTCCATCGGCTGGGAGGGCCGCGAGACGCTCGGCGACATGGCGCACGCGTACATGTACGCCCAGCGCACCGCCGATGACCGCATCGCGCTCGGCGGCCGCGGCGTCCCGTACCGCTACGGCTCCAAGACGGACAACGACGGCCGCACCCAGCCCGCCACGATCGACGCGCTGCGCGCCGTCCTCGTGCGCTTCTTCCCGCAGTTGGCGGGCGTCGGCATCGCCCACGCCTGGTCCGGCGTCCTCGGCGTCCCGCGCGACTGGTGCGCCACGGTCACCCTGGACCGCGCGACGGGCCTCGGCTGGGCGGGCGGCTACGTCGGCTCGGGCGTCGCCACCACCAACCTCGCCGCCCGCACCCTGCGCGACCTGGTCCAGCAGGACTCGGGCCAGGCCGGGCCCACGGACCTGACCACCCTCCCCTGGGTCAACCACAAGGTCCGCAAGTGGGAACCGGAGCCCTTCCGGTGGCTCGGCGTCCACGGCATGTACGCCACGTACAACGCGGCCGACCACCGCGAACTGACCACCCACACGGCGAACTCGTCCCGGCTGGCCCGGTGGGCGGACAAGGTGGCGGGCCGCCACTGAAGGCAGTAGCCCCTCCAGCACTCGGTGTCACACCCTTGTGCCACGATCAGCCGATCATCCGCACAAGCCTGGGGGGGCTCCATGCCTGAACCACGTCCTTTCGCGAGACCCGCGATACCTGCGAGACGCACAAGTCCTGCGAGACCTGCGGGACCCGCAAGACCCACGAGACCCGCGAGACCCGCGAGATCCGCCGCGTCCGCCGCCGCCTTCCTCGCCCTGGCCGCGCTGCTGGCCCTGCTCGTGCCGTCCGCCCTGCCCGCGACGGCCGCCCACGCCGCCGAGCCCGAGTGCGCGCCGCTGGCCCTCGCGCCGTTCGGGGACCCGGGCACGGCGGTCGGCAAGGCCACCGTCGCGCCCGACACGACGACTTGCTACACCTTCACCACCGCCGACGCCGGCCTCCACCTGCTCTCGTTCGACGACTCCAGCAACGAGGCGCACGTCGAGGTCCACCAGGGCGACGCCCGAGTCGACTGCTACGACACCGAGTACCGGGTCGACGGCTGGTGCAAGCTCTCCGCGGCGAGCACCTACACCCTGAAGGTCGTCAACAGCGGCTGGGAGGACGCCGAGACCGCGGTCACCGTCGTCCCGCTCGGGAGCGACCGCGGCTGCGCCCCGAAGACCGGCACCAACTGGGACCAGCCGACGCCCACGCGCACGTCCACGAGTCCCGTCGAGATCGGCTGCCAGCCCTTCGACGCCGAGCCCGGCGACCGCATCCGGCTCACCCGCGGCACCAAGGCCTACGGCGAGTCGATCTCCTGGATCACCGACGCCACCGGCGCCCGGATCTGCACCCGCTTCCCCGAGGACGAAGAGGACAGCTGCGTCCTGCCCGGCAAGGGCCCCTACCGCGCGCTGTCCCGCGTCACGTACGCGGAGCGGGGCTTCCCCGCCGAGTACGCGGTCACCGCGCGCCGCCTGAACGACCCGCAGGGCTGCCCGTCCTCCCCGGTCCGCCCCTACGGCCCACTGACCGCGCAGGACTTGACGACGACTCCCTGCTTCACGGTCACCGCGGAGAAGGCGGGCACGTACCGCTTCGACTCCCTCGACAAGGACGGCGACACCGGCTCCGCCCGCGTGCACGACCGCTCCGGCAAGACCGTGTGCCGCACCACCGAGCAGCCCTGCCGACTGCCCTCCGCGGGCACGTACACCGCCTTCCTCGACGGCTCGTCCCCCTTCCACGACACCCCGCGCGGCCTGATCGTCCTCGACCGGGCCGCCGACCGCGGCTGCGTGCAGAGCGACCTGGGCACCCACAAGGGCGAGCTCAGTACGGCCGGGCAGTACGACTGCCTGAACCTCCCCGCGCCCAAGGACGCCCGGATCGCGGCGCTCACCCCGCTCGGCACCTCCGGGGTCGACGCCGACGTGGAGGTCCTCGACAGCGAGGGCACCGAGCAGTGCGAGGCCGAGCAGCTGGCCGCGGGCGACTGCGCGCTGACCGGCCCCGCGCCCTACCGCGCCCTCGTCCACGCCGACGGCAGCCCCCGCACCGGTCCCTACACGGTCGCCGTGCACCGCACGGACGCCGCGAACGACTGCCCCGTCCTGCCCGCGGGCAGCTTCGCCGCGGACGGCGCCAAGGCCTCCTTCGCCACCGGCGACGGCGTCTTCTCGCGCTGCCTGACCATTCCGGCGGACGCCCACACCTCGGCCGAGGCCCTGCAGCTCGTCGCCACCTCCGGTGACGTGCCCGCCAAGTTCTCCGTGCTCGACTCCACCGGCAAGCGCGTCTGCGACCGCTACGCCACCACCAACGGCTGGACGCTCTGCGCGCTCACACCGGGCAAGGCCCACACCGTCCTGGTCACCGGCCGCGACCAGGCCGCCGACTACACCCTGACGCGCCGCGACGTCACGTCGACGGCGTCGTCGGCGGGCTGCGCGAAGGCACCGGCGGGCAAGGTCGGCGGACCCTCCCTCAAGGGCACGTCCGGTGCGCCCGGCACCCTGCGCTGCCACCAGGTCACCACGCCCGCCGCCACCGACGTCGTGCACCTCGACGTGCGGGACGCGCTGGGCACCGCCGACCTGTACGTCCTCGACGGCGACGGCGACAGCGAGTGCGAGCAGCGCGCCCGCGCCTGCGCCGCCACCGGCAGCACCACCCACCAGGTCCTCGTGCAGACCCCGTCGAACCGCACGGCGGCGCCCGAGTACCGCCTCGACGCCCTGCGCATCGCCACGGCGGACGGCCCCGCGGCCGAGTGCGCCGAGGTTCCGTCGGTCGCCTTCGGCTACGGCCCGGTCACCGGCACCCTCGACGAGACGCACACGGCCACCTGCGCCACCCTGCCCACGGCCCGGGGCGACCGGTTCGAAGCCGAGATCACCGACACCACCGGAGCCGCCGAGGAAGCGGTCCCCGCGCTCTACAACAGCTCCTGGAAGAACGGCTGCTCCCGGGCCGTGCCGATGGACTACCTCTGCGACGTGAACGACCCGGAGGCGGCCCCGAAGACCCCCTCCGTGCTCGTCCTCGGCCTCCCGGACAAGGCCTCGGCCACGTCCTACAGCGCCACCCTGAAATGCCGGTACGGCCGCTGCGGCGGCGAGACGACCACCGTCACCGGCGTCACCCCGACCACGGCCGCCGGGGGCAGCAAGCCCACGCTCACCGTGACGGGCACCGCCATCGCCCCCGACGCCACGGTCCGGCTGACCCAGTCGGGCAGGACTCTCACCGCGAAGACGAAGTCCGTCTCCGCGGACTACCGCACCCTGAAGGCCGCGCTCGACCTGACGGACGTCCCCGCGGGCACCTGGCACGTCAGCGTGAGCGCGGGCGGCTCGTCGTACGACCAGGGCACCTTCACGGTGACCGAGCCGGAGCTGCGCAACACCACCGCTCCCAAGGCCACGGGCACCGCCACGGTCGGCTCCGGGCTGACCGCAGACCGGGGCACCTGGACGGGCGCCCCTTCCTCGTACACCTACCAGTGGAAGGCGAACGGCGAGGCGATCACCGGCGCCACCGCCTCGACGTACAAGATCCCGGCAGCGCACCTGAACAAGAAGCTGACCGTCACCGTCACGGCCCACAAGCCGGGCCACCGTGACGCGTCGGCGAGCTCCGCCCCGCTGACGATCGCCAAGGGCACCGCCCCCAAGGCCACGACAAAACCGTCGATCACCGGCACCACCAAGGTCGGCAAGACCCTCAAGACCACCAAGGGCACCTGGTCCCCGGCCCCGACCTCGTACTCCTACCAGTGGTACGCAAACGGAACGAAGATCACCGGCGCCACGAAGTCCTCCCTGACCCTGAAGTCCGCCCACCGCGGCAAAAAGATCACGCTCAAGATGACCGCCCACCGCACGGGCCACCACTCCGGAACCTCGACGAGCAACCCCACGCCGAAGATCACCTGACCCCGCGCCACACCCCCCGCAACACGACGAAGGCCCAGGCCACCACTGAGGTGACCTGGGCCTTCCCTTACCGGAGCCCCCTGTCGGATTCGAACCGACGACCTACGCATTACAAGTGCGTTGCTCTGGCCATCTGAGCTAAGGAGGCAATCGTCCCGCGAGCGCCGGACGTGCCCGAGCAGTGTAACCAACACCGCCCGCACCCCCATCGAAAATTTCCTCGAAGGTCACAGCACTCCGACTACTGACAGACCGCTGACCCCCGGGGTACGGTCACGAGCAGTTCACTCAGGTGGACTACACCACTCCCTCTACTCGGATCGTCCGGCACGTTCCTGCCGGTGAAGGGGGCCCTCACCATGGCCACTGTTTCGTTCGACAAGGCGACCCGCATCTACCCGGGGTCGGAGAAGCCCGCCGTCGACGGGCTCGACATCGAGATCGAGGACGGCGAGTTCCTCGTACTCGTCGGCCCGTCCGGCTGCGGCAAGTCCACCTCGCTCCGCATGCTCGCGGGGCTCGAGGACGTGAACGCCGGCGCGATCCGCATCGGAGAGCGCGACGTCACGCACCTGCCGCCGAAGGACCGGGACATCGCCATGGTGTTCCAGAACTACGCGCTCTACCCGCACATGACCGTCGCCGACAACATGGGCTTCGCGCTCAAGATCGCGGGCGTCAACAAGGCGGAGATCCGGCAGAAGGTCGAGGACGCCGCCAAGATCCTCGACCTCACCGAGTACCTCGGCCGCAAGCCGAAGGCCCTCTCCGGCGGTCAGCGCCAGCGTGTGGCGATGGGTCGCGCGATCGTCCGTGAGCCGCAGGTCTTCCTCATGGACGAGCCGCTGTCGAACCTCGACGCCAAGCTCCGCGTCTCCACGCGTACGCAGATCGCGAGCCTCCAGCGCCGGCTCGGCATCACCACCGTGTACGTCACCCACGACCAGGTCGAGGCCATGACCATGGGCGACCGCGTGGCGGTGCTCAAGGACGGCCTCCTCCAGCAGGTGGACTCGCCGCGCAACATGTACGACCGCCCGGCGAACCTCTTCGTCGCGGGCTTCATCGGCTCCCCCGCCATGAACCTCGTCGAGGTCCCGATCACCGACGGCGGCGTGAAGTTCGGCAACAGCGTCGTGCCCGTGAACCGGGAGGCGCTCAGCGCCGCCGCCGACCGCGGCGACCGCACGGTCACCGTCGGCGTCCGCCCGGAGCACTTCGACGTCGTCGAGCAGGACGGCGCCGCCGCGAAGAGCCTCTCCAAGGAGACCGAGGACGCCCCGGCGGGCCTCGCCGTCTCCGTGAACGTCGTCGAGGAGCTCGGCGCCGACGGCTACGTCTACGGCACCGCCGAGGTCAGCGGCGAGAAGAAGGACCTCGTCGTCCGCGTCAACGGCCGCCAGGTCCCGGACAAGGGCGCGCAGCTGCACGTCGTGCCCCGTCCGGGTGAGACCCACGTGTTCTCGACGTCGACGGGCGAGCGCCTCAGCGACTGACGCCCCGCCAAGTCCCCGAAGGGCCCCGCACCATTGGGTGCGGGGCCCTTCGCGTACGCCCGACCGCCCCGGCCGCGCCGACCAGCCCGTTGTCGACAAATACCCCGGCACATCGGTCATTTCGCCGCAGCGGCGTCAACACCGCTCCAGGGAAACCTTCTTCTCCGTCGCTCGACCGAGTGACTAAATGTCGCCAAATCATCACCTAGCGCTACGCTCCTCGCGTGACGCACTCCGCCAACTACACCCAGAAGCCGCGCCGAGCGCACCGGGGCCCCGCCCGCCGCATCGGCCGCACGCTCGCCCTCGTCCTGCCCGTGATGCTGGTGCTCTCCGGGACCCTCGCGGTCACCAGCGTCAACTGGTCGGGAAACTCCTCGGACTCGATGCTCACCGCATCCGCCGACGACCTCTCCAAGCCCGCCAGGTCCCGCGCCCCGCACGACGTCCTGCGCGACCGGCTCCTCCTGGAACTCCAGGAGAAGAACCCGGGCGTGGCGCTCACGCACCTCCAGCAGGAGGTGAACCGCCACCCCTCGCTCGCCCGGCACTGTGTCGCGCTGGCCCGCGCGCTCGGCCGCGCCGCCGTCCGGGTCTACGGCCCGACCCGCGCCCAGTCGTACGCCAGGCCCGTCTGCGACACGTCCTTCGCCACGGGCGTGGCCGCGGCCCATCAGAAGGGCTGAGCGGGCCGCCGCGCAGGGCCGCGTAGGGTTTCCGGCATGACCATGCTGAAGCCCACGCAGGCTGTCGTCCTGGCCGGTGGCCAGGGCTCCCGGCTCCGCCCGTACACCGACGACCGGCCCAAGCCGATGGTCGAGATCCCCGGCACGGGGACCCCGATCATCGGCCATCAACTGGCCTGGCTCGCCGAGGAAGGCGTGACGGACGCCGTCGTCTCCTGCGGGCACCTCGCCGAGGTCCTCCAGGAGTGGCTGGACTCCGCCGACCTGCCGCTGAACGTCAGCACGGTCGTCGAGAAGGAGCCGCTGGGCCGCGGCGGCGGCCTCAAGTACGCCGCCCGCCACCTGCCGCACGCGGACCAGCCCTGGTACGCGACGAACGGCGACATCTGGACCCGCTTCTCGCTGCGCGACATGGCGGCCTTCCACGCCGAGCGCGACGCCACCGCGACCCTCGCCCTGGCCCGCCCCCGCATCCCGTGGGGCGCCGTCGAGACGGACGCGTTCGGCCACATCACGGACTTCATCGAGGCCCCGCCGTCCCCGTACCTCATCAACGCGGGCGTGTACGTCTTCGCGGCCTCCTTCACCGGGCTCCTGCCGGACCTCGGCGACCACGAGCGCACCACCTTCCCCCGGCTGGCCCGGGAGAAGCGCCTGGCGGGCTTCCCGCTGCCGCAGGGCGCCTACTGGCGCGCGATCGACACCGCGAAGGACCTCACCGAGGCCGCCAAGGAGCTCGCCGCACAGGGCCGTTGACCGCCCGCGCCGACGCCCCGCCCGGTCGGACGGCGACGGCACCGGCATCACCCCTCGTACGCATGCCGATGGGGCCCCGCACAGAGCGTGTGCGGGGCCCCATCGGCGTACCCGGGGCGGCGGGGTCAAGAGGTCCTCAGCGGCCGAGCACACCGCCCAGCAGACCGCCGGGCTCCTCGCCACCGGCACCGCCGGAGCCGCCGGACGAACCGGCACCGCCCGGACCGCCGCCCGAGCCGCCGCTGGACGAGGGTCCCGCGGTGGTTCCGGCGGCCGGCTGCTGCGGCGCCGACTGCTGCGGCGGGGCCTGCCCCGCCGTGCTGCTGCCCTGCGTCTGGCTGGGCCGTCCCGAACCCGCCGTGCCCGTCTCGCGTGCCGCGCCCGGCGCCGTGGCGCCCTGCGTGGGGCTCGCGGAGCCGCGGCTGCCCTGCGTCGGCGAACTCGACGAGGCGGACGGGCTCTGCGACTGCCGCCCCTGCCGCTTCTGCGCGGGGTCCTGGGGAAGCGCGGAGCCCGGCAGTTCGTTGCGCGGCGCCTCGCCGGGACCGGGCACGGTGACGCGGTCCGCGTCCCGCACCGCGCCGCCCAGCATCGAGCCGATGAGCAGCGTCAGGCCGACCACGACCGACCCGATCAGACCGCCCCGCCGCAGCACGCGCCGCCGCAGGTCCCAGATGTCGGAGCGCGGGCCGAGCGTGCGCCACGCCTCACCGGCGAGCCGTCCGTCGATGGAGTAGACGGGCGCGCCCGCGATGATCAGCGGCGACCAGGCGGCGAGGTAGATGATGTCGGGCGCGTCATAGGCGGGAACGGTCTTCCAGCTCACGGTGACGATGAGCGCCGCCGACAGCAGCACGCCGATCGACGCGGCGACCCGCTGCCAGAGCCCGAGGACCGTCAGGACGCCGACGACGACCTGGAGGAAGGCGATGCACAGGCCGGCGCCCACCGGGTGCTGGAGGGCGAAGTCGCGCAGTGGCTCGGCGAGCGCCCAGGGGTGCAGCGAGTTCAGCCACTTGACCATGGAGCCGCGCTCGCCGCCGTCGAAGTAGACGGGATCGCAGAGCTTGCCCATGCCGGCGTAGATGGAGATGAACCCGAGGAAGACGCGCATCGGGAGCAGCACGACACCGAGGTTCATGCGGCGGCCCGGGTAGTAGGCGTGCCGGACCGGGTCCGAGCCGTGCCTGCGCGCCCGCTCCCCGCCGCCGTCGTCGTAGGCGTCGTCGTCGCGGTCGGCGTACTCCTGCTCGAACCGCTCGTCGTAGTCACTGCCGGGCAGCCGCATCTGCGGCAGCATCCGGGTCTGGGATTCGGGGGCGCGCGGGCCGATCACGGCGGGCGTCTCGACCGTCTCGGGCCCGTCGTCGATGCCGACGCGCGGGATGACCTGGGTGGCGCCGCCGTCGTCGTAGGGACCGGCGTCTTCGGCCGAACGGCGCACGCCGCCGCCGCGCACGGCCTGCAGCAGTCTGATGGCGCCCGTGTCGTCCGGGTCGGACTTCCCGCTCCAGACGACGGGAGCGCGGCGCTTGGCCGTCGCGCCGCCGGCGGGGACGCGCACCGTCTCGTCGGGCAGGCCCAAGTGCCGTGCGATACGCGGGGATTGAGTGCGCCCAGCGGCGGGAAGCTGCACGCGGAAACTCGCGTGATTGACGATGACCTGCGCCGGGTCGCTCGGCACCTTCACCATGCTCAGCGCGGGAGCATCGTCGAAACCTGACGAGCTTCCCCCAGTGGGAGTGCGGGGTGTTCTGGTGTCCACACTCATCTAACCGAGTGATGTGTGTTTAGGACACTGCCTTGACCATGGAGAAATGTCCGGACCGCGTCAAGAGATCACCGCGGCCCGGACATCGACGGAGGACCGAGCGCCTGCTAGGCGCGGCGCCGCGCCGCCTCGTACAGCACGACGCCCGCGGCGACGCCCGCGTTCAGGGACTCCGCGCCACCGGGCATCGGAATCCGCACGCGGTAGTCGCAGGTCTCGCCGACGAGCCGCGAGAGGCCCTTGCCCTCGCTGCCGACGACGATGACGACCGGGCCGCCGAGCGCCTCCAGGTCACCGACCTCGTGCTCGCCGTCGGCGGCGAGGCCGACCACGGCGACGCCCGCCTTCTTGTACTGCTCCAGGGCGCGCGTCAGGTTCGTGGCGCGGGCGACCGGCGTGCGCGCGGCGGTACCGGCCGACGTCTTCCAGGCCCCGGCCGTCATACCGGCGGCGCGCCGCTCGGGCACGAGCACGCCGTGCCCGCCGAACGCGCAGACGGAACGGACGACGGCACCGAGGTTGCGCGGGTCCGTCACGCCGTCGAGGGCGACGATCAGCGGGTCCTGGCCCTCGTCGAACGCGGCGGCGACGAGGTCCTCGGGGTGCGCGTACTCGTACGGCGGCACCTGGAGCACGAGGCCCTGGTGGTTGAGGCCGTTCGTCATGCGGTCCAGCTCGGGACGCGGTGCCTCCATCAGGTGGATGCCGCCGCGCTCGGCCGCGAGCTGCAGCGCCTCGCGCACCCGCTCGTCGTTGTCGATGAACTGCTGGACGTAGAGCGTGGAGGCGGGCACGCCGTCGCGCAGCGCCTCGAAGACCGGGTTGCGCCCGACGACCATCTCGGAGGACGCCCTGCCGCCGCGCCCCTTCGGCGCGGAACGGCGCGGTGCCCCCGCGGCCTTCTTGGCCTTGGCGTTGGCGATGCGGTTCTTCACGTGCCCCTTGCGCGCCTCGGCGGGCGGCGTCGGACCCTTGCCCTCCAGGCCGCGGCGCCGATTGCCGCCGCTGCCGACCTGCGCGCCCTTCTTGCCGGACATGCGGCGGTTGTTAGCGGCCATGACCTACCTGTCTGTCGTGATGCGTGGGCGCGTACGAAGGTACGCGCACGGGTGTACGTCTATGAAGTGTGCCGCCCGGAAGGCCGGGCGGCACATCAGCGGGTGCCTAGCGCGGGCCGAGCGTCCAGCGCGGGCCGCTCGGGCTGTCCTCGATGACGAGGCCCGACTGGTTGAGCGAGTCACGGATGGCGTCGGCGGTGCCCCAGTCCTTGCGGCCGCGGGCGGCCTCGCGCTGGTCGAGGACCAGGCGCACCAGGGTGTCCACGACGCCGTGCAGGTCCTCGCCGCGGTCGCTCTCGCCGCCGGCCCAGTGCGGGTCGAGCGGGTCGAGGCCGAGGACGCCGAGCATGGCCCGCACCTCGGCGAGGCGCGCCACGGCGGCTTCCTTGTCGTCGGCGGCCAGCGCGGAGTTCCCCTGCCGGACCGTGGTGTGCACGATGGCGAGCGCCTGCGGGACGCCCATGTCGTCGTCCATGGCGTCGGCGAACGCGGGCGGCACCTGGGCTGCGGGCTCGACGACGCCCCCGGCCTTCTCCACCACGCGCTGCACGAAGCCCTCGATGCGGGCGAACGCGGACTCGGCCTCGCGGAGGGCTTCCTCGCTGTACTCGATCATCGAGCGGTAGTGCGGGGTGCCCAGGTAGTAGCGGAGCACGATCGGGCGCCACTGCTTGACCATCTCGCTGACGAGGACCGAGTTCCCGAGGGACTTCGACATCTTCTCGCCGCTCATGGTGACCCAGCCGTTGTGCACCCAGTACCGCGCGAAGGTGTCACCGAAGGCCTTGGCCTGGGCGATCTCGTTCTCGTGGTGCGGGAAGATCAGGTCGATCCCGCCGCCGTGGATGTCGAACTCGGCGCCCAGGTACTTGTGGGCCATCGCCGAGCACTCCAGGTGCCAGCCCGGACGGCCGCGGCCCCACGGGGTCTCCCAGCTGGGCTCGCCCTCCTTCGCCGACTTCCACATGGCGAAGTCGCGCGGGTCGCGCTTGCCGGTCTCGCCCTCGCCCGAGGGCTGGCGCAGGTCGTCCAGATCCTGGTTGGAGAGCTCCAGGTAGCCGGGGAAGGACCGCACGTCGAAGTAGACGTTGCCGTCGGCCTCGTAGGCGTGGCCGCGCTCGATGAGGCCGCGCATCATCTCGACCATCTCGGTGATGTGGCCGGTGGCGCGCGGTTCGTAGGTGGGCGGCAGGCAGCCGAGCGCGTCGTACCCGCTGTTGAACGCGCGCTCGTTCTCGTACCCGATGGACCACCAGGGGCGGCCCTGCTCGGCCGACTTCCGGATGATCTTGTCGTCGATGTCGGTCACGTTGCGCACGAACGTCACGTCGTAGCCGCGGTAGGCGAACCAGCGCCGCATGATGTCGAAGTTCAGGCCCGACCTGATGTGCCCGATGTGCGGGGCCGCCTGCACCGTGGCACCACAGAGGTAGATCGAGACACAGCCGCTGTGGAGCGGGCTGAAGTCACGGATCTGCCGGGCGCTGGTGTCGTACAGGCGAATCGTCACCACTCCAGGGTAGTGGGCGCGGGACAGTGCCCCGCGCCCCCTTGAGCCACCGCACACGGAACTGTGACGTGAGGCGCCCCTTGGAATCCCCCTCAGATGCTGCCGACGACCTTCCGCGCGCTCACCCGGACGACGACCCGCTCGGTGTCGTTCTTCGAGCCCGGGTTGAACTCCGCGTACTTCTTGCCGGTGTACTTCACCGACAGCTCGTCGATGAGCTCCTGGCCGCCCTCCGTCGTCATCTCCGCCGTCCCACGGATCTCGGCGTACGTGTACGGAGCGTCGAAGGGCTGCACCAGCACCGTCACCCGCGGGTCGCGCCGCAGGTTCTTCTCCTTGCGGCGGTCGACCGTGGTCGAGAACAGCACGTCGTCGCCGTCCCGCTTCACCCAGACCGGGGAAACCTGCGGGCTCCCGTCGGGCTGGATCGTCGCGACGGTGATGAAGACGGGGGTGTCGAGCAGTGCTTTGAGGTCGTCGGACAGTGCGGCGGACATGAAGCTCACTCCTTCGTGGACCGGGCGTACGGCGCATTCGCCTGTACGAGGCATACGAGGCATACGACTACCCCGTTGCGCGGCTTACGACGACGAACGTACGACCAACGCGGTGGCGATCGCCGCGAGCCCGTCGCCCCGGCCCGGGAAACCGAGGCCGTCCGTGGTGGCTCCGGAGACGGAGACGGGCGCGCCCGCGGCCTCGGAGAGCACCTTCTGGGCCTCGTCCCTGCGCTTGCCGATCTTCGGCCGGTCGCCGATGACCTGCACGGCGACGTTGCCGATGGTGAATCCGGCCTCGCGCACGATCCGGGCGGCCTCGGTGAGCAGGGTCAGCCCGGAGGCGCCGGACCACTCCGGGCGGCCGGTGCCGAAGTGCGCGCCGAGGTCGCCGAGGCCCGCCGCGGAGAACAGCGCGTTGCAGGCGGCGTGCGCGACGACGTCGGCGTCGGAGTGCCCGGCGAGCCCGGGGCCCTGGTCCTCCCACTTCAGGCCCGCGCACCACAGCTCGCGGCCCTCTTCGAAGGCGTGGATGTCGGTGCCGATGCCGACCTGCGGGAGCAGGACCGTGGCCGGGGTCTGGGGCTGTGCCGGGTGTGTCTCAGAAGCCATCGTTGGCCCTCCTGCGGGCGAGGACGGCCTCGGCGAGGACGAGGTCCAGGGGGCGCGTCACCTTGAAGGCCTCCTCGTGGCCCGGCACGCACACGACGGGCAGCCCCAGCTGCTCGACCATGCCGGCGTCGTCCGTCACCGGTCCGGTGGCGGTCTCGTGGGCGCGTACGAGCGTCGCGCGGTCGAAGCCCTGCGGGGTCTGCACCGCGCGCAACCGCGCGCGCTCGGGCGTGGCGACGACGGGCTCGGGGCCGCCCTGCTCCGCTGCGGGATCGACCTGCTTGACGGTGTCGGCCAGGGGCAGCGCGGGGACCACGGCGGGAGCCCCGCCGCGTACGGCCTCGATGACGCCGTCGACCGTGTCGACGGGCACCAGCGGGCGGGCCGCGTCGTGCACGAGCACGATGTCGAAGCCGGGCGGCAGCGCGTCCAGACCGGCCCGCACGGACTCCTGGCGGCTCTCCCCGCCGGGCACGACGAGGAAGTCGGTCCGCTCGGGCAGCGCGTGGTCGTCGAGGAGGGTCTTGACGCCGGGGGCGCCGTCCGGTGGTGCCACCACGACGACGAGGGAGACGGCACGGGACTCCGCCATGGCGCGCACGGCATGAATCAGCATCGGGGTGCCGTTCAGCGCACGAAGCGCTTTGGGGGCGCCAGGGCCGAGGCGCACGCCCCGCCCAGCCGCGGGAATGACCACCGCGGTACGGGATTCGCTAGACATCGGTTCCGTTCAGGTTTGTGTGCTCGGCCGACGTGGGTATGGCCACACCGTGCCGGGCGGGACGGACGCCTTGACCGGACCCTTCCGTGACATTCGGTCGAGTCAGCCGCAAGAGCCCGGCACGCCAGTACACGGCCCTTCGGGGTCGCCCCATCGCATCGTTCGTGATCGTTAGTGCGAGCGTTCCGCGTGCGAGGTTCCGCAAGGTTCCGGGTACGAACATGCCGCAGCGCCCGGCGACTCCATCAAGGGTCAGCGGGCACCGCGGCATTGCTGCGCCTGGTCGACGCGGGAGACGAGGACGTCATGACGTCATGCGCCTCGAACCGTCCGCGTCAGGACGCGAGGACCTCGTCCAGCAGGGCCTCGGCCTTGTCCTCGTTCGTGTTCTCCGCGAGGGCGAGCTCGCTCACCAGGATCTGGCGGGCCTTGGCGAGCATGCGCTTCTCGCCGGCCGACAGTCCACGCTCGCGCTCCCGACGCCACAGGTCACGGACGACTTCCGCGACCTTGATGACATCGCCGGAGGCGAGCTTCTCGAGATTTGCCTTGTAGCGGCGCGACCAGTTCGTGGGCTCTTCGGCGTACGGCGCGCGCAGTACTTCGAAGACCCGGTCGAGACCGTCCTGCCCGACCACATCACGCACGCCGACGAACTCCGCATTGTCCGCTGGCACACGCACCGTCAGGTCGCCCTGGGCGACCTTCAGCACCAAGTAGGTCTTGTCCACGCCTTTGATCTGGCGAGTTTCGATGGCCTCGATCAGCGCGGCCCCGTGATGGGGATAGACCACGGTGTCGCCAACCTTGAACGTCATGTGACAGGTACCCCTTCCGTGGCTATCCATCCTAACACGAGAATCGCCTCTTCTGAATGGCGTTTTCGCAGGTCAGGGCATATCTCGGGGCTTGACAACAGCAACAAGAACGTGCTGCGGAGGCCCTCCGGAACGGGGTATTCGCAGGTCGGAGCGGCTCTTCGGGGAGGCGGAAACACACCCGTCACGGACCCTCCGGGGGCGCTCCGCGCGGCTGAACGTCCCGGTTTGCGCGGTTCCACGCGGTGAACTTTCGATACTCCGTTCGGTGGCCGGAGAGGTGTGCCAAGTGCCGTCCGGCGCGATTCCCGAATTGATCAAGCGGCCCGATGATCAATTCTCCGTACCCCCATGCATTCCTTACGGGAAATCCGCAAGGCGTGACACCCGAGCTCTTGACGGCGCTTTTGCGAAAGGTGGCCGAGGGGGCAATGAGGCGGACGGGTCCGAGGCCGGTCCGTGGGGCTCGCGGGACCCGGGGCGCGCCGGGTTCGCCACCGGGGCCGCCGGTGCGTGCACGGTCGGTTGTGGTGTCCCGTGCGCTAAGGGGCGGGTCGGGTGCGGCGGCGCGGGAACGGCTCGGTAATGTAAGCGCGCTGACACACCCTTAGGACGGCTTTACGGCCGCCCGCCCGTCCTGTACCGCCCACGTTCAAGGAGTTGCCGCCGCCGTGAGCCGCAGCCTTCGACGCGGCGCCCTCGCCGCCACCGCCCTCGCGTTCTCGCTTGCCTCGCTCACCGCGTGCGCCGCAGGCAACAACGCACAGACGATGGAGGTCAAGCCGGACAACGCCGCGACCTCCGTCGGCGACATCAAGATCCAGAACGCCATGGTCATCACGCAGCCGGACCTGGAGTCGACGGGCCCGGCCGTGGTCGCCGCGACGATCTTCAACTCCGGTGACAAGGCCCAGACCCTGGAATCCATCTCGGTCGACGGCACCGACAAGAAGGCCAAGCTCACGCGCGGCAAGGACGACAAGGACTCCAAGCCGAACGGTCCGCTGACCATCCCGGCCGGCGGCTCCATCGTCATCGGCGGCAAGGACAACGCCTCGGCGGTCCTGTCCGGCAGCCGCGAGGCGATCAAGGACGGCAACGCGCAGCCCGTCACCTTCGCCTTCAGCAGGACCGGCGACGTGAAGATGGAAGCGTTCGTCGTGCCGGCCGGCAGCTACTTCTCCAAGTGGGGCCCGAGCCAGCTGCCCGAGTCCCCGGACGGGAAGCCGGCCAAGCCCGGCAAGTCCGGAAAGCCGCAGGAGCCCGAGACCGGCACCTCCGGCAAGCCATCCGGCAACCCTTCTGGCAAGCCGTCCGGCAACCCCTCCGGAAAGCCGTCCGGAAAGCCGTCCGGCGACGCGGACGCGAACCAGGCGGGCGACGCCGCGGGACAGGGTGAGGGCACCGGGACCGGGACTGGCACTGGCACCGGCACCGGCACCGGCACCCAGCACTGATCGGCGTAGAAACCACGAAGAAGGGCGGGACCCCACCGGGGTCCCGCCCTTCTTCGTGCGTATGCGTACCGGCTGTTTACGGCTCGAACTTGTAGCCGAGGCCGCGGACCGTCACCAGGTAGCGCGGCGCCCCCGGGTCCGGCTCGATCTTGGCGCGCAGGCGCTTCACGTGGACGTCGAGGGTCTTGGTGTCCCCCACGTAGTCCGCGCCCCAGACGCGGTCGATGAGCTGCATACGGGTCAGGACGCGACCCGCGTTGCGCAGCAGCATCTCCAGGAGGTCGAACTCCTTGAGGGGCAGGTCGACCTTGGAGCCGGAGACCGTGACCACGTGGCGGTCGACGTCCATCCGCACCGGACCTGCCTCCAGGGCCTGCGGGGTGACCTCCTCCGGCTCGCCGCGGCGGCGCAGCACGGCGCGGATGCGGGCGACCAGCTCGCGCGAGGAGAAGGGCTTGGTGACGTAGTCATCGGCTCCTATCTCCAGGCCGACGACCTTGTCGATCTCGCTGTCCTTGGCGGTGACCATGATCACCGGGACGTTGGAGCGGCTGCGCAGCTGGCGGCAGACCTCGGTGCCGGGCAGGCCCGGCAGCATGAGGTCCAGCAGGACGAGGTCGGCGCCGTTGCGCTCGAATTCGTCGAGTCCGTCCGGGCCTGTTGCCGCGATGGCGACTTCGAAGCCCTCCTTGCGGAGCATGTAGGACAGAACGTCGCTGAAGGATTCCTCGTCCTCGACGACGAGCACTCGGGTCACGGAAGGACCTCCGGGGCAGGAATGGGTTCGTACGTAGTGGTCGCGACGGTTTCGTCGGGGGGGATGGCCCCGTCGTCGAGTCCGCCGCCGTGACCCGATCCGCGGTCGCGGTGCGCGGCCGCCTCGGGCAGCCGCAGGGTGAACGTGGAGCCCTGACCCTCGGAGCTCCACACGGTGACCTCCCCGCCGTGCGAGGCGGCCACGTGCTTGACGATGGCGAGACCGAGGCCGGTACCGCCGGTGGCCCGGGAGCGGGCCGGGTCGACGCGGTAGAAACGCTCGAAGATGCGCTCCTTGTCCTTGTCGGAGATGCCGATGCCCTGGTCGGTGACCGCGACCTCGATGAGGTCCCCGCCGGGCGCGGAGACCCTGCGGGCGGCGATGCCCACGCGGGTGCGGGCGGGCGAGTAGTTCACGGCGTTCTCCACGAGATTGCCGAGCGCTGCCGCGAGCTGGCCGCGGTTGCCCCATATCTGCAGGTCGGCGGTGCCGCCGGACGCCATGGTGATCTGCTTGTGGGAGGCCTGGTGGCGGCTGCGGTCGATCGCCTCCGCCACCAGCTCATCGACACGGACGGGTTCGGCGTCCTCCAAGGGGTCGTCGTTCTGCACCCGGGAGAGGTCGATGAGTTCCTGGACGAGGCTGGTCAGGCGGGTCGCTTCGATCTGCATGCGGCCCGCGAAGCGCTCGACGGCCTCCGGGTCGTCCGAGGCGTCCATGACGGCTTCGGAGAGGAGGGAGAGCGCCCCCACGGGGGTCTTCAGCTCGTGGCTCACGTTCGCCACGAAGTCACGTCGTACGGCCTCGATGCGGCGGGCCTCGGTGAGGTCCTCCACGAGGAGCAGGACGAGCCGGGAGCCGAGCGGGGCCACGCGCGCGGAGACCGCGAGGGCCTCTCCGCGGCCGGTGCCGCGTCGTGGCAGGTCCAGCTCGACCTGGCGTATCTCGCCGTCGCGGCGGGTGTCGCGGGCCATCTGCAGCATCGGCTCGACGGCGAGCTTGCCGCCGCGCACGAGTCCGAGTGCGTACGCCGCCGAGCTGGCCTTGACCACGCTGTCGGCCTCGTCGAGGACCACCGCGGAGGAGCGGAGCACGGAGAGCACCGTGTCCACGCCCGGTGGCAGTACGGGGTCGGTGTGCAGGGAGGTCCGGGTGGGGCGTTTCTGGTCGCGCTCGCTCCATCGGAACGCCAGCATGGCGATGACACCGGTGCACACCCCGGCGATCGCTGCCGCTGCGGCGACCGCCGCGTTCACGTCCATGCCTCAAGGTTATGCGCCGAGTAAGAGCCGGTCACAGCCGTACGGGTGCCGGCTCGAACACTCGTCGCCCAGAGTTCACCGTGGGGACGGCACCGGTTCATTTCTCCCGGGCGGTACGGGCCGCGGGTGATCAAGGATGTGGTCCCACGTCGCCCACAGTTCACCTTGATGACGGTGGTGATTCATGTGGGGTGCCGGAAACGGACGCGTCGGGCCCGCACCGTGGGAGCGTAGGGGCCAGCCCCCTGAGACGTACGAGAGAGGGACAGCCACATGCGGGACGCGTACCACGAGGAACTTGACTCGATCGGCGACAGCCTGGTCGAGATGGCCCGCCTCGTCGGGTCCGCGATCGGGCGCGCCACGACGGCCATGCTCGACGCCGACCTGAAGATGGCGGAGAGCGTGATCGCCGCCGACCAGAAGGTCGACGATCTGCAGCACGACCTGGAGGCGCGCGCGATAGCCCTGCTGGCGCGCCAGCAGCCGGTCGCCACCGATCTGCGCATCGTGGTCACCTCGCTGCGCATGAGCGCCGACCTGGAGCGCTCGGGCGACCTCGCCCAGCACGTCGCGAAGCTGGCGAGGCTCCGCTTCCCCGACTCCGCGGTACCGCGGGACCTGCACGCCACGATCCTGGAGATGGGCCAGCTCGCGCAGCGCCTGATGGCGAAGGCGGCGGAGGTCATCATCACCAAGGACGTCGACCTGGCGCTCCAGCTGGAGCAGGACGACGACGAGATGGACCAGCTGCACCGCACGCTCTTCCAGCACCTGATGGCCGACCGCTGGAAGCACGGCATCGAGACGGCCGTCGACGTGACGCTCCTGGGCCGCTACTACGAGCGGTTCGCGGACCACGCGGTGTCGGTGGCGAAGCGGGTCGTGTACCTGGTCACGGGCGAGCACGCGGACGAGATCCAGCCGACGGGTCAGACGCCGGTGGAAGGCGCGTAGAGCCCAGCGGATGTGCCCCGCCCGACGTCAGGCGTCGTGCGGGGCACAGCTCTGTTCGGCCGCGGTGGCCGACCGGGCGTCAGCGGGTCATCCGCAGCCTCCGCCGCACTGGCAGGGCCCGCCCGACTGGCAGCCGCAGCCACAGCCCGAGCCGCAGCCGCAGGCGCCCAGCAGGACGAGGGCGGGCAGGCCCGGCGTGTCGACCGACTGCTCGGGAACGGATTCGCGCGTGGGGGACTCGGCCATGGTCTCCTCCTCGAAGGCGTACCGGCGTACTGCCTGATGTCCATTCCATGCCCAGGGGAACGGGGCGCATCAACGGCGCACATGCGCGCGGGGCGTGGCGGGCGGGGGGCCGCGCGCCGCCGCACCGGAAGGCCGCCCCGGGTCTTTGCCCCGAATCCGCCTGCCGCGCCCGCGCCATGGGCGACCATCAGCCATGCCCAAGAAGAAACAGCGGAGCAGGAAGAGCCAGAAGGCGAGCGGCAGCGGCAGCAGACGCCCGGCTCGGGAGATGGCTCAGGAAAAAGCGGTCCTGCTCTACCACGACATGGCGGTGTACGAGAATTTCGAACGCTGCGCCCGACGCGTTTTCGAGGTCCTCCGGAACGCGGAGCGCCAGATGCCCGGCAAACCCCGGCACCTCTTCCTGAGGGTGCAGGGGCACCGCAACGACGCCGGCGGCTTCGACCACGACGCGATGGAGATCATCCGGAACTTCGCCATGGAGTTCCTGCTGCCGTACCTGACCCGGTTGACCACGCCCTTCCACACCCTCGGGAACAACCACCCGCAGCGGAACGACGTGCCGGAAGAGCTGCAGATCTCCTACCCCGAGAACCCCGAGGAGGGGGCGGGCTTCTGGTACGACGTGGACCTCCTCCCCCTGCGGCCGCGGGGCTCGACGGAGAACGACAGGAAGACGGCGCCGAAGCTCGCCGCGATAGCCGACTACCTGGGGATGGACCCGGCGTGCCTGGTCTGCTGGGGCACTCCCGTGGAGCGCGCGCACGCCGTGCCGTCGTCGCTGGGCGGGTCGATGGACGTCCGCAACTTCGCCCTGCTCTGCCCGGACCATCACCGGCAGGCACCCGACATAGCCGACGCGGAGGCCTTCTGGGCCTGGGTGGACTACGCGGAGATCAGGGACTCGGGCAGCAAGTGGAACGGGGCGGCGCCCGAGGTCCAGGAGTGGGTGCGCGCACACGGCGGCAGGACCGAGCCGAAGGACCGCGGCGAGATGGAGTTCCTGGCCGCCGTGCGGTTCGAGCTGCAGCACCTGTACGGCTGGGCCGACGCGGACTTCGAGGGGATGTCCTGGGACCTGCTGCAGGAGTACCACCAGGTTCTGGACGCGGCCACGGGGCGGCACTTCGGCGTGGAGAAGAAGGTCGCCACGCACGCGTGGGCGTACCACATCGCGAGGCGCCGCCTGGCGAAGCGCCTCGGCGAGACGGGCCCGTTGCCGCCCGACCACCCGTGGACGGGGACCTGGCCCGTCCCCTGACCGACGCCCGACGACGAACAACCGACGCCCAACGCGCCGATCGAGGCTCACCCCAGTCCAGCCTGCGGATCGCTTGAGCTGCGCATCGATTCGGCCCCGAGTGCGTACATTGCTGCCAACTACAGGTAATCGTACGGACACGGGGCGGAGTTCGGGTTACACAGGAAGGCCGGGACGTGACTACGTACAGGGGGACTGGCCGATGGTACTGACGATCAACGTTGCGGTCCTCCTGGCCGTCATCCTCTTCTTCCTGCTGCGCCGCAAGGTGCAGGCCAGGAGCCGGGGCGACCAGATGGTGACGATGGCCCTGGCGATCGCCTTCGGAGTGGTGGTCGCCCCCACGGACTTCGGCCAGAGCATCCTGAACGCGGTGGGCCAACTCGCGGAGGGCATCACGGACTCGGGCACGCCGTGACGCCCGAAGCGGGGGCGGCCGTGGCGCCCGGACCCCGGAGCCAGGCATGAAAATGCCTCCCATCCGCGCTGTCCGCGCAGGTGGGAGGCATGATCAGGGGCTTACTTCTTCTTGCCCTGGTTCTTGACCGCCTCGATCGCCGCCTTCGCGGCCTCCGGGTCGAGGTAGGTGCCGCCCGGGTTCAGGGGCTTGAGGTCGGCGTCCAGCTCGTACGAGAGCGGGATGCCCGTGGGGATGTTCAGGCCCGCGATGTCCTCGTCGGAGATGCCGTCGAGGTGCTTGACCAGGGCGCGGAGCGAGTTGCCGTGGGCCGCGACCAGGACCGTCCTGCCGGTCAGGAGGTCGGGGACGATGCCGTCGAACCAGTACGGGAGCATGCGGACGACGACGTCCTTCAGGCACTCCGTCCGGGGGCGCAGCTCCGGGGGGAGCGTGGCGTAGCGCGGGTCGGAGAACTGGGAGTACTCCGCGTCGCGGTCGAGCGCCGGCGGCGGGGTGTCGTACGAGCGGCGCCACAGCATGAACTGCTCCTCGCCGAACTCGGCGAGCGTCTGGGCCTTGTCCTTGCCCTGGAGGGCGCCGTAGTGGCGCTCGTTCAGGCGCCAGGAGCGGTGGACCGGGATCCAGTGGCGGTCGGCGGACTCCAGGGCGAGCTGCGCGGTGCGGATCGCGCGCTTCTGGAGCGACGTGTGGACCACGTCGGGGAGCAGGCCGGCGTCCTTGAGCAGCTCACCGCCGCGGACCGCCTCCTTCTCGCCCTTCTCGTTGAGGTTGACGTCCACCCAGCCGGTGAACAGGTTCTTCGCGTTCCATTCGCTCTCGCCGTGGCGGAGGAGGATCAGCTTGTACGGTGCGTCGGCCATGCCTCTGAGCGTAATCGAACCTCAGGGCGCCCCGCGCGCGCGGACAAGGGGCGGACAGTTGACGGTCGTCGTCAATTGAGTGGCGGTCCCGGAGCCGGGGCTCGTAATTTGTGCCTGCCGCACGAGCCACTTACACCCAGGGTCACTGACTCCTGGGACCACGCACACATCCCGGGGGACTTCCATGCCGTACACCGCCATGAGACGCGCTGTGAGCGAGAGCGTCTCCGGTCTGCCCCGCGCCTTCTGGTGGCTGTGGACGAGCACCCTGGTCAACCGGCTCGGGGCCTTCGTCGCCACCTTCATGGCGCTGTACCTGACGCTGGAGCGGGGCTACTCGGCCTCGTACGCGGGCCTGGTGGCCGCGCTGCACGGGCTCGGTGGTGTCGTCTCGTCGCTCGGTGCGGGCGTGATGACCGACCGGCTCGGGCGGCGGCCGACGCTGCTGATCGCGCAGGCCTCGACGGCCGTGTCGGTGGCGGTCCTCGGCTTCATGGAGCACCCCGTCGCGATCGCGGGCGTCGCCCTCGTGGTGGGCATGGCGAGCAACGCGTCCCGGCCCGCCGTGCAGGCGATGATGGCGGACATCGTCCGGCCCGAGGACCGGGTGCGCGCCTTCTCGCTCAACTACTGGGCGATCAACCTCGGGTTCGCCATCTCGTCGGCGGGCGCCGGCTTCATCGCCTCGTACAGCTACCGCGCCGGGTTCCTCATCGAGGCCNNGAAGGCCGCGGAGCCGGTGGTGGGCCTCGGGACCGTGCTGCGGGACGGCCGGTTCATGGGTGTCGTCGGGCTGTCGTTCGTCGTCGCGCTCATCTTCATGCAGGGGTCCGTGGGGCTGCCGGTCGCGATGGGCGAGGCGGGGTTCACGCCCGCGGACTACGGTCTCGCGATCGCCGTGAACGGCGTGCTCATCGTGGTCATGCAGATCCCCGTGACCCGTTTCATCGAGCACCGCGACCCGCGGCGGCTGCTCGTGATCTCCTCGGTCGTCGCCGGATACGGCTTCGGGCTCACCGCGTTCGCCGGGTCGCTCGGGATCTTCGCGCTGACGGTGTGCGTGTGGACGCTCGCCGAGATCGTCAACGCGCCGACCCAGACGGGCCTGGTCGTGCGCCTCTCCCCCGTCCACGGGCGCGGGCGCTACCAGGGCATGTACACGATGTCCTGGTCCGTGGCCGCGCTGGTCGCCCCGCTGATGTCCGGCTTCATGATCGACCGGTTCGGGGCGGAGTGGCTGTGGGGCACGTGCGCGGTGCTGGGGACGGGGGCGGCGCTGGGGTAC
>NZ_LIPN01000165.1 GCF_001418325.1 Streptomyces atriruber | reverse complement strand
GGCCCGATCGCCTCCGCCGTGGTGTCCTGCGAGTTCGTGGGCCGCGGAGTGCGGGGGGCGGGAGTGCTCATGAGGGGCAGCCTTCGCGGGGTCGCGCCCGGCCACCAGGTACCGGTGAGGGCGCTCCCCGGTGGGGGTGGCCCTGCCGGGGCCACCCCTGGGGCTGGCCCCGGCCGGTCATCCGCACGGACACTGGCCCCATGACCGCACTTCGGACGACGGCCGCGCCCGCCGTCGACGTACCCACCGAGCTGGCACGGTTCCTGCGGACGCGGCGTGCGCGGCTCACCCCCGAGTGCGTCGGGCTGCCGAGGACCGCGGGACGGCGGCTCACGGGGCTGCGGCGGGCCGAGGTCGCCGCGCTCGCCACCGCCCTGCGCCTGGACGCGGACGGCCGCGGCCATCTGCACCGGATCACGGCGAGGCCCGTGCCGCCCGTGCCGTCCACGCCGCCCGAGGCCCCGCAGGCGGCGCTCGACCTGCTGCGGGCGCTCACGGTGTGGCCCGCCTACCTGGTCGACCCCATGCGCTCCGTGCTCGCCTGGAACGCCGCCGCGGCCTGGCTCGTGACGGACTTCGGCGCCCTGCCGCCGCACCGCCGCAACCTCGCGTGGTTCGCCCTCTGCGACCCGCGGGCGAAGGAGCTGTACGCGGACTGGGAGGCGGTGGCGCGCGGCAACGTCCACCGCCTCCGCAACGCCCTCTCCGGACGTACGGGCGAGGAGCCGCTCCTCGCCGAACTCGCCGCTTCCGGAGGTGAGTTGTTCACCGATGCGTGGAACGAGCACGAGGTGCGCGGGCCGAACACCGGCCACAAGCGGCTGAACCACCCGGAGGCGGGCCCGCTGACCCTCGCGTACACCGGCTATCTGCTGCCGGGGCCCGAGCGGATCGAGCTGGTGGTGATGACCGCCCCGGCGGGCAGCCCCGAACACGCCCTGCTGCACGCGCGTTTCGGCTCCTGACCTCACGCACGCCACCCGGCCTGCCGCTGGTCGGCGTCGTAGTGCGCCGGGTCGGCCGCGTACGGATGGTGGTGCCACTGCTCGGGAACGGGCGGCGGGCCGTCCGGTGTGTGGTGGTGGCCCGGTGTCCGGGCCGACCGGCGGGGCCACCACAGACCACGGCCGAGGACCGCCGCCAGTGCGGGCACCAGGACGAGGGAGAGCACGATCGAGGAGAGGAGGATGCCGAGGCCCGTGGCGAAGCCGATCTCCTGGGTGGCGGGGCTCGCGGCGAGGCTGGCGAAGGATCCGGCGAGCACGATGCCGGCCGTGGCGATGGCGGGCGCGGTGTGCCGCACCGCCTCGGCCACCGCGGTACGCGCCGTGACCGGCTTCTCCATCTCCTCCCTGATCCGGTCGGTGATCAGGATGTTGTAGTCGGTGCCAAGGGCGACGACGAAGAGGAACAGCACCAGGGGCAGGGTGAACGACACCCCGGGCCGGTCGAGTCCGTGCTGGAAGAGCAGCGTGCTCGCGCCGAGGGTGGCCACGAACCCGAGGCCCACGGCGATCATCAGCACGACCGGCGCGAGCAGGGAGCGCAGCAGCAGGAAGAGGATCACCGCGATCAGCAGGGCGGCGACCGGGAACACCAGGCGCAGGTCCTTCTCCACGGCCGTCGAGATGTCGGCGAAGACGGCGGCCGTCCCCGTGACGTACGCGTCGGTGCCCTTCGGCGCGGTGCGCGCCGCCGTCTCCCTGACGGGACCCGAGACGAGGTCGCGGGCCTGCTGCGTATCGGACTCGACGCTCAGGAACAGGTCGACCCGCGCGGCCGTGCGGTCCTTGTTGAGCACCGGCTTACCCACCTCGCCGACGCCCTCCGCCTTGGCGAGCGAGCGGGTCATGCCGGTGAGCGAACTCGCCTCGATGGCAGCGCCGTCGGTGCTCCGTACGTAGACGCTGTGCGGGTCGGAGACTCCCGCGGGGAGGCTGCGGGAGATCTGATCGGCGGTCCTGGAGGCGGCGGTCTCGTGCAGACCCTGCTGGTCGTAGCTCATCTTGATGCCGACCGCGCCCGCGCCGAGCGCGCCGAGCAGCACCAGGCTGCCGAGGGCGCACCGCAGCGGGCGGCTGCTCACGGCGTGCCCCAGCCGGGCGGCGATCCCACCGGTGCGCTCCTTCTTCCAGGCGCGTGCGGGCCAGAACATGCCACGGCCGAGCAGGGCCAGGAGGGCGGGCATGAGGGTGAGGCTCGCGAGGAGCATCACGAGTACGGAGATCGCGATGGCGGGGCCGAGGACCCGGAACTGGCCGAAGCTCGCGAGGCCCAGCGTCGCGAAGGCCGCCACGATCGTCAGGGCAGCGGAGGTGATCGCACGCCCCACCCGCCCGGTCGTCTCGGCCGCCGCGGTCCGGGCGTTCTGCTCCGGACGGTTCCGCAGCTGCTCCCGGAACCGGAACATCAGGAAGAGGAAATAGTCGATGCCGATTCCGAGAAGTACGACACCGATCAGCGAGGGGGTCGAAGGGTCGAGGCCGATGTCGAAGAGCTTGGCCGCACCGACCACGGCTCCCGAGGCGACGCCGCCGATCAGGGCCACCGCGATCAGGGGCACGAGCGCGGCCGCCAGGCTGCGGAACACCAGCACGTTCAGGAGAACGATGAGGCCCATCGTCAGAATGGAGACGACTTTCGCCGTGCTTTCCTCGGCGTCCGCGTCGTCCACCGTGGAGGCGATTCCGCCGGTGAATCCGACGCGCAGATCCGCGTCCGCGAATGCGTCCTTCGCGTGGTCGCGGAATTCCTTGTAGACGTCCTGCAGGCCGGGGTCGTTCGGATTTCCGTCGAGCGACACCGTGAGGAGCCGGAAACTCCGGTCCGGGGCCACGGCCCCCGGCGACACCCGCGGGGTCTGGGAGTGGTCCTTCATCAGCGGCTCGGGCTTCGGCGCGACGACCCTCTCCCGGCCCAGGTCGGCCGCGGTCCCCGCGATCCGCCGCTGATCGGCCGGGGTGAGCTTCCCGCCGTCGTCCCTGGCGACGAGCACGGTCAGCGCGTTGGGATCGGGCTCGGTCCCGAAATCCTCCTCGGCGATACGCAGCGCCACGGCCGAGTCGTACTTCTTGGGCAGGAAGTCCCCGGCCCGGGAGTCGGTGACGTCGTACATCATCGAGTTCCCCACGAACGAGAGCGCCGCTCCGAGAACGGTCCATACGACGACCGTCAGCCATCGATGTCGGGTGGAGAAAGAGGTCAGCTTGCGGATCATGCCAAAAGGTCATCACGCGGGGCCCCTTGAGCACGTCGGCCGCCGGAAGGGGATGCCCCCGGGACCCGGGTCCGGCGCTCCGCCGCGCCCAGTACTCCAGTACTGGGCGCAAGAACCGACCCCGCGCCGATTCACCGCCCGGCGGAACGGGATGTAATGGTGCGGAAAGATCAGTTCACTTCAGCTCACAGTGGAGGCGCCCGGATGGGACGCGACTTCTTCCCACCGGTACCGCCCGCGGGAAAGGCACGGCCGACACCGGCCGGCGCGGTGGTCGCCGTCGTCGCGGTGACGCTCGACGTACTGGCCTATCTCGTCCCCGGCCCGGAGGGGCCGGGCGCACGCATCACCGCGCCGGGCATCCTGCTGGTCTGCCTCGCCCTGCCGCCGCTCCTCTTCCGGCGCCGTCACCCCCTGGCGGTGCTCGGCGCGGTCCTCGTCGTGCAGTTGGCCGTGAACCTGGGCCTCGCCGTGGACCCGGGCACGCCGATGTCGAACAGCTACGGCGGCGCCGTCGCGGTGGCGCTCTACACCGTCGCCAGGTACTGCGACCGGCGCGCCGTGGCGCTGGGTGCCGTCGCCACCGCGCCCGTGCAGATCGCGCGGTACCTGCACAACGACGTGCCGTTCCTCGGCATGGGCATCACCGATGTGCTGGTCACGCCCTGCCTCATCGCCGCGGTGGGCCTGGCCGTGCGGCAGTGGAAGAGCCAGCTGGACATCAACCGCAAGCTCCTCGCCGACCGCGCGGTGACCGAGGAACGGCGCCGCATCGCGCGGGAGCTCCACGACATCGTGGCCCACCACATCACCACGATGTACCTGATGTCCGGCGGAGCCAGGTCGACCATGGACCGCGATCCCGACACGGCCCGCGAGGCGCTGGTGACCCTGGAGGATTCGGGCCGCACGGCCCTGCACGAGATGCGGCAGCTCCTCGGTGTCCTGCGCAGCGCCGAGGGCCCGGAGGAGACGCCGTCGGAACCGCAGCCGGGGGTGGACGGCATCGAGCGGCTCGTCGCCGACTCGACCGCCGCGGGTCTGCCGGCCGAGCTCCACGTCACCGGGCGGCCCCGGCCGCTGCCGATGACCATCGGTCTCACGCTCTACCGCATCGTCCAGGAAGCGTTGACCAACGCCCGCAAGCACGCGGGCCCCGCCCACGCCACGGTGCGGCTCGCCTACCTCCCCGACCGGGTCTCCGTCGAGGTGACCGACGACGGCGTCGGCGACGGCAAGACGCCCGGTGGCAGCGGCGGGGGCGGCGGCATCCATGCGGCGGGCGGCGGATACGGTCTGCTGGGCATGCGGGAACGGATCGCCCTGCACGACGGCTCCCTGCACGTCGGCAGCCGCGCGGAGGGCGGGTTCGCGGTGACCGCGAGCGTGCCGCTGCCCGTCGGCACGTACGAGGCCGACACCTCCGAGGCCGACACCTTTGAGACGGACACCTCCGAGACGGACAGGACGGCCCGATGACGACCTCCCCCGACGCGTCCGAGCCCGCGCCCGCTTCCGGACAGGGCGGCGACCCCGGCCGGATCACCGTGCTCATCGCGGACGACCAGCCGCTCGTGCGCCGCGGCCTGTCCCTGATCCTGCGCTCGGACCCCGCCATCGAGGTCATCGGCGAGGTGGACGACGGCGAGCAGGCCGTCGCGGCCGCCCACGAACTGCGCCCCGACGTCGTCCTGATGGACATCCGCATGCCGGTGCTCGACGGCGTGCAGGCCACCGAGCGCCTGGCCGCCGAGCTGCCCCGGTGCCGGGTCCTCGCGCTCAGCACCTTCGACATGGACGAGCACGTGGTCGGCGCCCTGCGGGCCGGGGCCGCGGGGTTCCTGCCCAAGGACGTCTCCCCCGAGGAGCTGGTGGCCGCGCTGCGCACCGTCCACCGCGGGGAGGCCGTCGTCGCCCCGCGACTGCTGACCCGGCTGCTCGCCACGTTCGTGGCCCCGGCCCCGGTGCCGCACCCGCCGGGCGCGGACCTGTCCGGGCTCACCCCGCGCGAGGTGGAGGTGCTGCGTCTGATCGCCGCGGGCCTCGACAACACCGAGATCGCGCGGCAGATGGCGATCGGCGTGCAGACCGTGAAGAACCACGCCACCGGCATCTTCGCCAAGCTGGGCGTCCGTGACCGCGCGCAGGCGGTCATCGCGGCGTACGAATCGGGGCTCGTACGGGCGGGCCGGTCCGGCACGAGACCTTGAAGCCCCAAAGTCCCAAAGCGCTATAGCCCCATAGCCCTGAAGCCCCAGCGCCCTGAAGCCCCAGCGCCCTGGCGCCCTACCGCTGGTACCTGGCGAGCACCAGATTCCCGTCCTTCACCAGCCGCTTCCGCAGCTCGTCGAGGTCGATCGCCCCGCTGTAGTACTCCTGGAGCGCCGGGGTGGCGACCTTGTCCTTCCACTCCGGATAGCCCCGCACGGACTGGGCGGGCGCCGGGCGCAGGTGCTCGGAGAGGGCGGTGCCCGTGGACCAGCCGTCCTTCTCCGTGCGCAGGGCGGGGTCCTTCAGTGCCTCCTCACCGGTCGGCAGCATCCAGTCGCCGCGCGCGAGCTTCACCATGTTCTTCGGCCGCAGGAAGAAGTCGATGAACTCGGCCGCCTCCTTCTTGTGGGCGCTGTCCTCGGCGACGGAGAGGGTCTGCGGGCTGACGCCCTGCGCGAGTCCCTCCGCACCGGCCGGGGCGGGCAGCACCTGCCAGTCGAAGCCCTTGGGCGCCTGCTGGACGATCTGCTGGCGGTAGGAGAAGCCGAGCGGGACCATCGCGTACTTGCCGCCGAAGAAGCCGGGCAGGGTGTCGGACCCGCCCATGCCGAGGGTCGTGCCGGATGCGCTCTTGTCGATGTTGACCTGGTCGTGGACCGTGCGGGGCATGATCTCGTCGGCCGCGTCGAAGCGGACGTCGACCTTGCCGTCCGCGCCGCGGTGGAACATCTTTCCACCGGTCGACAGGGAGAGGTTGAGCGTGGCGGAGACCGGCTCCTTCAGCGGCCAGGCGACGCCGTACTTGCCGTCGCCGCCGTCACCGAGCTCCTTGGCGACCTTCCGGAACTCCGGCCAGCTCCACGGCTTCCCGGGTGTGGGGACGCGCACCCCCGACTCCTTCAGCCACTTGGCGTTGGCGATCAGGACGCGCGGCTCCTGGAGGAACGGCACGCCGTAGACCTTCCCGTCGAAGGTCGCCGTCTCCCAGCTCCGCTTCGGGATGTCGGACTTGAGGCGCTCGGGCAGGAGGTCGCCGATGTCCGCGAGATAGCCGCCGTACGCGAAGTCGGCGAGGTCGTCCGACGCGTCGTGGATGATGTCCGGCGCCTCGCCGCCCTCGAAGGAGGTGAGCAGCTGGTCGTGGACGCTGTCCCAACTGCCCTGGACGTATTCGACCCGGACATCGGGGTGGGTGGCGTTCCACTCCTCGACGAGCGCCTTGTTGGCGTCGACGGACTCCTTCTGCCAGGCCAGGGACTGGAACTGGAGGGTGATCTTCCCGTCGTCCTCACCGGAGTCGCCGCTGCATCCGGCGAGCAGCAGCGTGAGGGCGGCGACGGCGGAGAACAGCCGGGGTGCCGTGCGCATCAGGCCTTCACCGCCCCCGCCAGCATGCCGCCCGTGATCCGCTTCTGGATGATCGCGAAGATGACGAGCGAGGGGATGGTCGCGAGGAACGCGGCCGCCGCGAGCGGGCCGAGGTCGGCGACGCCCTCCGTGCCGATGAAGCGGTTGAGGATGACCGGCAACGTCTGCTTCTCCGGGGTCTTGAGCAGGACGAGCGCGAAGAAGAACTCGTTCCATGCGGTGATGAAGGCGAACATCGCGGTGGCCACGACGCCGGGCGCGAGCAGCGGCGCGACGACCGAGACGAAGGTGCGCACCTTGCTCGCGCCGTCCACCGCGGCGGCCTCCTCCAGCTCCGTGGGGACCGCCCTCACGTATCCGACGAGCATCCACAGCGCGAACGGCAGCGACCACACCACGTACACCATGATCAGACCGACGAGCGAGTTGATCAGGTGCAGGTTCTTCAGGATCAGGAAGAGCGGGATGATGATCAGGACGAACGGGAACGCCTGGCTGATCACCACCCAGCCGGTGGCCGCCTTCGCGACGCGGTTGCGGTGCCTGGCCATGACGTACGCCATCGGTGTCGCGATGACGACCGCGATCAGGGCGGCGCTGAGCGCCGCGACCAGGGAGTTGCCCGCGGCCCGCAGGAGCGGCTGCTCGTCGAAGGCCTGCCGGAAGTTGTCGAGCGTCGGGTCCTCGGGGATCCAGGTGGGGTGCAGGCTGCCCAGTTCCCGTGCGGGCTTGAAGGCCGTGGAGATCAGCCAGAGGAACGGGAAGGCGAGGAAGACCAGGTAGGCGGCGAGGGCCAGGTACTGCGCGGCGCGTGCCGACTTCTTCGTACGCATCATGCCTCGTCGTCTCCCTTCAGGCGGCCGACGAGGTAGACGGCGAGGATCACGGAGATCACCGCGACCATCACACAGCCCATGGCCGCGGCGTAGCCGAACTGGCCGTAGCGGAACGCTTCTTCGTAGGCGAAGAGCATGGGCAGCCGGGTGCGGCCGCCGGGCCCGCCCTGCGTGAGGACGTAGACCAGGGCGAACGAGTTGAAGTTCCAGATGAAGTTCAGCGCCGTGATGGCGAGGGCGATCGGTTTGATCGCCGGCCAGGTGACCGTGCGGAAGCGGCGCCAGGCGCCCGCGCCGTCCATCGTGGCGGCCTCGTGCAGCTCGCGCGGGGTGTTCTGCAGCCCGGCGAGCAGCGCGACGGTGGTCTGCGGCATGCCCGCCCAGATGCCGACGACGATGACGGCGAAGAGCGCGGTGGCCGTCCCCGTCAGCCAGTCCTTGCCCTCCCCCAGGCCGAGATTGGAGAGCGTTTCGTTGAGCACGCCCGCGTCCGGGTGGTAGACGAGCCGCCACATGATGCCGACGACCACCTCGGGCATCGCCCACGGGATGATCGCCAGCGCCCGCGCCAGCCAGCGCATCCGCAGCGGCTGGTTGAGCAGCAGGGCGAGGCCGAGCGCGAGGAAGAACTGCGGCACGGTGACGCCGAACGCCCACAGCAGGCCGATCCGGAACGAGTCCCAGAACAGCGTGTCGTGCAGCAGGTCCTGGAAGTTCAGGGCGCCGATCCACTGGGTGGGTTCGGTGCGGCCCGCCTGGGAGTCGGTGAAGGCCAGCGCGATGCCGTAGAGGAGCGGGCCGACGCTGAGGACCAGGATCGGGATGAGGGCGGGCAGCACGAGGAACCACGCGCCGTGATCCGCGGCTCCGCGTCCCGGCGTGCCTCTCGCTGACCGCTTCGTTGCGGTCGCCAATGTCACGGGATCGGCTCCTTCGGGCGGCTCGTGCGGATCCGGCCGCCCCGGCGGCCTCCGTCATCGTGCTGATGTGATCTTGATACGTCAAGCAGCTGCGCGCCCTCGCAAGCCGGTTGGCCTGTGCGAATGCGAGACTGTCGGGCGAACGGGGCAACGGGTGCGGGAGGCACGGGATGGACGAGGCGCGGGCACGGGACGTACTGGACGCGGCGGATCTGCCGGTTCCGGCGGGCGGGGCCCGGCTGCTCGCCCTCGGCGAGAACGCGGTGTTCGCCGTCGACGAGCTGGTCGTCAAGGTCGGCCGCGCCGCCCCCGAGCTCCTCGCCAGGGCGCGGCGCGAGACGGCCGTCGCCCGGTGGCTCGAGGAGGCGGGCATCCCCGCCGTGCGGGCCGCCGAGCCCGAGGCCCGGCTGGTGGACGGTCATCCGGTGACGCTCTGGCACCGGCTGCCGGAGGCGGTGCGCCCCGCCGAGCCGCGCGACCTCGCGGCGCTGATCCGTCGGGTGCACACACTGGACTCCCCCTCCTTCGACCTCCCCCGCCGGGAACTGCTCGGCGGCGTGGAGCGGTGGCTGTGGCTCGCGGGCGACGCGGTCGATCCGGCCGACGCGGACTATCTGCGGGAGCGCAGGGACGGGTTCGCGGCGGCCGCCGCGGCACTGACGCCCCGCCTCGCGCCGGGGCCCATCCACGGGGACGCGCTGCCCCGCAACGTCCTGGTCGGCCCAGACGGGCCCGTGCTCGTGGACCTGGAGACCTTCTCCTTCGACCTGCGGGAGCACGACCTGGTCGTCATGGCGCTCTCCCGCGATCGGTACGGGCTCGCGCCGGAGGCGTACGACGGGTTCGTGGCCGCGTACGGCTGGGACGTGCGGGAGTGGGAGGGGTGCGCCGTGCTGCGGGGCGCCCGGGAGACGGCCAGCTGCGCATGGGTCGCGCAGCACGCGCCCGCCAACCCGAAGGCGCTCGCCGAGTTCCGTCGGCGGGTGGCGTCCCTGCGGGACGGGGACGCCGAAGTCCGTTGGTACCCCTTCTGAGCGGTCAGTCCGCTTCTCGGAGCGGCCACACCCCGTCCACCACGGCGTCCGCCTTCCCCTTCTTCCGCAGGAAGTTCTGGAAGTCCGCGGCCCACTCCGCATACCAGCCGATCTGGCTGCGGTGCAGGTCCGCCGGGCCGAGGGCCGCGACCTTCGGATGGCGGTCGGCTATCGCGCAGGCGAGGCGGGCGGCCGCCTGGGCGTCGGCCGCCGCGTCGTGGGCGGACTCCAGGAGCACCCCGTACTCCTTGCAGACCGCTTCCAGGTTGCGCTTGCCCTTGCGGTAGCGGTCGATGGAGCGGTCGATCGTGTACGGGTCGATGACCGGGCCGGGGTCGATGCCGCCGAGCCGGTCGCGCAGGGACCGCAGGCCGTGCCTGCGGAGCTCGGCGGAGAGCAGGCTCAGGTCGAAGACCGCGTTGTACGCCACCACGGGGACGCCCGACTGCCAGTACGACGTGAGGACGTCGGCGAGGGCGTCCGCCACGTCGGCGGCGGGGCTGCCCTCGGCCGCCGCCCGTTCGTTCGTGATGCCATGCACGGCGACCGCTTCGGCCGGGATCGGAACTCCCGGATCCGCGAGCCAGGTGCGGCGCCCCAGCGTCTCCCCGTCCTTGACCTCGATCACCGCGCCGGTGACGATGCGCGCCTCGCCCGGATCCGTCCCTGTCGTCTCCAGGTCGAAACCGATCAGCAGCTCCCGGTGCCAGCCCATGGCCGCCCCCTTCTTCGTGGTGCTTTCCCCCCAGTGACCACCACGATCCCATGCGCCACTGACAATCCGAGGGGCGGATTCCACTTCATCCGTCCACGCGGTCACGACACGGGACGCGAGTCCGCCCAGGCCACCTCGAACTCCTCGCGGTATGTCGCGAAAAGACCGCCCTCACCCGGATCACCCGACTTGACCACCCGGCTCCCGCCCCGCAGCACCAGGACCGGCGCCTCCATCCCGCGGGTCCTGCGCAGATACGACTGGACGACGCCGATGCCGTCCGCGCCGTCCCCGTCGACCAGGTAGGCGGTGAAGCGCGGGGTCTCGTCGAAGACCTGGATCTCGAAGGCGCCGGGGTCCCGCAGCCGCGCCCTGACCCGGCGCGAGTGCAGGATGTTCATCTCGACGGAGCGGCTCAACTCACCCTTTTTTATGCCCAGTTCACGCTCCCGGCGCTTGACCGCACTGCTCGCCGGGTTGAGGAAGAGCAGCCGCACCCGGCAGCCGGACTCGGCGAGCCGGACCAGACGGCGTCCGGAGAAGTTCTGCACGAGGAGGTTGAGGCCTATCCCGATCGCGTCCAGGCGACGGGCGCCGCCGAAGATGTCCTCGGCGGGAAACTGCCGCAGGAGCCGCACCCGGTCCGGGTGCACGGCCACCACGTCCGCGTACCGGTCACCGACCAGGTCCTCGACGGCGTCGACGGGCAGCCGACGCGCGGAGGGCGTGTCGGTGCCCGAGCCGAGTATGTCCAGGAGCCGGGCCGATGCGCGCTCGGCCTGGGCGAGGACCGTCTCGGACAGGGCGCGGTTGCGGGACACGACGTTCCGCGTGACCTCCAGCTCGTCGAGGGCCAGCTCGACGTCGCGCCGGTCGTCGAAGTACGGCTCGAAGCACGGCCAGTGCTGCACCATCAGCTCGCGCAGCTGCGGCAGCGTGAGGAAGCTGAGAACGTTGTCGTCGGCGGGGTCGAGCAGATAGCCCTTGCGTCGGCTCACCTCGCGCACGGCGACGGCGCGCTGCACCCACTCCTGCCCGGCCGGGCCCGCCGCGGCGACGACCCAGTCGTCGGCGTGGACGGGTTCGTAGACGGGACGCAGAACAGCGGCCACGACCGCGCGCAGCCGCTGCTCCACCAGATTCAGCCAGATGTAGGCCCGCCCCGCGCGCTGAGCGCGCGTACGGACCTCGCGCCAGGCGTCGGCGTCCCAGTCCAGTTCCGGTCCGATCTGAGATCCCATCTCCATCGGCCGGGCCAGGGACACCGCTCCAGGGGGTACGTCCGCGGAGCTCCCCTCGTGACCCTCGTCACCAGGGGGCAGCTCCCGCCCGCCCGAGCTCACCCGCGCACCGCCTTCCGCTCCCGCGAACACTCCCCCGGTCAACGATCAAGGAAGGGTACTCCGGGAGCGGCGGGCGGTGCAGCCCGATGGGCAGGGTGGTTTCTCAACGACCCAGCGGAGGCTGGCCGTTCTGGTCGGCGAGGTCCTGCGGAGTGAGCGGGCTCATAGCGGTGACGTCACGCGCGGCCAGTGAGAAGCCCTGCCAGTGGACCGGCATCGGCTGCTGGTCCTCGTCGCGCGCGATGTGGTGGAAGCCGACGTGCACCCAGGTGACCGGGTGGTCCATGGCCTGGCCGTTCACCCACTTGTCGACGCTGTCCGGCGTGCCGCCCGGGCAGCCCGGGTTGTTGCTCGCGTACTGCTCGCACTTCTTGTACTGGGTGAAGTACACGTCGTGCTTGGTGAACTCGCGGCCCGCGTGCTTGGTGCTGGGGCCGGGCACGATCTCGTACGAGCGCGGGTGGCCGTCCTTGTTCTTGCCGGTGTTGCTGACCACGCGCCACCAGCGCATGTCCTTGCGGTCGCCCGCCAGCTCCTTGGTGACCTTGGTGCGGGTGGTCTTCGTGGTGGGGCTGCCGTCGCCGGTGGGCGGGGTGACCTTGGAGTCGTACTGCTCGACCTTGGCCTTCGGGGAGCCGTCCAGGCCGAAGTTGAGCCGCCAGAAGACGTTGTGGGCGTGGCTCTCGGCCTTGGCCTGGTCGCCCTTGCCGATCGGCCAGCCGCGGCTGTCGCCGCCGTCGTAGTCGTACGGCGAGAGGCTGCCGGTGGCGCCGACGTTGGAGGTGATGGTGCCGTCCGAGGAGAAGCGCCACTCGGTGATGTACTCGTACCAGGAGGCCTTGTTCACCGTGTACACCAGCAGGTCCTTGCCCTGGCCGGTGTAGACCTTGCCGGTGCCGCCGGTGCTCTGGTCGTCGTTGAGGCGGTACGCGTGCCCACGCGCGCGCGTGGTGGCGCACAGGCCCTTCACGTTGCCCCGGTGCGGGACCTTGACGGTCTTGATGGTGCCGCCGGGGCACTCGCCGGGGTTGAGGTTCTGCAGGGCCTGGCCGAAGTCGGTTCCTGTGACGTCGTCGTACTCGGCCTGGCCGTCGTCGTAGGGCACGTGCACCTGGGCGAGCCGGGCGCTGGTGAGGACCGGGATCGGCTTCGGCTCGCCCTTCGGCTGGTAGCTGATCTTGTCAAGGATCAGACCGGAGAGCGTGTTGTAGTGCCAGCACATGCGCCAGGTCGTGCCGCCGTCGACGGTCTGCTCGATCTTGTAGGCGTCGCTGCAGTCGGCCGCGGCCGTGGGTGCGGCCGGCGGTGCCTGCGGGGCCGCCGATGCGGGTGCGGCGACGCCGACGGCGCCGCCGAGGAGCGCGGAGACCGCAAGGGCCAGGGTGACCCGTTTGCGGGCGCGCGAAAGTCTGTTGACGTGCATTGCTGAGTGAACTCCCTCGGACGAGGAGAAGTTGGCGTGTGGTGTCGTGCGCGGGCGGCCGGGGTCAGCCGAGGCGGCCCACGGTGCGGGTGCTCAGGTCGACGACGAGGGCCCTGGTGTCGATCCACGGGCCGTTCTTGACCTTGGTGACGACCTGGAGGCACCGGTGCTTGCCGCACGCGTCGAGGCTGGACGGCACACGCTTCACGGTCTCCTTGCGGAAGACCATGCCGCTCAGCTGCAGCTGGTCGGGACCGGCCAGCGCCTTGCCCGTGGCGTGCTTGAAGTCCTTCTTCAGGCCCTTGCCGAGCGGGTCGGCGATCAGCAGCCGGGCGCCCTCGGCGAGCTCTTCCTGGCTCGGCGGCGGCTGTACGTTCATCGTGGTGACCGTGTCGTCGACCTTGCCGGTCTCCAGATTGACCGTCTTGGTGATGACGGCGTCCTTCTTGTAGTCGTAGTAGACGACTTCGGCGCTGCGCTGGGGTGCGGCACCGCTGTCGCTCGGCTCCGGCTCGCTGAGGTTCGTGGACAGCAGCTGCGGTCCGCGGTCCCCCTCGACGTCCCGGGCGCTGGACCGCATCTGGCCCGACACCGAGGCCTTCTCGGCCCGCTCGATCTCCTCGTCGGTCAGCGGGTCGCTGCCGACTCCCTTCGCGCCCTCCTCGGGCGCCGCTTCCACGACGCCGTCCTTCGCGACGGCGTCCTGCTTCGCCGCGGCCGCGTTGGCCTGGCGGTCCCCCGACCCACCAGCCTCCGACCCCGGCAGGTTGACGCCCACCAGCACGGCGGTCGCGGTCGCCGCGACCGCCGCGCCCGCCACCACCTTCCCCAGGTGGCGTCTGACTATCTCTCGCACTACTCCCCCTACTCCCCTGGCGCCCCATTCATGGGCATGCCGAGTATGTGGTCAGACGGTTAGACGGGTACAACTCCTGGGTGGTTGCCCCACTTTCGGGCACACTCTGGCCGAAGTGGCCCCGAGTTGAGGGGGCGTGAGTGGAAGAGTCGTATACATGCAGGTCTGGCCTGGGCAGGCGTATCCCTTAGGTGCCACGTACGACGGAGCGGGCACGAATTTCGCGGTCTTCTCCGAGGCCGCAGAGCGAGTGGAGCTGTGTCTGCTGCACGACGACGGCTCGGAGACGGCCGTCGAGCTGCGCGAGTCCGACGCGTTCGTGCGGCACGCGTATCTGCCCGGCATCATGCCGGGCCAGCGCTACGGCTTCCGGGTGCACGGCCCCTACGCACCGGAGCAGGGGCACCGCTGCAACTCGGCCAAGCTGCTGCTCGATCCGTACGCACGCGCGGTGAGCGGGCGCATCGACTGGGGCGAGGAGGTGTACGGCTACCACTTCGACCAGCCCGACGAGCGCAACGACTTGGACTCGGCGCCGCACATGATGACGTCGGTCGTGGTCAACCCCTACTTCGACTGGGGCGACGACCGGCCCCCGCGCACCCCGTACCACGAGACGGTGCTCTACGAGGCCCATGTGAAGGGCCTGACGATGCTGCACCCGGACCTTCCGGAGGAGCTCCGCGGCTCGTACGCGGCGCTCGGGCAACCCGCGATCATCGAGCACCTCACCGGCCTCGGCGTCACCGCCCTGGAGCTGATGCCGGTCCACCAGTTCGTGAACGACCACCGTCTGGTGGACATGGGCCTCAACAACTACTGGGGCTACAACACCATCGGCTTCTTCGCCCCGCACAACGCGTACGCGTCCTGGGGCGACCGCGGCGAGCAGGTCCTGGAGTTCAAGCAGGCCGTGAAGGCGCTCCACGAGGCGAACATCGAGGTGATCCTGGACGTCGTCTACAACCACACCGCCGAGGGCAACCACCTGGGCCCGACGCTCTCCTACAAGGGCCTCGACAACGCCTCTTACTACCGCCTCACCGACGACTCCCGCTACTACATGGACACCACGGGCACCGGCAACTCGCTCCTGATGCGCTCGCCGCACGTCCTGCAGATGATCATGGATTCGCTGCGGCACTGGGTCACGGACATGCACGTGGACGGGTTCCGCTTCGACCTCGCGGCGACGCTGGCGCGCCAGTTCCACGAGGTGGACCGGCTGTCGTCCTTCTTCGACCTCGTGCAGCAGGACCCGGTGGTCAGCCAGGTGAAGCTGATCGCCGAGCCCTGGGACGTCGGCGAGGGCGGCTATCAGGTGGGCAACTTCCCGCCCCTGTGGACCGAGTGGAACGGCATGTACCGCGACACGGTGCGCGATCTGTGGCGCGGCGAGCAGCGCACCCTCGCGGAGTTCGCGTCCCGGCTCACCGGCTCCTCCGACCTCTACCAGGACGACGGGCGGCGCCCGCTGGCGTCGATCAACTTCACCACCTGCCACGACGGCTTCACGCTGCACGACCTCGTCTCGTACAACGAGAAGCGCAACGAGGCCAACGGCGAGAACAACCAGGACGGCGAGAGCCACAACCGCTCCTGGAACTGCGGCGCCGAGGGAGAGACGGACGATCCGGACGTCCTGGAGCTGCGCGCGCGGCAGATGCGGAACTTCACCGCCACGCTGATGCTCTCCCAGGGCGTGCCGATGCTCAGCCACGGCGACGAGTTCGCGCGCACGCAGGGCGGCAACAACAACGCGTACTGCCAGGACAACGAACTGGCGTGGGTGCGCTGGCCGGACGGCGAGAACTCGCTCCTGGCCTTCACCCGCACGATGGCGATGCTCCGGCGCGACCACCCGGTCTTCCGCAGGCGCCGGTTCTTCCACGGCCGCCCCGTGCAGGGCACGCACGACGAACTGTCCGACATCGCCTGGTTCACCCCGGAGGGCGACGAGATGGAGCAGCCCGACTGGGCCGCCTCGCAGGCGCGGGCGCTCAGCGTGTTCCTCAACGGCAACGCCATCTCGGAGCCGGGACAGCGCGGGGAGCGGATCTCCGACGACTCGTTCCTGCTGATGTTCAACGCGTCGCCGGAACCCATCGAGTTCGTGGTCCCGGTCAACCACGGCCGTCAGTGGCAGCTCGTGATCGACACGGCCCACGAGGACGGGGTGCCGCCGGAGCCGGGACCGAAGGTGCGGGCAGGCGACCGGCTCACGCTGGCCGACCGGAGCCTCACGGTGCTGCAGCGTCCGGCGTGACGGCGGTGAGGGGCGCCTCTTGAGAGTGGGGTGACGGCGCGTGGCGGTGCGGGTCGTGGCGGGCGATCAGTGCGATCACGAACGCGACCGCCGCGGCCGCGCTGCCGAGGGCGAACGCCGCCCCCGCGCCGTGCGACTCCGCGAGGCGCCCGGCCACCGCGAGCGTCACCGCCTGGCCTCCGACGAAGGCGCTCGCCGCGAACGTCATGCCCTCGGCGAGCCGCTGCGGCGGCACGGCGCGCTCGGTCAGCGCGAAGCCGGTGATGAGGTTCGGGGCGTAGATCGCGCCGAAGAAGGTGACCACTACGTAGAGCCCCACCAGGCTGTCGGTCCACACCAGGGGCAGTGAGAGGAGCGCCGCGGCCGCCGTCGCCACGCGCCAGCGCGCCAGCAGCCCGAACCGCTCGGGCAGCGCGGCCATCGAGAGCCCGACCACCGCGCTCATGACGCCCATCGCCGCGTACACGAGACCGGCCTGCCCCGGCCGGCCCAGCTCGTCGGTCAGCGCGGTGATGCCCGCGCCGCAGGCGCCGAGCAGCACACCCAGGAACAGGAGCCCCACCCGCACCACGTAGACGGAGCGCGGCAGCCGTGGGCGTGCGCCACGCGCGCGTGCGGGATCCGCGGGGACCGCCCTCGGGGTGCGTCCCGTCGGGTGCAGTGCGAAGGCCGTGCCGCAGACGGCGACCAGGAGCGAGGCGACGCCGAAGGCGTACGCCGGATGGCCCGCGACGGACGCGAGACCCACCAGGGCGGGGCCGAGCACGAAGGACAGCTCGTCCATGGTGCTCTCCAGGGACAGCACGGTGCCCGCGAGCCGGTCGTCACCGCCCTTGGCGCGGACCAGCGGGACGACGCGGGCCCTCGCCAGGGGGCCGATCCCCGGGATCGTCGCGCCCGCCAGCACGCCGAGGACTACGAGGCCCGGCGTGGGCAGGTCGGCGAGGGCGCCCAGCGTGTACGCCGCGATGGCCACGGCGTTGACGAGGGAGAAGACGAGCACCACCGGGCGCTGGCCTCGCCGGTCCGCGAGGCGCCCGACGAACGGGCCCAGGGTCACCTGGCCGAGCGCCAGCGCGCAGGCGACGATCCCGCCGGTGGCCAGCGACCCACTGGTCTCGGTCACCAGCAGCACACTGCCGAACTGGATCATGGCCACGGGAAGTCTGCCGAGGAACGAGACGACGGGGAGCGCCGCCCCCGTCATTCCGAGCACTCTGCGGTATGCGTCCCGTGTGTTCTCAGCCATCGTCCGACGCTAACGACGCGGCGGCCCCGACACGCATGAGCCGATGACACGAAAGCCTCCCGAGCGGGTACGTACGTTCGCATGACCCGCATGACGCCGGAGCGCCCAGGGCCCGCGGTACCGCCGCCGCCCACCGCCACGTACCGGCTCCAGCTGCAGCCGGACTTTCCCTTCGCGGCCGCCGAGGCGGCCGTCCCCCACCTGGCCTCGCTGGGTGTCTCCCATCTGCACCTGTCGCCGGTGCTCGAGGCGGTCCCCGGGTCCACGCACGGCTACGACGTCGTGGACCATGCGCGCGTGCGGGACGAGCTGGGCGGCGAGGACGGGCTGCGGTCCCTGTCCCGCACCGCCCGGCAGTCCGGGCTCGGTCTCGTCGTGGACATCGTGCCGAACCACATGGCGGCGGTGCCACGGCACAACCACGCGCTGTGGGAGGTGCTGCGCGAGGGCCCCGGGTCGCCGTACGCGCGCTGGTTCGACATCGACTGGGAGGCGGGCGGCGGGCGCGTCCTGCTTCCCTTCCTCGGCGGCAGGCTCGGGGACGAGCTCGGGCAGCTGCGGGTCGAGGGGGACGTCCTGTACTACTACGACCATGCGTTCCCGCTCCGGGAGGGCACCGCGGGGCTGCCGCTCGTGGAGCTCCTGGACGCGCAGTGGTACCGCCTGTCGTGGTGGCGGCTGGCCCGTACCGAGCTCAACTACCGGCGCTTCTTCACCATCTCGGATCTCATCGGGGTGCGCGTCGAGGACCCGGACGTGTTCGCGGCGACGCACGGGAAGATCCTGCAGCTGCTCCACGAGGGCGTCGTCGAAGGCCTGCGGATCGACCATCCCGACGGCCTCGCGGACCCCGGGGCGTACCTCCAGAGGCTGCACGAGGCGACCGGCGGGCGCTGGACGGTCGTCGAGAAGATCCTCGCCGACGGCGAGCACCTGCCCGCCGCCTGGCCCGTGGCCGGTACCACCGGCTACGACGCGCTGCGCCACATCGACGGCGTCCTCGCCGATCCGGCGGGCGCCGGTGAACTCCTCGGCCAGTACCGGAGGTTCGCCGCGGCGCCCGCGGACCGGGGCGGCGACTGGGACGCGACGGTGCGCCGGGCCGCGTACAAGGTCGTCACGAGCGAGCTGGCCGCGGAGGTGGACCGCCTCACCCGTGTGGCGGACACGATCTGCGCGGCCGTCCCCGAACTGCGCGACCACGCGCCGTGGGCCCTGCGCACCGCCCTCAGGGAGCTCCTCGTGCGGCTGCCCGTCTACCGGCCGTACGCCGCCGGGGGCGACGCCCCCGAAACGGTCCTCACCGCGCGCGCCGCGGAAGAGGCCAGGGCGGCCTTCAGCGTGCCCGAGGAGGCCGGGGCGGTCGATGTCGTACGGGACTTGGCACTGGGGCGCATCGAGAACCCCGGAACGTCCGGGGAGCCCGCGGAGCCCGGGGAGCCCGGGGAGCCCGTCGCGGTCTCCGAAGCCCTGCGGGAGTTCGGCGTGCGGTTCGCGCAGACCGCGTCCGCGCTGCGTGCCAAGGCCGTCGAGGACACGGCGTTCTACCGGCACGCGCCGCTGCTCTCGGCGGCGGAGGTGGGCGGCGCGCCCGAGCGCCCCGCCGTGCCCGTGGAGGAGTTCCACGCGTACTGCGCGCGCGTGCAGCGCGACTGGCCCTACTCGGGCACGGTCCTGACAACGCACGACACCAAGCGCAGCGCGGACGTGCGGGCGGGCATCTCGGTCCTGACGCAGTGTCCGGGCCGATGGGCCGGCCTCCTCGCCGAGGTGACCGAGCAGACCTCGCGCGTGGGCGGCACCGGCGCGCCCGACCCCCAGCTGGCCTGGGCGGCCTGGCAGACGGCCGTCGGCTTCGGCTTCCCCTACGACCAGCGGCTGCAGAACGCCCTCCTGAAGCACGTGCGCGAGGCGGGCCTGCACACGAGCTGGACCGAGCGGAACGAGGCGTACGAGAAGGCGGTGGTCGCGTTCGTGGAGGCGGGGCCGTGCGGGCCGCCGCTGTACGCGGTGGCGTCGTTCGCGCGGGAGATGGACGCCCACCTGCGCGCGAACGTCCTGGGGGCGGCGCTCCTGCATCTGACGATGCCCGGCGTGCCCGACCTCTACCAGGGCACGGAGGGCGAGTACCGCGCCCTGGTCGACCCGGACAACCGGCGGCCCGCCCGGTTCCAGCCCCGCGTCCTGGAGCGGCTCGACGCCCAGCGGGAACGCTGGGACCTCTCGGAGGAGAAGCTGGCGCTCACCGCGGCGGCGCTGCGGCTGCGCGGGCGGCGGCCCGAACTGTTCGGGGGCGCGGCGACGTACGAGCCGCTGGCCGCCGAGGGTCCGGGCGCCGCGCACTGTGTGGCGTTCGCCCGCTCCGGGGAGGCCGTGGTCGCCGTGACGCGGCTGTCGCTGCGGCTCGCTGACGCGGGCGGCTGGCGCGGGACCGAGCTCGCGCTCCCGGCGGGCCGGTGGGCCGATCTGCTCGCTCCTGGGCGGGAGTTCGAGGGGCACGCGCGCGTGGCGGACCTGTTCGCCGCGTCACCGGTGGCCCTCTTGGTGCGCGAGGACGTACTCACCGAGGGCGCACGAGAAGAATCCGCGGACCACGGGTCAGCAGCCCCCGGGGAGCCGGTCTGAAGCCCGGCGCCCAGCGCAGCCCCGGCAGGGCGTCGAGCAGGGCGCGCAGGCCGTACTCGGCGGTGCGGGCCGCGAGCTCGGCGCCCGGACAGGAGTGGCGGCCCGCGCCGAAGGCTAGGCGGCCGGGGTCCGCGCGGAGGATGTCGTAGCGGTCCGGGTGGGCGAACCGGTCGGGGTCCCGGCCCGCCGCGCCGACCAGGCACGCGACGACGGCCCCCGCGGGCAGCGTCGCGCCCGCCACGGTGACCGGGCGGACCGCGCGGCGCAGCACGACGGGGGCGGGCGGGTCGCGGCGCAGGGACTCCGCCCAGGCGGCGGGGATCAGCTCGTGCCGCTCGCGGACCAGGGCCAGTTGCCGCGGGTCGTCGAGGAGGTTGGCGAGGAGCGAGGCGAACGCGAGCGCGGTGGCCTCGCCGCCCCCGCCGAGCAGCGAACTGACGAGGCCGGACACGGCCTCGTCGGACAGCGGCCGTCCGTCGACCTCGGCGGTGCACAGCACGGAGAGCAGGTCGCCGCCGGGGCGGGCCCTGCGGCGCGCCAGGTGGGGGCGCAGACAGGCGTCCAGTTCGTGGTGGTGGCCGCCGAGGTGGGTGAGGCCGCCGCGGCACCACCGCTGGACGCGGACGGTGTCCTCGTAGGGCAGGCCGAGGGCCGCCGTGACCGCGGCGGTCGGCAGCCACTGGCAGAACTCGGCGACGAGGTCGGTCTCCCGGCGGGCGGCGATGCGGCGGGCCAGGACGTAGGCGGTGCGCGAGGCGCCTGCGGCCAGGGCGGCGACGGCGCGGCCCCGCAGCGCGGGCTCGACCAGGGCGCGGTGCGCGCGGTGCGTGTCGCCCTCCATGTGGGCGAGGGTGCGCCCCGGCGGAACCGCGACGAGGCCGTCCTGCCCGAGCACCCCGCACACGTCCGCGTACCGGCTCACCAGCCACGCCCCGAGCAGTTCGTCCCGCACCAGCGGGAAACCCTCCCGCAGTACGCGGAACACGGGGTACGGATCCCTCGCGACGCCGGGCGACACGAGACTGGGCGGCGCGGCGCCGTCGCGCTCCGCGGGCGGGACACGCTGGTCGAGGGGGACGCGCAGGGCGAGGGGCGTTCCGGGCGGGGATATCGGGCCGTCCGGCGGGACGGGGAGGCAGCGCACCGCGGGGCTCCCACCTGTGCGTCGGCGCGGCGAGCGGCCGCGCGGGTGTGTCCAAGACGACCACCGCGCGGCCCGCGCCGCAGTCCACGTACGCCCGTTCGAGTGAGGTCGACCGGCGCGCGGCTCAGGCGTGCGCGTCCTTGACACGTCTGCCGGGGCGTGGCGTACTGCGATTGCCTCAGTGGTGGACCGGACGGGGGGCCAACTGGCGGTGCAGCACTATCCGAGTGTTCCTGAACTCGTCTTTTCCGCGCGGCAGTTGGCAGCTCAACGTCCCGACCTGGTCTCTTTGCGCGAGGTGGGGTCCTCGCGCGCGGGGCGGCCGCTGCACCTCCTCTCGGTGGGCCACCGGACCCGGGCCGTCCTGGTCGTCGCGGGCGCCCACGCCAACGAGCCGACCGGCGGTTCGACGCTGCTGCACCTCGCGGAGTGGACCCTGCGCGACCCGCGGCTGCGCAGCGACGCCTCCTGGCACTTCCTGCTCTGCGCGGACCCGGACGGCGCGAGCCTGCACCGCACGCCCTGTCCCCGCACGCTCCTGGACTACCACCGCTGCTTCTTCCGCCCCGCGGGACCCGAGCAGCCCGAGTGGTCGCCGTCCATCCTGCCGCCCGACCGGCTGCCGCCGGAGACCCGCGCCCTGACCGCGGTCATCGACGAACTGCGTCCCTACTTGCAGGTGTCCCTGCACGGCACCGACCTGGGCGGCAGCTGGGTGCAGCTGACGAAGGACATCCCCGGCCTCGCGGAGCCGTTCGCCAAGTCGGCGGCGGAGCTGCACATCCCCGTGGAGACGGGGGCGTCGGACGCCGCGGGCTGGCCGGTCTCCGGGCCGGGCGTCCACGTGCTGCCGAGCCCCGGCGCGGCGGCGGCGTACCCGAGCCTGCCCGAGGACGCCCGGCTGACCACGTGGCACCGCACCCACCGCTACGGCGGACGCACCGCGATCGTCGAGGTCCCGATGTGGGCCAGCGATCTGGTCGACGACCCGCAGACGCACCCGGCGCCCGCGCGGGCGATGCGGGCGCTCGCGCGGCGGCTGCGGCGGGACGCGCGGCTCGTCGAGGAGATCCTGGGCGAGGCGCTGCCGCGGCTGCCCGAATCCGAGGGACCGCTGCTGCGGGCCGCGCGGTGGGCGCTCGGTCTGGTGCCGGGCCTCGCCGACGACTGGCGGCGGCTGCCGCCCGCGGGCACGTCCGTGGCGTACATCGGGAGCGTCGACGCCTTCGGCAGGCGTCTGCCGCTGCGGGCCGCCGCGATGCTGCTGCGGGTCCTGGAGGAGACGGGCGACCGGGCGGCGCCGCGCCTCGACCTGCTCGTGACGCAGTGGAGCGAGGCGTTCGCCGAGCGGTTCAGGGCCCGCTGGGTGCCGCTGGAGAACCAGGTGGAGCACCAGTCGCGCACCACGGTCGCGGCCGCGTGGCACGCGCGCGTGCAGGCCGACGGCGACCGCACGGGGGACTGAGTACGTACGCGGGACCCAGTACGTACGTGGGCGGGGGTCGGTTCGGTCAGTTCGTCGAGAGGCGGAACGCCATCCGGCCGAAACTCACCGAGTCGCCGTCCTGGACGATCGCCGCACCGGTCACCCTGCGGCCGTTCACGGACGTGCCGTTCGTCGACCCGAGGTCGCGCAGCACCCACACCCCGCTCTGCCGCCGCAGTTCGGCGTGCACCCGGGAGACCGTGTCGTGGCTCAGCCGCAGGCCGTTGGCGGGGTCGCGGCCGATCCGCAGCGGATGGGCGCTGTCGGGCGAGGGGAGCAGCAGCTTCGGCAGGCGCTCGGCCTGCCAGGCCCTGCGCAGCTTCATCGTGAACCCGGAGACCGCCCCCACGCCGCCGAGCACCATCCGCGACCAGCGGCCCTCGGTCTGCAGGTCGCTGGTGAGAGCGGCCAGTTCGTCGGGCTGCCGGGCGGCGAGCACGAGCTCCATGCGCCGCAGGAACGTGTCGTGCGAGAGCCGGCCGGCGGCCGCACCCTCCTTGAGTACGTCCAGCGCCCGGTCGCGCTCCGCGTCCGTGACCCGCGCGGGGTACGTGGAGAACTCGAAAGAGGATGTCACCTGGGGATTGTCGGTCAACCTCGGCCCGGGTGTCCAGAACGGGGAGTGCGACGGCCGTCCGGTCGCTTCCCCACGGATCCCCCCACGGATCGACGGTTTCTGACGCACCATGGGACGCACGGTGTGACGGACAGCGGACGAGGGAGAACCGTCGGTGAGGTTCGAAGTGTGGGCGCCGGAGGCCGAGCGGGTCGTGCTGGAGTGCGCGGGGGTCACGCGCGCGCTGGAGCGCGACGGGGACCGCGCGGGGTGGTGGGCGGGGGACGCGGCAGCCGAGGACGGCACCCGTTACGGCTTCTCGGTGGACGGGGGCCCGGTCCTGCCCGACCCGCGCTCGCGCCGCCAGCCGGAGGGACCCGACGGGCTCAGCGCCGTCGTCGACCACGACCGGTACGCATGGCGCGCGCCCTGGACGGGCCGCGGCGTGCGGGAGGCGGTCCTGTACGAGCTGCACGTGGGGACGTACACCCGCGAGGGCACGCTCGACGCGGCGGCGGGCCGCCTCGGGCACCTCGCCGAGCTCGGCGTCACGCACGTGGAGCTGATGCCGCTGTGCCCCTTCCCCGGGCGGTACGGCTGGGGGTACGAGGGGGTGTCGCTGTGGGCGGTGCACGAGCCGTACGGCGGACCCGAGGCGCTGAAACGATTTGTCGACGCGGCGCACGCGCACGGCCTCGGCGTCGTCCTGGACGTCGTCCACAACCACCTCGGCCCGTCCGGCAACCACCTGCCCGCGTTCGGGCCCTACTTCACCGAGACGCACCAGACGCCCTGGGGCGCGGCGGTCAACCTGGACGCGCCCGGCTCCGACGAGGTGCGCGCGTACCTGATCGGCAGCGCCCTGGCCTGGCTGCGCGACTACCGCATCGACGGCCTCCGCCTCGACGCGGTGCACGCGCTGCGCGACACGCGCGCGTGCCACTTCCTGGAAGAGCTCTCCGTGGCCGTGGACTCCCTGGCCGCCGAGCTCGGCAGGCCGCTGTCCCTGATCGCCGAGTCGGACCTGGGCGACCCGCGGATCGTCGCCCCGCGCGCGCGGGGCGGACTCGGCCTGCAAGCGCAGTGGAACGACGACTTCCACCACGCGCTGCACACCGCGCTCACCGGCGAGTCGCAGGGCTACTACGCCGACTTCGCGCGCGCCCCGCTGGCCGCGCTCGCCAAGACGCTGACGCACGGGTTCTTCCACGACGGGACGTACTCGACGTTCCGCGGCCGCGCCCACGGCCGCCCCGTGGACCGCGCGCGCACTCCCGCGTACCGCTTCCTGGGCTATGCGCAGACCCACGACCAGATCGGCAACCGCGCGCAGGGGGACCGGCTCTCGGCCTCCCTCTCCCCCGGGCTGCTCGCCTGCGCGGCGGCGCTGACCCTGACGGGCCCGTTCACGCCGATGCTGTTCATGGGCGAGGAGTGGGGCGCCACGACGCCCTGGCAGTTCTTCACCGACCACACGGACCCCGAGCTCGCCGAGGCCGTGCGCCGGGGCAGGCGCAGGGAGTTCGCGGCGCACGGCTGGGCCGAGGAGGACATTCCCGACCCGCAGGACCACGGGACGCGCGACCGGTCGTGCCTGGACTGGTCCGAGCCCGCGGAGGGCCACCATGCGCGGCTGCTCGCCTGGCACCGGGAGCTCATCGCCCTGCGGCGCGCCCGCGGCGACCTGACCGACCCCGACCTGTCGGCGGTGCGGGTCGCGCACGACGAGGAAGCCCGCTGGTTCGCGTTCCGGCGCGGGGACCTGCGGATCGCCGTGAACTTCGGCAAGGAGGCCGTCACCGTGCCGCTGGACGGGCGCCACGCGCGCGTGGTCGCCGCGTGGGAGCCGGTCGACGCGCCCGGGGCGGACGGGCTGGTGCGGCTGCCCGCCGAATCGTGCGTGATCCTGGCCACCGCGTAACGTCTGGGGTCACCTAGGGGAGGCGATCATGAAGCAACGATTCCTGGGCCGGACCGGTCTGCGCGTCAGCGAACTCTGCTTCGGCACGATGACGTTCGGCAGCGGCGCGGACGAGGCGACGTCGCACCGCATGCTGGACGCGTTCACGGAGGCCGGCGGCACGTTCATCGACACGGCCGACATGTACGGGCGCGGTGTGTCGGAGGAGATCCTCGGCCGCTGGCTCAAGGGCCGTCGCAGGGACGAACTCGTCGTCGCCACCAAGGTGTTCGCCACGATGAGCGACGCACCGAACGCGGGCGGCCTGAGCCGCAAGCACATCGTGTCGGCCGTCGAGGCGAGCCTGCGGCGCCTCGGCACCGACTACATCGACCTCTACCAGACCCACGTGTGGGACGCGACGACGCCCGTCGAGGAGACCCTGTCCACCCTGGACACCCTCGTGAAGGCGGGCAAGGTGCGCTACCTCGGGGCGAGCAACCACTCCGGCGCGCAGCTGCAGAAGGCGCTCGACGTGGCGCGGGCGCACGACTGGGAGCCGTACTCCTGTCTGCAGCCGTTCTACAACCTGCTCGGGCGCGACATCGAGTGGGAGCTGCTGCCGCTCAGCGCGGCGGAGGGGGTCGGCGTCATTCCGTACAGTCCGCTGCACGGCGGCTGGCTCTCGGGGAAGTTCCGGCGCGACATGGCGGCCCCGCCGCAGGGCACGCGGGGCGCGGGCAGCTGGGAGGAGCGCGCCACGGAGGACACCTGGCGGGTCGTCGACGCGGTGCTGGAGGTCGCCGGGGAGGCCGGGCGCTCCCCGGCGCAGGTGGCGTTGCGCTGGCTCCTCCAGCAGCCCGGCGTCACCGCGCCGATCATCGGGGCGCGCTCCGTCGAGCAGCTGACCGACAACCTCGGCTGTGTGGACTGGGAGTTGACGTCCGAGCAGCGGGAGCGGCTGACGGAGGCCAGCGCACGACCCCTGCCGTATCCGTACAACGTCCTCGCCCACTACCCGGGCCGCGAGCCGCGCAACGGGCCCCGCACCGACGTCGGTTGAGGGCCCGCTCGGGTCGGTCGGACCCGTTGGGGCCCGCCCGGTCCGACGCCGCCGACGTCAGTCGACGATCGCCATCTCGCGGGCGGTGGCGTTGAGCCGCCGCCCGCCCTCCTCGGTGACCGTCACGATGTCCTCGATGCGCACGCCGAAGCGTCCCGGCAGATAGATGCCGGGCTCCACGGAGAAGCACATGCCGGGCACCAGCGGCTGCTCCTCGCCCTCGATCATGTAGGGCGGTTCGTGGGTGGTGACGCCGATGCCGTGTCCGGTGCGGTGGATGAAGTACTCGCCGTAGCCGAAGTCGGTGATCACGTCGCGGGCCGCGCGGTCGATGTCCTGGCAGGCCGCGCCGGGCCGCACCGCCGCGCAGCCCGCCGCCTGCGCCTCGCGCACCACGTCGTGGACGCGCTGCTCCTCGGCGGTCGGCTCACCGACGTGGACCGTGCGGGAGGTGTCCGAGCCGTAGCCGTGCAGCAGCCCGCCGAAGTCGAGGACGACCATGTCGCCCCGCTCGATGACGCGGTCGCCCGCCTCGTGGTGCGGGTTGGCGCCGTTGGGGCCCGAGCCGACGACGGTGAAGTCCACCTGCGAGTGCCCGAACCGCAGCAGCAGGTCGGCGAGGTCGGCGGCGACGTCCGTCTCCCTGCGGCCCGCGAAGGACACCTTCTGGATCTCCTCGTACGCCGCGTCGGCCGCCGCGCCCGCCGCCGCGAGGCGCTCCAGCTCGGCGTCGTCCTTGACGGCGCGGAGCATCGGCAGGGCCTGCGTGAGCGAGACGTAGGAGGTGTCCGGCAGCGTCTGCTGGAAGCCCAGCAGATGCATCGCCCAGGCGTTGTCGCTCACTCCGAAGCGGCCCGACACGTCGAGCAGGGGCGCCGTGACGGCGTACGGGTCCTTGCCGTCGGTCCAGTCCCGCAGGGTGAGCGCGGACGCGCCCGCGGCCCGCGCGGCGTCCGGGGCCTCCAGAGTGGGCACCACGAGGACGGGGTCCTGCCCGGCCGCGAGCACGAGGAGCGTCAGGCGCTCGGTGGTCGCGGTCGGCTGGTAGCCGGTGAGCCACACGAGGTCGGGCCCGGGGGCGACGAGCACGCCCGCCAGGCCCGCGTCCGCGGCCGTGGCCGCGGCGCGCTCCATGCGTGCTCGGTAGTCGTCGGCGGTGAAGGGCGCGGGCGCGCTGCTCATGTGGACCTCCTGTTGTCTACGCCAGAGATCCTGCCTCCCGCCGCGCGCGACCGCGAGCCCGGGTCAGGCCCGGGTCAGGTCACGACGCCCGGCCTTGCGGACAGGACCTGGCGTCCGCCGCCCTCGTGGCGCACCGTCAGGGTCAGTCCCCTGCCGGGGCGCGCGGCACCGACCACCGCCGCCAGCCCGGCCACCGAGTCGATCCGGGTCCCGCCGACGGCGAGCAGGGTGTCGCCGCGCACCAGGCCCGCGGCGTGGCCGGGACCGGGTACGTGCACGCCGACGAGCAGGGCGC
>NZ_LIPN01000164.1 GCF_001418325.1 Streptomyces atriruber | reverse complement strand
GGCCATAGTAGGAACAGCGGCCCCTGCCGACTGGATCTGACACTGCATCAGAAAATCGCTTCCCTCGGCCGGGCCACTGCGGCATTCTGCGCCCATGCAGACGGAGTTGAGCAAGAAACTGGGAGTCGAGCACGCCATCTTCGGTTTCACGCCCTTCCCCGCGGTGGCCGCCGCCATCAGCAGGGCGGGCGGGTTCGGGGTGCTCGGCGCGGTCCGCTACACGGCGCCCGACGAGCTGGCCAGGGATCTCGACTGGATGGAGGAGCACGTCGAAGGTAAGCCCTACGGGCTCGACGTCGTGATGCCCGCCACGAAGGTCGAGGGCGTCACGGAGGCCGACGTAGAGGCGATGATTCCGGAAGGGCACCGGCAGTTCGTGAGGGACACCCTCGCCAAGCACGGCGTGCCCGAGCTCGCCGAGGGCGAGGCGTCGGGCTGGCGCATCACCGGCTGGATGGAGCAGGTCGCCCGCAACCAGCTCGACGTCGCCTTCGACTACCCGATCAGACTCCTCGCCAACGCCCTCGGTTCGCCCCCGGCCGACGTGATCCGGCGCGCCCACGACCACGACGTCCTCGTCGCGGCCCTCGCGGGCAGCGCCCGGCACGCCCGCAAGCACGCGGACGCGGGCATCGACATCGTCGTCGCCCAGGGGTACGAGGCGGGCGGGCACACCGGTGAGATCGCCTCCATGGTGCTCACCCCCGAGGCCGTCGACGCGGTCGCGCCGCTGCCGGTGCTCGCCGCCGGGGGCATCGGCAGCGGACAGCAGATCGCGGCCGCGCTCGCGCTCGGCGCGCAGGGCGTGTGGCTCGGGTCGCTGTGGCTCACCACCACGGAGGCCGACCTGCACTCGCCCGCGCTCACCCGGAAGCTGCTGGCGGCCGGTTCCGGCGACACGGTCCGTTCACGCGCCCTGACCGGCAAGCCCGCACGCCAGTTGCGCACGGAGTGGACCGACGCCTGGGACGACCCGCAGGGCCCCGGCACCCTGCCGATGCCGCTCCAGGGGCTGCTGGTCGCCGAGGCCGTCTCACGCATCCAGAAGTACGAGGTGCAGGAGCTGCTCGGCACCCCGGTCGGGCAGATCGTCGGCCGGATGAACAGCGAACGCAGCGTCCAGGCCGTCTTCGACGACCTGACGCGCGGCTTCGAGCGGGCCGTCGACCGAGTCATCCGCATCGCGGGAAGGGGAAGTCAGTCGTGAGCACACCTCCGAATGGATTCTGGGCCCAGGCCGCGGCCGACCCGGGCCGCACCGTCCTCGTGGCGCCCGACGGCGAGGAGTGGACGGCGGGCCGGCTGCACGGCGCCGTCAACCAGCTGGTGCACGGACTGCGGGCCGCGGGCCTGGAGCGGGGGGACGCGTTCGCCGTCGTGCTGCCCAACGGAGTGGAGTTCTTCACCGCGTACCTGGCCGCGTCCCAGGCCGGCTTCTACCTGGTCCCGGTCAACCACCACCTCGTCGGTCCCGAGATCGCCTGGATCGTCGCGGACTCCGGCGCGAAGGTGCTGATCGCCCACGAGAAGTTCGCGGCCGCCGCGGTGGCGGCGGCCGACGAGGCGGGCCTCCCCGCGAGCCACCGCTACGCCGTCGGGGACGTGCCGGGATTCCGGGCCTACGCCCAACTCCTCGACGGACAGCCCGACTCGGCCCCGGCCGACCGCACGCTCGGCTGGGTCATGAACTACACCTCGGGCACGACGGGCCGCCCGCGCGGCATCCGCCGCCCCCTGTCGGGCAAGCTCCCCGAGGAGTCCTACCTCGGAGGATTCCTCGGCATCTTCGGGATCAAGCCCTTCGACCACAACGTCCACCTGGTCTGCTCACCGCTGTACCACACCGCCGTCCTCCAGTTCGCGGGCGCGGCCCTGCACATCGGCCACCCGCTGGTCGTGATGGACAAGTGGACGCCCGAGGACATGCTCCGCCTCATCGACGCGCACAAGTGCACGCACACGCACATGGTGCCGACCCAGTTCCACCGCCTGCTCGCGCTGCCGGACGCGACACGCGCCGCGTACGACGTGTCCTCGATGCGGCACGCCATCCACGGTGCCGCGCCCTGCCCCGACCACGTGAAGCGCGCCATGATCGACTGGTGGGGCGAGTGCGTCGAGGAGTACTACGCGGCGAGCGAGGGAGGCGGTGCCTTCGCCACCGCGCAGGACTGGCTGAAGAAGCCGGGGACGGTCGGGAAGGCCTGGCCCATCAGCGAGTTGGCGGTCTTCGACGACGACGGCAACCGCCTCGGCCCCGGCGAGCTCGGCACCGTCTACATGAAGATGTCCACCGGCGGATTCGCGTACCACAAGGACGAATCGAAGACGAAGAAGAACCGCATCGGCGACTTCTTCACCGTCGGCGACCTCGGCCTCCTCGACGAGGACGGCTACCTCTTCCTGCGCGACCGGAAGATCGAAATGATCATCTCGGGCGGCGTGAACATCTATCCGGCCGAGATCGAATCGGCGCTGCTCACCCACCCCGCCGTCGCGGACGCCGCCGCCTTCGGCATCCCGCACGACGACTGGGGCGAGGAGGTGAAGGCCGTCGTCGAGGTCACCGAGGACCGGACCGCCGACGACGCCCTGGCCGCCGAGATCCTCGCCCACTGCGAGCACCACCTCGCCGGCTACAAGCGTCCCAAGAGCGTCGACTTCATCGAGACGATGCCCCGCGATCCCAACGGCAAGCTGTACAAGCGGCGTTTGCGCGAGCCGTACTGGGAGGGGCGCGAGCGCGCCATGTAGGTCCAGGACGCGGGCGGCGCGGGGGGCGCGGAGGTGTCGTGCCCCCGCGCCGTCCTGGTCTGCGGCGCGCGGGAAGGTCAGCGGCGCTCGCGCACCCGCACCACCTCCAGCTCAGGATCGCCGAGGATGTCCTTCTCGCAGAAGCGGGACGTCACCCAGCGCTCCTTCCCGTACAGGCTCGTCTGGTCGCTGTAGTGCGGGGAGTTCGGGTTGGAGGACTGGGAGTACGACAGGAGCGTGCGGGCCTCGGGGCAGCGGCCGGAGTTCCAGCCCACCGCCTGGATGTGGCTCGAACCGTGTACGACCTCCGTGTAGCCCTTCCCCTTGTCCCACTGGGCCTCGACCTTGTTCCAGACGCCGAGCGACTCCGTGCCGCCGGAGACCGGGATGCGCTTGCCGTTGCGCACGACGTACTGGTTCGCGCCCAGGGGAGCGTCCACGGCGGTGCCCGCCGCTGTCAGTTCGGTCACCGCGTCGGCCAGCGCGGTCCGGAAGCCGGGCAGCGCGGTGTCGAGGGTGTTCGGTGTGCGCACCGGGTCGGCCGCGGTGAACGGCACCTTCCAGAGCTGCGCGTTCGGCACGGCCGCCGTCAGCTTGCGCCAGAAGCGGTCGAAGAGCAGCGCGCCGCGGCTGTCGCTGTCCATCCTGCGGTCCCAGCGGGCCAGCGCCTTGCACGCACCGCTCACGTCGACCACCGTGCCGTCACTGCCCTTTGCCGTACCACCGGGCAGCGCCGCGCAGGCCTTCGCGGCGTCTTCCGCGGCGAGATCGGCCGCAGGCACGCGGTTCGCGAACTGCTGGCGCTGGAGGTCCCGGACCGTCAGGTCGCCCTTCTCCGCCATCGCGGCCACGTCCTCGACGGCGCCGCGGGTCCGCATCGAGCGCTGCGTGCCGATCGTCCCGAAGATCCGCTCGTAGCCGGTGATCGGTCTGTCCGCGTTGGTCAGCCACGCGCTGTCGTTGGAGTTCTCCGCGTACGGGGCGTCCTTGAGGGTCGGCATTTTCGACGGGCCGAAGACGCCGGGCTGCACCGCGTCCTTGTCCGAGCCGAGTGCGCACGCGCCGCGCGAGCCGTCGAGGACGGCGACGCCCGAGGCCGGATAGGTGACCTTGCCCAGTGGTGTGCTGCAGCGCTGCGCGAGGTCGTCGGTGATGCGGGGGAGCACCTGGGACTGGCTGAGCAGCGAGTGCCCGTGACGGTCGGCAGCGACGGTGTTCACCCACGGCAATCCCTGTGTCTCGCGCAGGGCCTTGAGGATGCCCGCCGTGGAGCGCGCCGTGCCGAAGCCCAGGTCGGTGTCGCTGCCGCGCAGGTTCACGGCGTTGGGGTCGTTGAGGGCGTACGCCGTCGTCGAGGACCAGGGCAGCGGGAGCTGGGCGCCGAGGCCGGTGACGACGGGGCCGTACCGGGTCCACCACTGGGTCCGCGTCACCGGAGCCCCGTCCCTCACCGGCACCGTGACCGTGCGCTTCGTCATCTTCCGGGACTTGCCGTCCACCAGATAGGCGGTCGGGTCGGCCCGGTCCAGCGTGAGCTGGTGCAGGTTCAGGGTGACGCCGGTCGCGACCGTGTGGCTCCACGCCACGTCGCCGTTGAAGCCGATGTTGACCACGCTCGTGCCGAGCAACGAGCCTCCGGAGACGTTCAGTTCGCCGGGGATGGTCTGCTGCGACTGCCAGAAGCGGCGGCCGCCCTGCCAGGGATAGTGCGGGTTGCCGAGCAGCAGGCCCTTCCCGTTCGCCGTGGTCTCCCCGCTGAACGCGACCGCGTTGGAACCCATGTCGGCGTTCTGCGCGGAGAACAGTGCGCGGGCCGCCTTCGCCGTGCGCCGCGGGTCGGGGGCGTCGTCCCGTGGGGTCGCGCCGGACTCCGGGGCGGTCGGCGGAGTCGCGGCCGTGATGCCGTCGATCCCGCGGCCCTGCCCGCCCAGCACCTGCACGGCGAAGCCCTGCCTCGCCACGTCGAGCGCGGTGATCGGACGCACCCAGTCGGCCTTGGCGCAGGCCGGATCGGTGATGCGGTTCTGTTTCAGCCAGGCGTTGTAGCCCGCCGCGAAGCCACGCATGAGCTCCTTCGCGCGACGGCCGGGCCCCGCGGGGGCGGGCTGTGCGAGGAGCTTCTCCACGGTCCCGGCCTCCCGCACACCGCGGAAGTACAGGTCGCTGCCGAGGTTCGTGGAGGCCGACGACAGCGCGGAACCGGGCGAGGCGTCGGGTCCGAAGTGCCGGGAGCGCTCGCCGCGTACGGTCAGATAGCCGTCGGCGAGCGTGCACACCTGGTCGGCGGCCTGTGCCCAGCCGGTGCCGAAGCCGAGGTTCGCGTAGTCCTCGGCGAGGATGTGCGGAATGCCGTACTCGGTGTAGCGGATGGTCGCGTGCAGGCCGCCGCCGGACGGCCGGGCGTCCCGGGGCGCGGCTCCCGCGCCCGACGACGGCAGCAGGGCCAACGCCGTCAGCAGGGTGATTCCCACGGCCGCCGTGCGTCTTGTACGGATGCGCATCGTGCCTCCCAACTGGGGTCAGGGAAGAAGCGGTTGAGCGTACCAAGCGGTATGTCATGGAGGGCATCGCTCGGCGAGACCTGTGTTCCGGACCTTGACCGGGGCGGCGCGCGGCCCAGAGGATCACGCCATGACGGGTGCACGCGACAACACGGTCGACGGAGTCCTCAGGCGCAGCGCGCGCCGCACACCCCGGCGCACGGCGCTGCGCTACCGCGAGCGTGCGTGGACGTACGAGGAACTCGACGACGCCGTCTCGCGCGCGGCCGGCGCGCTGCGCGCCGGCGGACTGACCCGCGGGGACCGCGTCGGCGCCTACGCCCACAACTCCGACGCCTATCTGATCGGCTTCCTCGCCTGCGCGCGGGCGGGCCTGGTCCACGTGCCGGTCAACCAGAACCTGACCGGCGACGACCTCGCGTACATCGTCCGGCAGTCCGGCAGCTCCCTCGTCCTCGCCGACCCGGACATCGCGGAACGCCTGCCCTCCGGCGTCCCGGTCCTGGCCCTGCGGAACGCGGACGACTCGCTGCTCGCGAGGCTCGCCGACTTTGCGGCGTACGAAGGAGAGGGGTCCCGGGGCGAGGACCTGGCGCAGCTGCTCTACACGTCAGGGACCACGGCACTCCCCAAGGGCGCGATGCTCACCCACCGGGCGCTGGTCCACGAGTACGTGAGCGCCATCACCGCCCTGGACCTCAAGGAGTCGGACCGGCCCCTCCATTCGCTGCCGCTCTACCACTCGGCGCAGATGCACGTCTTCCTCATGCCGTACCTGGCGGTCGGGGCCGAGAACACGATCCTCGACGGTCCCGATCCCGAGCGGATCCTCGACCTCGTCGAGACCGGCCGCGCCGACAGCCTCTTCGCGCCGCCCACGGTGTGGATCGGCCTCTCGCGGCATCCCGGCTTCGCGACCCGCGACCTCCGGGCGCTGCGCAAGGCCTACTACGGTGCGTCGATCATGCCCGTGCCGGTCCTGGAGCGGCTGCGCGAGAGGCTGCCGGGGCTCGGCTTCTACAACTGCTTCGGGCAGAGCGAGATCGGCCCGCTCGCCACCGTCCTCGGGCCCGACGAGCACGAGGGACGGATGGACTCGTGCGGGCGGCCCGTCCTGTTCGTCGAGGCGCGGGTGGTCGGTGAGGACGGCGCGGAGGTGCCGGACGGCGTCCAGGGCGAAGTGGTCTACCGCTCACCGCAGTTGTGCGAGGGCTACTGGGACAAGCCGGAGGAGACCGCCGAGGCGTTCCGCGACGGCTGGTTCCACTCCGGCGATCTCGCGGTGCGGGACGCCGAGGGGTACTTCACCGTCGTCGACCGGGTGAAGGACGTCATCAATTCGGGGGGCGTCCTCGTCGCGTCGCGGCAGGTCGAGGACGCGCTGTACGAGCACGCGGGGGTGGCGGAGGCGGCGGTGATCGGGCTGCCGGACGAGCGCTGGATCGAAGCGGTCACCGCCGTCGTCGTACGGGGCGACAAGGAGCTCACCGAGGCCGAAGTCATCGACCACGCGCGGTCGAAGCTCGCCCACTTCAAGGCGCCCAAGAGGGTCCTCTTCGTGGAGGAGCTGCCGCGCAACGCCAGTGGAAAGATCCTCAAGCGGGAACTCCGGGACCGTTTCGCCGCAGGTTGAGCTGCCTACGTGGACCGTGTGCGCTGCGTGGACTTCGCCGACGGCGCTGAGTCGGACCGGTCCGCTTCGTCGCGGGCGAGCAGGGAGAGCAGGGAGGCGACGGCCAGTCCGGACTCCGCGGGGTGCCGCAGCACCTTGCCGGGATCGATCCGGTACGTGTTGGTCCGTCCCTCCCGGGTGTGGGAGAGATATCCGTCCTGCTCCAGGTCGGCGATGATCTTCTGGACGGCCCGGTCGGTGAGTCGGCAGTGTGCGGCGATGTCACGGATGCGGGCGTTGTGGTTGTCGGCGATGGCGGCCAGCACGCGCGCGTGGTTGGTGAGGAACGTCCATCCGGTATGTGGCTCGGGCACTCCATCCATACGTCAACACTAGTGGCTGTCATTCGCGTATTCAAAAACACGTACTCGATTTCCGGTATTAGTTGACTGGTGTGCGCAGGGCCGGGCAGCCTAGGACGAGCGGTAGGCAGCAAGGTGAGGAGAGGCCATGCCGGAGCCCGCGTACGCTCAGCAGCCCGTCGAAGAAGTGGGCCGCAAGGGGAGCCTGGTCGTGCGGGGGGAACTCGACCTCGACGCGGCCGAACGGCTCCGGATCGATCTCTACCGCGCCCTCGACCATGCGGGCGACGGCATAGAGCTGGACCTGCGTGGCGTGCCGTTCTGTGACTGCTCCGGCCTGGACCTGCTGCTGAATCTGCGTCAACGCGCGATCAAGCAGGGCAAGACCGTGGTCATCCGCCACGGCGGTCCCGCGGTGGAGCGGCTGCTGGAGCTGACCGGGGCCCGGAGCCTGTTCGTGCCGCCCGACCAGGAGGAACCCGACCAGGAGGAAGAGGACGCGTCCTGCCCGGTCGTGCACGAGGCCAATCCGCCCGAGGGATCCGACGAGGATCTGCGTGTCGTCGTGGCCCAGTTGCGCCGGGCCATGAAGACCCGGCCGACCATCGACCTGGCCCGCGGCATCCTGATGTCGACCTTCAGCCTGAGCCCCGAAGAGGCCTGGGACGTCCTGGTCACCGCCTCGCAGAACACCAACACGAAGCTGCACCTGCTGGCCGGGAATGTGGTGAACACCGTCCAGGGAGCCGCCCTGCCCGCCGCCGTGCGCAAGCAGCTCGACGCCGCGATCGCCAAGGCGGGCGCGGAGAGCAGGGCGAGCGGGGCTGACCCGACGGGCGGCGGCGCGGGCAGCGTCAGTCCCGCAGATCCACGATCCGCTTGAACTTGCCCACCGACCGCTCCAGCGTCTCCGGATCGACGATCTCCACGCCGACCGAGACGCCGACGCCGTCCTTCACCGCCGCCGCGATCTCCCGGGCCGCGGCCTCGCGCCGTTCCCGCGGCGTGTCCGCGCGCGCCTCGGCCCGCACCGTCAGGGCGTCCATGCGGCCCTCGCGGGTCAGCCGAAGCTGGAAGTGCGGGGCGATGCCCGCCGTGCGCAGCACGATCTCCTCGATCTGCGTCGGGAAGAGATTGACGCCCCGCAGGATCACCATGTCGTCGCTGCGGCCCGTCACCTTCTCCATGCGCCGGAAGATCCGCGCCGTTCCCGGCAGCAGGCGCGTCAGGTCCCGTGTCCGGTAACGGATCACGGGCATGGCCTCCTTCGTGAGCGATGTGAACACCAGCTCGCCGCGCTCGCCGTCCGGCAGCACCTCGCCGGTGATCGGATCCACCACCTCCGGATAGAAGTGGTCCTCCCAGATGTGCAGCCCGTCCTTGGTCTCCACGCACTCCTGCGCGACGCCCGGGCCGATCACCTCCGAGAGGCCGTAGATGTCCACGGCGTCGATGGCGAAGCGCTCCTCGATCTCGCGCCGCATCTCCTCCGTCCACGGCTCCGCGCCGAAGATGCCGACTCGGAGGGAGGTCGTACGGGGATCGACGCCCTGCCGCTCGAACTCCTCCAGGAGGGTGAGCATGTACGAGGGGGTCACCATGATGATCTCGGGGCGGAAGTCCTGGATCAGCCGTACCTGGCGCGCCGTCATGCCGCCCGAGGCGGGGATCACGGTGCACCCCAGCCGCTCCGCTCCGTAGTGCGCGCCCAGGCCGCCCGTGAACAGGCCGTACCCGTACGCCACATGGACCTTGTCCCCGGGGCGGCCGCCCGCGGCGCGTATCGAGCGGGCCACCACGTCCGCCCACATGGAGAGGTCCTGCTCCGTGTACCCGACGACCGTGGGAAGGCCCGTCGTGCCGCTCGACGCGTGCAGGCGGCGCACCTCGGACTGCTCCACCGCGAACATCCCGAACGGATAGTTGGCCCGCAGGTCGTCCTTGGTGGTGAAGGGGAACCGCGCGAGGTCGGCGAGCGAGCGGCAGTCGTCGGGGCGCAGCCCCGCCTTGTCGAACGCCGCGCGGTAGAAGGGGACGTTCTCGTACGCATGCAGCAGGGTGTCCTGGAGGCGCTCCAGTTGCAGGGCTGCGAGCTCGCGCGGGCCGAGCCGTTCGGCCGCGTCCAGCAGTAGCGGCATACGCGTCATAGGGAATGCTCCCGTCCTGAACGGGCGACCGATCATTCGGTCGTCGATCTTCTGTGGAGCTCAGTAATCCAGGCCCGGCGGTGGCCGTCAAGAGATCTCGCGCCGCTGCTTTGAGCTGCGGCGCGAGGGCAAGGGCCACCGTCATGGGCCACGGCGTGACAGCGTTGCCCGGGCGGCGTACGAGATGTGATGATCACCCCCATGCCGACATTCAGCGCGTACGACGGGACGGAGCTCGCCTACCACGAGAAGGGGGACGGCGAACCTCTGCTGTGTGTCCCGGGCGGCCCCATGCGCGCCTCCGCCTACCTCGGCGATCTCGGCGGCCTGACCGCGCACCGCCGCCTGATCCTGCTCGATCTGCGCGGCACGGGCGACTCCGCGGTGCCGGACGATCCGGCGACGTACCGCTGCGACCGGCTCGTCGACGACGTCGAGGCGCTGCGCGAGCACTTGGGGCTCGACCAGGTCGACCTGCTCGGGCACTCGGCGTCCGGGAACATCGCCACGCTGTACGCGGCCCGCCACCCGAAGCGCGTCCGCACCCTCGTCCTGGTCGCCCCGGCCACGCACGCCGTCGGCCTCACCGTCACGGACCGGGACCACCGCGAGGCCGCTGCGCTGCGCGCGGGCGAGCCCTGGTATCCGGCCGTCGAGGCCGCACTCGACGAGATCGCCGCCGGACGCAGCCCCGTCGAGCTCATGGACGTCCTCGCGCCGCTCGCCTACGGACGCTGGGACGCGGCGGCGCAGGCGCACCGGGCGGCGAGCGCCTCGGAGAAGAACGCGGACGCGGCGGCCGCCTTCTACGGCGACGGCGCGTTCGACCCGACCGCCACCCGCGCCGCTCTGACGGACCTGGCCGCGCCGGTCCTCGTGCTGGCGGGGGAGTGGGACGGGGGCCCGAACCCCGCGCACGCGGAGGAGCTCGCGGGGCTCTTCCCGCACGGCGTGCGCCAAGTGCAGCCGCGCGGCGGGCACTTCCCCTGGCTGGACGACCCGGAGTGGTTCGTGCGGCGCGTGGCCGGTTTCCTCGCGCAGGACTGACGGAACCGACCGGACCGCAACGGAACCGACCGGACCATTTGGGCTGACGTCACGGACGTCCGTCACCGATCTCCTGGAGGAATCGTCGTGCGCATCGCCACTCACTCCCGCCGCCTGCTCACCGTCGGCGCTCTGGCCTCCGTGCTGGTGGCGGGAGGCGGCACGGCCGTCGCGGTGCCGGAGCGGCCTGCCGCGGTCACGCGTGCACCGGCCCAAGCGTCCGCCTCCGTCGGCCCGTACGCCCAACTGCACCCCCTGGCCGACCTGTCCGCGCAGCGTCTCGCCACCGCCGACCTCGTGGCCGCCGCGAAGTACGGCACGGACAGCCCCATCGACGATCCGGCCCGCGAGCGCCAGGTCCTGGACGCGGTGGCAGCGCAGGCGAAGGAGGTGGGCGCCGACCCGGAGGCGACCGTTCGGATCTTCCGGGACCAGATCGAGGCCAACAAGGTCGTCCAGCGGGGGCTGTTCCGGCGCTGGGACGCCGATCCCTCCCGGGCCCCGAAGGAGCGGCCCGACCTCGCCGAGGTCCGCAAGGAGATCAACCGGGTCAACGGTGAGCTGGTGCGGGGCATCGCCGCGTCCTCGGACGCCCGCACGGCACCGTACTGCGGGGGAGTGCTGACCGCCGCGGCCGTGCACGTGCGGCACGAGAACCGGCTCGACCCCCTGCACTCCGTCGCTCTGGGAAGGGCGCTGCCGTCAGTCTGCGCGCACTGACTCCCGCGGCTCGTCGCGCGGGCTGCGGTAGGCGAACCTCGGCAGGAAGAACTGGGTGACGGTGCCGACGGCAACGGCGTAGAGCACCGTGCCGACGCCCACGGTCCCGCCGAGCAGCCACCCCAGGGCGAGCACGGCGAGCTCGATGAGGGTGCGGACGCGTCGCAGGGACAGCCCCGTCATCGCGGCCGCGCCGGTCATCAGCCCGTCGCGCGGCCCGGGACCGAAGCGCGCGCCCACGTATACGGCCACGGCGAGACCGTTGAGGACCACCCCGGCGGCGAGCAGACCCGTCCGCGCGGGCAGGTCCAGGGAATCGGGGATGACGAGCAGGCCGAGGTCGGAAGAGACGGCCAGGACGCCGATGTTGGCGACGGTGCCGAACGTCGGCCGCTGCTTCAGAGGTATCCACAGCAGCAGGACGAGCACCCCGAGGACGGCGCTGATCGTGCCGAAGCTGAGCGGCGTGCGCCGCTCCAGACCCTCGTACAGGACGCTCCACGGATTCACGCCCAGCGCCGCCCGGACGAGGAGCGAGAGGCTGAACCCGTAGAGGGCGAGGCCGAGGAGGAGCTGGGGCAGCCGTCTCGCGGGGCGTTCGTGGAAAGGGACGTACGAGATGTGCCGTGTCTTCAAGTCCATTTCGGCAACTCTGTAGAGTGATTGGCCCGGAAAACACAGCCAATCCCAGGAGAATGGTGTGGTCGACGCGAATCGAACGCTGGGCGGCCGTCGGCTCGCCGCACTGCTGCCCGACCCGGCGGGCATGCGCCCCGCCTACCGTCACCTCGCCCACGCGATCAGCGGACTGATCCTGGACGGACGCATCGCCCTGCACGTCAGGCTCCCGGCCGAACGCGACCTGGCCGTCGCCCTGGCCACCAGCAGGACCACCGTCACCGCCGTCTACGACCTGCTGCGCGAGAGCGGCTTCGCACACAGCCGCCAGGGCGCGGGCACCTGGACCGCGCTGCCCGAGGGCCACGCCCCCAGCGGGGTGCGGCGCCTCCTCGCGGCCGAGGACACCGCGATCGACCTGGCGCGGGCCGCGTCCGGGCTGCCGGGGCAGGAGCTCACCGACACCGTCGCCCGGATCGCACCGCGGCTGGCGGAGCACGCCCACACCCCCGGCTACCACCCGTACGGCCTGCCGGAACTCCGGGCCGCCATCGCCGAGCGCTTCACCCGGCGGGGCCTGGCCACCGTGCCGGAGCAGATCCTGGTGACCTCCGGCGCCCAGCACGCGCTGACCCTCGTGCTGGGGCTCCTGTGCGGCCCCGGCGACCGCGTCCTCACCGAGAACCCGTCCTATCCGAACGCTCTGGAAGCCCTGCGCCGTGCCCGCCTGCGCACGCTGTCCGTGCCGGTGACCGAGGCGGGCTGGGACGTCGACATCGTCGAATCGGCGTTCCGTGAGGCGGTGCCCCAACTCGCCTACCTGATCCCCGACTTCCACAACCCCACGGGGTGCCTCATGCCCGAGGACGAGCGGGGCCGGGTGCTGCGCGCCGCCCAGCGGTCCGGCGGCTGGCTCGTCGTCGACGAGACCCTCGCCGAGCTCGCCCTCGACGTGCCCGCGCCGCCGCCGCTCGCCTCCCATGCCGCCCCCGGCGGCGCGGCGCGGCTCATCACCGTCGGCTCCATGAGCAAGACCCACTGGGCGGGCCTGCGCATCGGCTGGCTGCGCGCCCCCGCGCGGCTCGTCACCGAACTCGCGGGGCAGCGCGTCGCCACCGACATGGGCGGCTCGGTCCTGGACCAGTTGGTGGCCCTCGACCTCCTCGACAGGACCGGTGAACTGCTGCCGGCCCGCCTGGACCGGCTGCGGGCACAGCGCGCCGCGCTCGGCGCCGCCCTGCACGAGCACCTTCCGGCGTGGAGTTGGAGTCTCCCGCCGGGCGGCCTCTCGCTCTGGGTCGACCTGGGCGAACCCGTCGCGTCTGCGCTCGCCGAGCGGGCACTCGACAACGGCGTGCGCATCGAGAGCGGCTCCTGCTTCGCCACCGACCCGGGCGTCTTCGAGCAGCGGCTCCGCATCCCGTACACCGCACCGTCCGACACCTTGCGCGAGGCGGTGCGCCGCATGGCGGTCACCCTCGCGGACGGCCTCCCGCCGTCGTCGGGCGCCGCGCGGCCGCACTGGGTGGCCTGAGACTCCCCGGGGCGGAGCGGGGTCAGGCCGGGCGCGGGACGTAGGCCAGGCCGTGCGCGCCCGGCTCGCCGCGCTTGGCGATGTCCAGCCGGGCCAGCGGCCGCAGCGTCTCCAGGTCCACGAGATCGACGGTGGACGAGGACACGCACGACACGTACGCGATCCGGCCGTCGGGCGACGACGTGATGGTCAGCGGGCCGCGGCCCACCTCGACCCCGCCGAGCCGCTCACGGGTGCCGGCGGAGAACACGGTGAGCAGGCCGGGACCCTGGCGGCCGAGCCGGGACACCGGGTCCGGCTCCATGCGCATCTCGCCCGCGAGCAGCTTGCCCGTCGAGGTGAGGTGCACCGGCAGCATGATGTTCTCCGTGGGCAGCACGTCGACCACGGACGCCGTCCGGGCCTCGATGACCCGGATGCCCGGAGCCGGTGCCTCCGCGGAAGGGTCCGGTGCGGTCAGCATCGCGTAGGGCCCGGCGACGTAGACGTGCTCCCCGTCGGCGGAGACGGCGAGTCCCTCGCTGCCCGGCACCGCCACCTTCCCGGTGAGCGTGCCGCGTTCGAGGTCGACGACCGACACGAACGGCGCTTCCTTGTTCGTCGCGTAACCCGTCGTGCCCGCCGGGTCGATGGCGAACCAGTGCGGGCCGGGCGCGTCCGTGTCGATCCTGCCCACGGCCCTGCGGGTCCGCGTGTCGATCACCACGACACCACCGGGCCGGTTGGCGGAGCCCTCCACGCTGACGTAGAGGCGGTGCCGTGCCGCGTCCAGTGCGAGGCCGTGCGGCCCGTGTTCGGGGGAGAGGTCGATGATCTCGACGACGCTGCGGGTGTCGGGGTCGATGACGGTCAGCTCGGTCCGCCGGCCGCTGTTCGCGTGGTAGTAGCCCGAGTGGTACGCCGTCGTGCACCACAACAGGCGCTCCGTCGGGTCGAAGCACAACTCGTGGGGTTCGGCGGGGACGTCCACCGCACCGAGGTACCGGTCGGACGCGGCATCGAAGAACGAGACGGTCGGTCCGCTCTGACTGACCACGGCCAGTACGTCGCCTTCTCGACCGGCGCGCGGGTTCTGCTGCATGAAGCTCCTCAACGGGGCGAAGGGGATGTCGCGCGGATCGCGTCGACTCCTTCACTCTGGGCCGCGGGAGGTCGCAGAGCCATGCAAAGATCGGCATCCAATCATTGACGTGGACGCAAAGACACAGCTCAGGGCCAGCTCAGACATTGCTCGGGCTGCTCGGGATGCTCAGGGAGTATCGAAGTGGCGATGGACCTCAACCTGCTGCGCGTGCTGGACGCCCTGCTCCAGGAGAACAGCGTGACGCGGGCCGCCGAGCGGCTCGGCACGTCGCCCGCGGCGGTCAGCCGCACGTTGGCCCGGCTCCGTCGTGCCGTCGGCGACCCGCTGCTGGTCCGTGCGGGCCAGGGCCTGGTGCCGACGCCGCGGGCCCTGGAACTCCAGGGCGAGGTGAGTGAGTTGCTGCGCGGCTGCGACAACGTCCTGCGCCCGGGGGCCGGCTTCGACGCCGTCCATCTGCGGCGCACCTTCACCGTGCAGAGCGCGGACGTGCTCCTGGCGGGGCTCGCCGGGACGCTGACCGACCGGATCCACGCCGAGGCCCCGCACGTCGACGTGGTCTTCCTTCCGGAGGCGATGGAGGGCGGTCCCGCGCTGCGACAGGGCTGGGTGGACGTCGAGCTGGGCGTCCTCGGACACCTGGACCCGGAGATCCGGACCCGCCCGCTGACCCGCATGACGCTGGTCGCCGTCGCGCGCGACGACCACCCCCTCTTCGACCGGCGCATCGACGCGCGCCGCTTCGCCGCCGCCGACCACATCGGCATCTCGCGGCTCGGCAAGCGCCAGGGCCCCATCGACAGCGCGCTCGCGGAGCTCGGACTGCGGCGCCGGACCGCGGTCGTCGTCCCCAGCCACACGAGCGCCATGGTGCTGGCCAGGAACAGCGACCTCGTCGCGCTCACCCTGGAGGGCTGGCTCCCGGACACCATCGCGGCGATGGGGCTGCGTACGTTCCCCATCCCTCTCGACCTGGCGCCGCTCGAACTCGGCATGGCCTGGCACCCCCGCAACTCGGCGGATCCGGGGCACCGTTGGTTCCGTGACCACTTGGCGGCCGCGCTCGGCCAGGAGGACGTCTAGGACCGTCCGGGGCCGGTCAGCCGTCGAGGAGCTCGTCGAGCTGTCGCACACCGTCTTCGTGCGTGTCGGCCAGGACCAGGATGTCGATGACACCCGTGATCTCGAACAGGCGCCGGATGGCGCTGTGCAGCGGGCCGCACAGGACGAAGGGGCGCTGCGCCTGCTCGTGCTCCGCGCGCGCCTGCAGGATCAGGTTGAGCAGGGCGCTGTCGGCGAAGGTGAGCTCGGCGAGGTCGAGCAGGGTTGCTCCGGTGCCGGCCTCCGTCAGGGCGCGCCGGAAGGCCGCGGTGACCTCGCTTCCGTTCTCCAGGTCGATGTCGTGGCGCAACGTGACGACCGCCACTCGGTCCTGTCTGGCGAGTTCGATGCTGTTGAGGGACATGCTCCGACCTTGTCATATGCCGTCGCCGGGTGAGAACGGACCGGCCCTTTCGCCGGGTGCGGAAGGGCACCGGGGGAGGGATCCGACAGGAGGCCTTTTCACTGTTGTGAACGTATTCGCCCTTATGGGGGTTCGGCGGGTGTGCGCGCAACGGGCTCGGGCATGCGAACACGAAGGAACGATGCGATGCGGCCTCGTTTGCACGTGTGCAGGGAAAGGATCACAGCTTCATGAGCGCTCCCGAATTGCCCGACACCGTGCGAATGACCTGCGCCCAGGCCCGCACCGAAGTCCGCGCGGCACTGCGGCAGGTGTGCATCGAGCTGCCCTTCGTGCAGGCGCGGCGCCTGCACGAGGACGCGCTGCTGGTGGTCAGTGAGTTGGCGGCCAACGCGATGCGGCACGGTGGCGGACTCAACGGACTCGACGTCCGTGTGCAGGATGGAGTCCTGCTGGTGAGCGTGAGTGACCGCAGTGAGGTGGTCCCGGTCCACGTGCCCGCGGACCCGGCCCGGCCGGGCGGTTTCGGCTGGCTGATGGTCCAGCGCCTCACCTCGGACGTGACGGTCGAAGTGGGGTGCGGCGGCAAGACGATCGTCGCCGCACTGGCCCTGCCTCCCCCGCACGGCACCGACTCTTCGAAAAGCCGTACGCGTGAGAGGCGGTCGACGGGGTAACCGGGCCGCTGCGGGGGAAAAGCCGAGCTGAACAAGGAGCGGAACGCCATGACTACCGTGACGCAGGGGCAGGCGCAGGATACGGCCACCGGTGCCGGGGAGGACCTCGTCGAGCGCGCGTACACGGACCCCTCCTCCATTGCGCCCAGGGATGCGCGTGAGATCGGCAAGCGGTTCTTCGACCGCCTGACCCGGCTCGAGGAGGGCACGCACGAGTACCAGTACGTGCGCAACGCGTTGATCGAGATGAACCTCTCGCTGGTGCAGTACGCGGCGTCGCGTTTCAAGCACCGCGGCCAGCAGGAGATGGAAGACATCATTCAGGTCGGCACCATCGGTCTTATCAAGGCGATCGACCGGTTCGAGCTCACCCGCGAGGTCGAATTCACCTCCTTCGCCGTTCCTTACATCACCGGTGAGATCAAGCGCTTCTTCCGCGACACCTCGTGGGCCGTCCACGTGCCGCGCCGACTGCAGGAAGCCCGCATCGAGCTGTCCAAGGCGACGGAGGAACTGCGCACCCGGCTCGGGCGCATGCCGTCCACCGCCGAGCTCGCGGAGCTGATGCAGCTGGAGCCCTCGGAGGTCGCGGAGGCGCAGAAGGCGTCCAACGGCTACAGCGCGGTCTCCCTGAACGCCGCGGTCAACGGCCAGGACGACGAGTCCGACACGATGCTGGCCGACTTCATCGGCGTCGACGAGGAGTCCTTCGAGCTCGTCGAGAACTTCCACTCCCTGGCCCCGCTCATCGCGGACCTGGAGGACAGGGATCGCACCCTCATCCATCTCCGGTTCGTCGAGGAGCAGACCCAGCAGCAGATCGCCGACACCCTGGGCTGCTCGCAGATGCACGTGTCCCGCCTGATCTCCCGCGTCGTCGGCAAGCTCCGCGCCGGCCTCATGGCGACCGACTAGCCACCGACCGGCCACCGGGCTAGCCCCCGGCAGCCACTGCCTTCGCCCAGCGGTAGTCCGCCTTGCCGCTGGGCGAGCGCTGGATGTGGTCCGTGAAGACCACGGCCCGCGGGATCTTGTAACCGGCGAGCAGGGCGCGGCAGTGGGCCTGGACCGCCGCAAGGTCCAACGGGGGCGCTCCGTCCCGGAGCTGGACGACGGCGGCCACACGGCTGCCCCATCGCTCGTCGGGGACCCCCGCGACCAGTGCGTCGTACACGTCCGGATGCGACTTGAGGGCCTGCTCGACCTCTTCGGGGTACACCTTCTCGCCGCCCGTGTTGATGCACTGTGAGCCCCGGCCGAGCACGGTGACGATGCCGTCCTGGTCCACCGTCGCCATGTCGCCGAGCAGCACCCAACGCTCCTCGCCCTTCTGGAAGAAGGTCTCGGCTGTCTTCGCGGCGTCGTTGTAGTAGCCGAGCGGCACGTGGCCGCGCTGGGCCAGGCGGCCCGGCTCGCCCACCGGCACCGGCTCGTGCGTCACCAGATCCACCACCTGCGTACGCTCGTTGACCTCCAGGCGGAAGCCCTTCTGCGGACCCGAGTCGTCGGTCGCCTTGCCGTTGGAACCCGACTCGGAGGAGCCGAAGTTGTTCAGGAGGAGGACGTTCGGCGCGAGCTCCTGGAACTGGGCGCGCACCGTCTCCGACATGATCGCCCCGGAGGAGGAGACGCTGAACAGGGAGGACAGGTCGGTGTCCTTGAGCGGGCCGCGCAGCGCGTCGATGAGCGGCCTGAGCATCGCGTCGCCCACCAGCGACACGCTGGACACCTGCTCCTTCTCGATCGTGCGCAGCACCTCTTCGGGCACGTACTTGCGGTGCAGGGCCACGCGCTGCCCGTAATTGAAGGCGATGAACGAGGTCAGCGTGGACGTGCCGTGCATCAGCGGGGGAGTGGGGAAGAAGGTGATGCCGGGGCCGCCCGCCGCGACCCGCTCGGCCAGCTCCTCGGGCCGCTTCACCGGCTCGCCCGTGGGCTCCCCGCCGAAGAGTCCGGCGAAGAACAGATCCTCCTGGCGCCACATGACGCCCTTGGGCATGCCGGTCGTGCCGCCCGTGTAGATGATGAACAGGTCGTCGGCCGAGCGCGGCCCGAACCCCCGCTCGGCAGAGGCCCGCGCCTCCGCGTCGGCGAACTCCACCACGTCCAACGGCGGGGCGTCGGCGGGCGGCGTCCCCACCCGTATCAGGTGCCGCAGCTTCTCCGTGCGCGGCAGCGCCCCCGCGACGCGCTCGGTGAACTCGGCGTCGAAGACGAGCGCCGCGAGGTCCGCGTCACGATAGAGGTAGACCAGCTCCTCCTCCACGTAGCGGTAGTTCACATTGACCGGTACGAGGCGTGCCTTCAGGCAGCCGAGGACCGTCTGCAGGTACTCGACGCCGTTGTACAGATGCAGGCCCAGGTGCTCGCCGGGCCGCAGACCGCTGTCGATCAGGTGGTGGGCGACGCGGTTGGCGGCCGCGTCGAGCGCGGCGTAGGTCAGCCGGCGTTCCGCTCCCGTGCCGGGGTGGTCGATGTAGACGAGCGCCTCGCGGTCGGGGACCACGTCGACGACCGACTCGAACAGGTCGGCAAGGTTGTACTCCACCGCACTCCTCCTGACCCCGGTGCCCACTGTGACGTCTCGCTTGGCGGTCATCAGAGCAGAGCGGCCCACAAGTGGGAAGGGCCCTTGCGCAAGAAAACTGACTGGGTGTCAGAAAACTATTGAACTGGCTCCCCGGCTACTGCAACCTGTTCCAGGTCTGCAGCCGACAGGCGGGCCGCGCGGGCGGCCGTCGACGGAGGGAGCACGGCAATGGGCGGGACCGAACACCTCTCCGTGCGGCGCGAAGGCGCCACACTGATACTCACGCTGAACAGGCCCGAAGCGAAGAACGCGCTGTCGCTCGCGATGCTCGTGGGCCTGTACGACGGGTGGGTCGAGGCCGACGAGGACGACGGGATCCGCTCCATCGTGCTCACCGGCGCGGGCGGCTCCTTCTGCGCGGGCATGGACCTCAAGGCCCTCGCGGGCAAGGGCATGGAGGGCGAGCAGTACCGGGACCGGCTCCAGGCCGACCCCGATCTGCACTGGAAGGCGATGCTGCGCCACCACCGCCCCCGCAAGCCCGTCATCGCCGCGGTCGAGGGGTACTGCGTGGCGGGCGGCACCGAGATCCTGCAGGGCACGGACATCCGCGTGGCGGGGGAATCGGCGACGTTCGGGCTGTTCGAGGTGAAGCGGGGGCTGTTCCCCATCGGCGGCTCGACCGTGCGGCTGCCCCGGCAGATCCCTCGTACCCATGCCCTCGAAATGCTGCTCACCGGGCGCCCCTACGCAGCGGCCGAGGCCGCCGCCATCGGCCTCGTCGGACACGTCGTGCCGGACGGCACCGCGCTGGACAAGGCGCTCGTCATCGCCGAACAGATCAACGCGTGCGGGCCGCTGGCCGTGGAGGCGGTCAAGGCGTCCGTGTACGAGACCGCCGAGCTGACGGAGCCGGACGGCCTCGCGGCCGAGCTGAAGCGGGGGTGGCCCGTGTTCGACACGGCCGACGCGAAGGAGGGTTCCAGGGCCTTCACGGAGAAGCGGGCCCCCGTCTTCAGGCGCGCCTAGATCGTCAGGCGCGCCTAGGTCGTTCCCCACCGAAACGGAGTCCTTCTGATGGCATCCGCTCCCTCACCGGAGGTGCTGCGTGCGCCTCTCGTCGTAGAGTTCCCCTTCACCCGCTCGCTCGGCCCCGTGCAGAGCGCCTTCCTCACCGGCCTGCGCGAGCGCACGGTGCTCGGCGTGCGCACCGGCGACGGCCGTACCCTCGTCCCGCCCGTCGAGTACGACCCCGTGACCGCGGAAGAGCTCCGCGACCTGGTGGAGGTCGCGGCCACCGGCACCGTCACCACCTGGGCCTGGAACCACGAACCGCGCCGCGGACAGCCCCTGGACACCCCGTTCGCCTGGGTACTGGTCCGACTCGACGGCGCCGACACCGCCCTGCTCCACGCACTGGACGTGCCCGGCCCCGACGCCGTGCGCACCGGCATGCGGGTGCGCGTCCGCTGGGCCGACGAACGCGTCGGCGCCATCACGGACATCGCGTGCTTCGAGGCGTACGAAGGCGGCGGTCCGGAAGGCCGATCGGTGCCGCACACCGGCGCGTTCGACGACCCCGTCACCGGAATCGTCGCATCCGCGCGGCTCGACTACACGTACTCGCCCGGCCGCGCCCAGTCCGCGTACATCCACGCACTCTCCGAGCGGAGGACCGTCGGCGAGCGCTGCCCGTCCTGCCGCAAGGTGTACGTCCCGCCGCGCGGCGCCTGCCCCACGTGCGGGGTCGGCACGGTGGAGCGGGTCGAGGTCGGGCCGCGCGGCACCGTCACGACGTACTGCATCGTCAACATCAAGGCGAAGAACCTCGACATCGAAGTCCCCTACGTCTACGCGCACATCGCGCTCGACGGCGCCGACCTGGCCCTGCACGCACGCATCGCGGGCATCCCCTACGACGAGGTCCGCATGGGGCTGCGCGTCGAACCCGTGTGGACCGAGGGCGGCCGCTACCCCGACCACTACCGGCCCACGGGCGAACCCGACGCCGACTACGACACGTACAAGGAGCTGGTCTAAATGGCGCCTCGCGAGTCGTCGCCCCAGGAGCCGTCACCGCGCAGGGCGTCCGCGCGGCGGCCCGTCCGTGACGTCGCCGTCGTCGCCTTCGGGCAGAGCGACCACCTGCGCAGCACCGACGAGGTCTCCGAGGTCGAGATGCTCATGCCGGTGCTGCACGAAGTCCTCGCCGCCACCGGCCTGCGGAGCAGCGACATCGGCTTCACCTGTTCCGGGTCGTCGGACTACCTGGCGGGCCGCGCCTTCTCCTTCACGATGGCGCTCGACGGGGTGGGCGCCTGGCCGCCGATCTCCGAGTCGCACGTCGAGATGGACGGCGCCTGGGCGCTGTACGAGGCGTGGGTGAAGCTGCAGACCGGCGAGGCCGACACCGCGCTCGTCTACTCCTACGGCAAGTCCTCGCCCGGCTCCGTGCGCGACGTCCTCACGCGGCAGCTCGACCCGTACTACGTCGCCCCGCTCTGGCCCGACTCCGTGGCGCTCGCCGCGCTGCAGGCACAGGCGCTCATCGACGCGGGGGAGACCGACGAGCCCGCACTCGCCGCGGTCGCCGGCCGCAGCCGCACGGCCGCTGCCGCCAACTCCCATGCACAGCTGCGCGGTTCGGTCGCACAGGGCGACTACGCCGTACGCCCCCTGCGCACCGGCGACTGCCCGCCGGTCGGCGACGGGGCCGCCGCCGTGATCCTCGCCGCGGGCGAGCGGGCCCGGGAGCTGTGCGAGCGGCCCGCGTGGATCCGCGGCATCGACCACCGCATCGAGGCACACGGCCTCGGCGTGCGCGACCTCACCGACTCGCCGTCCACCCGCCTGGCCGCCGAACGCGCCGGAGTCTTCGAACGAACCGTGGACACGGCCGAGTTGCACGCTCCCTTCACCTCGCAGGAAGTCGTCCTGCGCAAGGCCCTGCGACTCGGCGACGACGTCGCCGTCAACCCGTCCGGCGGCGCGCTCGCCGCCAACCCCATGATGGCCGCCGGGCTCATCCGGCTCGGCGAGGCCGCCGCACGCATCCACCGGGGCGCCTCGGACCGCGCCGTCGCCCACGCCACGTCCGGACCCTGCCTCCAGCAGAACCTGGTCGCCGTCCTGGAAGGAGAGACCCGTGTCTAAGGAACCCGTGGCGGTCGTCGGGATCGGCCAGACCAAGCACGTGGCCGCACGGCGCGACGTGTCGATCGCGGGCCTGGTCCGCGAAGCCGCCCGAAGCGCGCTGCAGGACGCCGAGTTGACCTGGGCCGATATCGACGCCGTCGTCATCGGGAAGGCGCCCGACTTCTTCGAGGGCGTCATGATGCCGGAGCTGTACCTCGCCGACGCGCTCGGCGCCGTCGGCAAACCCATGCTCCGCGTCCACACGGCGGGCTCCGTCGGCGGCTCCACGGCACTCGTCGCCGCGAACCTCGTCGCGGGACGCGTCCACGGCACCGTCCTGACCCTCGCCTTCGAAAAGCAGTCGGAATCCAACGCGATGTGGGGCCTTTCGCTGCCCGTGCCGTTCCAGCAGCCGCTGCTCGCGGGCGCGGGCGGCTTCTTCGCCCCGCACGTGCGGGCGTACATGCGGCGCACCGGCGCCCCCGACACGGTCGGCTCCCTCGTCGCGTACAAGGACCGCCGCAACGCCCTGAAGAACCCCTACGCGCACCTCCACGAGCAGGACATCACCCTGGAGAAGGTCCAGGCCTCGCCCATGCTCTGGGACCCGATCCGCTACTCGGAGACCTGCCCGTCCTCCGACGGCGCCTGCGCGATGATCCTCACCGACCGCGAGGGCGCGGACCGCTCGCCCCGGCCGCCCGCCTGGATGCACGGCGGCGCCATGCGCAGCGAGCCGACGCTCTTCGCGGGCAAGGACTTCGTGTCCCCGCAGGCAGGCAAGGACTGCGCGGCCGACGTCTACCGGCAGGCGGGCATCGCGGACCCGCGCAGGGAGATCGACGCCGTCGAGATGTACGTGCCGTTCTCCTGGTACGAGCCGATGTGGCTGGAGAACCTCGGCTTCGCGGCCGAGGGCGAGGGCTGGAAGCTCACCGAGTCCGGCGTCACGGAACTGGACGGCGACCTGCCGGTGAACATGTCGGGCGGCGTCCTGTCGACCAACCCCATCGGCGCCTCCGGCATGATCCGCTTCGCCGAGGCGGCACTTCAGGTGCGCGGCCTGGCGGGGGAGCACCAAGTGGACGGCGCCCGAAAGGCACTTGGGCACGCCTACGGAGGCGGCTCGCAGTTCTTCGCCATGTGGCTCGTCGGCGCCGAACCGCCCACCGGCTGACGGCGCCCGGCGACACCGCACACGGAGGTCCTGCCACCGCGGCCTGTCCGGCGCCCGGAGCGAAAGCTAGGCTGGCGCCGGACCGACGCATTCGGGAGGAGCACGGACGTGGCCGACAGCACCACTCAGCAGCATCCGCTCGCGGGCTGGGACAAGCCGGAGCTCGACCTCAGCACGGCGGACTGGCGATCGAGCAGCGAGGGGCGCGGGGACGTGGAGATCGCCTTCGTCGAGGGCTTCGTCGCGATGCGCAACAGCGGCCGCCCGGAGAGCCCTTCCCTGATCTTCACCCCGGCGGAGTGGGGAGCCTTCGTGCACGGCGCCCGCGAGGGCGAGTTCGACCTGACGTAGCGCTTGGACGCAGCGCATATCGGATCGCGCGAGGTGGTCGCCCGCTGGCACGCTGCCCCCATGGATCATGCGGAAGTACTGCTCATCGGGGGACGTGCCGGTGTCGGCAAGACGACGGTGGGATGGGAGGTTTCGGCGCTGCTGCGCTCCGGGGCCGTCGCTCACGCGATCATCGACGGCGACTTCATGGGCCAGGTGCATCCGGCACCTGACGGAGACCCGCACCGCGCGGAGATCACCGAGGCCAATCTGACCGCCGTGTGGGCGAACTACGCCCGGCGCGGCTACCGACGCCTGATCTATACGAACACCACGAGCGTGCTGCCGGAGACGGCGGGCATGTTCGGGCGTGCGATGGGGGCGGGAGTGGGGATCGTACGAGTCCTGCTCACCGCCTCCGACGTCACGGCCCGCGAGCGGTTGGTGGGACGCGAGCTGGGCTCGGAGCTGGAGCAGGAGCTGGCGGGAAGTGTCCGCAAGGCACGGCTCCTGGATCAGCGGGCTCCTGCGGACACCGTGCGGGTGGCAACAGACGGGCGGTCCGTCGTGGACATCGCCCGGGAGGTCGTGGCCGCCACCGGTTGGGCCGCGCCTCGCTCCGCCCGCGAAACGGACCTGCAAGGGCACGGTGGCGACGGTCCTTGGGGCCTGCCCATCACGTGACTTTCGACTCTGCCCGCGGGGGCCGGTCCGCAGCAGGCTGAAGCCATGAGCAGCGAACCGGTCAGCAGCGTGAGCAGTGAGTCCGTGAGCGGCACTGGAGCCGGACCCGACGGCGGGCCCGTCGTGGTGGCGGTGGACGGGTCGGAGGGCAGCGGGCGCGCCCTGGAGTGGGCGCTGGCCGCCGCCGGGCTGCGCGGCGTGCCACTGCGGGTCGTGCACGTGCGGGGCTACGAGGTCCCGCTGGTCGACGGTCCCTTCTCGTCCGTCGTGGAGCGCGGTGACGGCGACCCGGTGGTGGAGCAGGCACGCGATTCCCTCGTGGGGCGCGCCGGTCTGCCCGAGCTGGAGTTCGTCACGGTGGACGGCAGCCCGGGGCGCGAGCTGCCGCGGCTCGGTGCCTGGGCCGGGCTGCTGGTCCTCGGCTCGCGAGGCCGGGGCGGCTTCGCCAGCCTCCTGCTCGGCTCGAACGGTCTGGCGTGCGCGCGTGACGCGGCCTGCCCCGTGGTGGTCGTGCCGCGGCCCGGGGCGAACCCGGAGCCCGTGCGCCCCGAGGCGTCGGTGCCCGACGAGGGCCCGCGCGTGGTCCTCGGCCTCTCGGCGCCCGCCCCGGACGACAACGCCCTCGCGTTCGCCTTCGCCGAGGCCGGGCGGCGCGGGGCCCGGCTGCAGGTGATCGCCGCCTACCCGTGGCCGGTCCTCAGCTGCACGCCCACCGGCGAGTTCGTGATGAAGGCCGTCGAGGACGCGGAGACGGAGCGGGAGTACGGCAAGCTCGCACAGGACCAGCTCGCCCCGTACCGGGAACGCCACCCGGAGGTGCGGGTGGACGTGGTCATCGCGCCGGGCGACGCCGCGCGCCACCTCGTCGAGGCCGCCCCCGGCGCCGCCCTCGTGGTCGTCGGCCGACACCGGCGCAGGCTGGGCCCGGGCCGCATGCTCGGCTCGGTCACCCACGCGGTGCTGCTGCACGCGGGGGTCCCGGTGGCGGTGGTCCCGCCGAGCCCTTCCGGCGAGAAGGCCTAGGGTCGCTCCGGCGCTACGCCAGTTCTTGGCGGACCGGGGCGTTCGTCCAGCGGAGGTCGGGCTTTTCGAGCGCGGGCAGTTCACGGAGTGCGGTGAGCGAGCCGATGGTGTCCGGGAGGCGGGGCAATTCGGCGCGCCGGCAACGTAGTCCGAGCAGTCCCGCCATGCCGCCGACGGCCGTTGTGACCGAGGTCGAGGGTGTGCAGGCGGGGGAGCGTGCCGATGCGGCCCGGGAGGTCGGTCAGTGCGTCATGGGGAGGAGCAGGAACTCCAGGTGCGGGTGGTGCCACACCTCGTCCGGTACGGCCGGGCAGGTCGCGCCCGGGGCGTCGGCTGCGGCCGCTCCGTGGCTGGTGGGACAGTGCACCGCCCCGGCGGGACGTGCCCGCCCCCGCGCCGGAACACCTCGCAGGCCACGTACCATGGGCGCATGTCCTTCCTCCGCCGCCGCAGCTCCGCCACTCCCGCGGGCCCGGACTTCGACGTCCTGGCCATGGACCCCGGTGACTGGCCCGGCAATCTCGGCGCGGGCCTGCTGCCCGCCCCCGACGGCAGCTGCCAGGGCGTGTTCCTGCGCTACGACCTGTTCGGCGGCCGCGGCCCCGCGATGATCATCGGCAACCTCCCCGAGGGGTCGCCCGCGCGCGAGACCGCCGAGGGCGAGGTCCCCTTCGAGGTGGCCCAGCTGCTCCTGGCCCTGGAGAACGACGAGGAGATCACGGTCGTGTCCAGCGAGGACATGCCGGTGATGCAGGGCGACAACCTCCTCATCGTGCGTCGCCTCAAGCTCTCCGAGAGCCGGATCTCCTGCGTGCAGTTCGACCGCAGCGACAACGTCCTGGTGACCATCGCCGCCTGGGACCGGCCGATCACCGACGACCTGTACGCGCTCCTGAAGCCGCTGCCCGCGGAGCTCTTCCAGCAGGGCTGACAGCCCGCGCCCCCGCACTTCCGTCCAAGTCCTGCCCCGTTCCGTCCAAGGAACGGGGCAGTTTTGTGTCTTGCCAGCCAGTCATCGGACTTTTACCGTAATCGGTCATGACTCAGCGGATCACGCGAAGGACGACCATGAGGTCCGCCATCGGTGGCGCGGCCGCTCTGGCAGCGGGTGGCGGCGCACTCGGTGGAGCTCCGGCGGCCTCTGCGGCTTCCGGGGCCTCCGCGGCGGCCGAAGGATCGGAGCGTGACACCTCCGATGAATTGCTGCTCTGGTACGGAGCTCCCGCCACCGACTGGGAGCGGGAGGCCCTCCCCATCGGCAACGGTGCCCTCGGTGCCATGGTCTTCGGCACCCTCGCCTCCGAACGGCTCCAGTTCAACGAGAAGACCCTGTGGACCGGCGGCCCCGGCTCGCGGGAGGGCTACGACTTCGGCAACTGGAGCGCGCCACGGCCCGGCGCCCTGGACGCCGTGCGCGACGAGCTCGACGAGAAGGGCGGGCTGAGCCCGGACGACGTCGCGGCGAAGCTCGGCCAGGCCCGGCGCGGCTACGGCGCCCACCAGACCTTCGGCGACCTCCACATCGACGTACCCGGCGCCCCGGACGCGCCCGACGCCGCGTACCGCCGCGCCCTCGACCTCGGGCAGGGCCTCGCGACCGTCACGTACCGCCAGGAACAGGTGCGCCACCACAGGGAGTTCTTCGCCTCGCACCCCGACGGAGTGATCGTCGGCCGCCTCTCCGCCGACCACGCCGCACACGTCACCTGCACCTTCCGCCACACCTCGCCCCGCACCGACTTCACCGCGACGGCGCACGACGACCGGATCACGGTCCGTGGCGAACTCGCCGACAACGCGCTGAAGTTCGAGGCCCAGCTGCGCGTAGGGCACGAGGGCGGCGCGTGCGTCGCGCACGACGACGGAAGCATCACCGTCACCGGCGCGGACCACGTGTGGTTCGTCCTCGCCGCGGGCACCGACTACGCCGACACCTATCCCGACTACCGGGGCGACGACCCGCACGCCACCGTCACCCGCACCGTCGACGAGGCCGTCGCTGCGGGCCACGGGGCGCTGCGGGCCCGTCATCTGCGCGACCACCGTGCCCTGTTCGACCGCGTCGCCCTCGACATCGGCCAGGCGCCGCCCGCGGACGTTCCCACGGACCGGCTGCTCAAGCAGTACGGCACCGGTGCGGACGCCGCCGCGGACCGGGCCCTGGAGGCGCTCTTCTTCCAGTACGGCCGCTACCTCCTCATCGCCTCCTCGCGCGCCGGATCACTCCCCGCCAACCTCCAGGGCGTCTGGAACAACAGCACCACCCCGCCCTGGTCGGCCGACTACCACACCAACATCAACCTCCAGATGAACTACTGGCTCGCCGAGGCCGCGAACCTCCCCGAGACGACGTCCCCGTACGAACGCTTCGTCGAGGCGCTGCGCGCGCCGGGGCGGCGTACGGCCAGGGAGATGTTCGGCAGCCGCGGCTGGGTGGTACACAACGAGACCAACCCCTACGGCTTCACCGGGGTGCACGACTGGTCGACCGCGTTCTGGTTCCCCGAGGCCGCGGCCTGGCTCACCGCCCAGCTGTACGAGCACTACCGCTTCGGCGGCTCCACGGACTACCTGCGCACCACCGCGTACCCGGTGATGAAGGAGGCCGCCGAGTTCTGGCTCGACAACCTGCGCACCGACCCGCGCGACGGCACCCTGATCGTCACGCCCAGCTACTCGCCCGAGCACGGCGACTTCACCGCGGGCGCCGCCATGGCCCAGCAGATCGTCCACGACCTCTTCACCAACACCCTGGAAGCGGCCCGCACACTCGGGGACTCACCGGCCTTCCGCGGCGAGCTGGAGAAGACCCTGGGTTCCCTGGACCCCGGACTGCGCATCGGATCCTGGGGGCAACTCCAGGAGTGGAAGGCCGACCTGGACGACCGCACGGACGACCACCGGCACGTGTCCCACCTCTACGCCCTGCACCCCGGACGCCGGATCGAGCCGGGCAGCAAGTGGGCCGAGGCGGCCAAGGTGTCCCTCACGGCGCGGGGTGACGGCGGCACCGGCTGGTCCAAGGCCTGGAAGATCAACTTCTGGGCGCGCCTGCGGGACGGCGACCACGCGCTCAAGATGCTCGGCGAACAGCTCAAGTCCTCGACGCTGCCCAACCTCTGGGACACCCACCCGCCGTTCCAGATCGACGGCAACTTCGGCGCGACGTCGGGCATCGTCGAGATGCTGCTGCAGAGTCAGCACGACGCGATCGAGATCCTGCCCGCGCTGCCCGCCGCCTGGCCCGACGGATCCGTGCGCGGCCTGCGGGCCCGCGGCGGCGCGACGATCGACGTCGACTGGGCCTCGGGCCGCGCCACCCGCATCGTGCTGCGGGCTGCACGCACGCGCGAACTGACGCTGCACAGCGCTCTGTTCAGCGGCGGATCGAAGACTTTGAAGGTGCGGTCGGGGCAGCGATACGTCTTCGGGCGGTGAGGAGGGACGGGGGAGCGGGCTGCCGCAGCCCGCTCCCGCACGTCACGGTGTCGGGGCGCTGTAGTGGACGTCGAAGCTGTCCTCCACCTGGTCCAAGCGTTCGGGGAGCGTGTTCTGGAGTCGCCCGACCTCTGCGGAGTGGCTCTTGAGGAACGCTTTGCGACGTTGCTGGCGAAGCCCTTCGCGCACCGCTTCCACCGGAGCCATGCACCGGGCGTAGAGGGCTCCCAGGCGCCGGTCCTCACGCTCTGCAGCACGTGGGTCGCTGCCGCGTGCGCTCAACCGGGAGTCCACGACGCCGAAGAAGGCGTCCTCGTCGTCGGCGGCGAGCCCGTGCCCGGCGAAGCAGCCTTTGAGCTTCGTGTACGCGCGTTGCACCGTCGGCTCGTCGTTCACCGATTCCACGACCTTCCACCACCGTGCCTGTAGGGGCGCGATCATTTTCCCCAGCGAGGTGATCCGCTCTTCCGTGGCGTCCGCACACCGGGGGCTGGCGGCCAGTGTCGGTACGGGCGGACTGGTGAAGCCGTGGGCGCGCACGTACGCCAGGTCGGGCAGGGCCATGCGCCGTACGAACATGGCCGGTGGATCGTCCGCGGGCGCACCACCGGTGGGTGTCGTGCAGGCCTTGGTGCGGACGTCCTGGGCGAGGGCCAGGAGACCGGTGAGCCCCTGTGTGCGGCGGCTCTCGACTCCGGTGGCCGGGAAGAGCATGGGGATGACGTCGGCACTCGACGGCTCGGAGTACCGCACCTTGGTGATCGCGGGCGGCGGCGCACCTCCCGGTTCGGGCGTGGGTTGCGAGCACGCGGCGCCCGCCGCGCACAGAAGGCCGACCAGCGCGATGGCTGCGGTACGGCGCGGCGATGGGGCGTGGCGGTGGTGGGCAGGCACCCTGCTCCTCCTCGGACGTGTCGCGTCAGGGTGCCGCCCGCCCCGCAAGCGCGCCCCCAGGCACGCCTGCGCGGGCGGACGGCACCCTCAGGGCGTGAGATCAGTGGGCGACCTTGACGGTGTCTCCGCCGTCGTACCAGCTGCCGACCCCCATGGGCGTCCCGGCGCTCACGTCCGACAGGAGAACGATCCACGGGCTGTGGTTGACGTCGTAGGCGAAGATGTAGCCGCGGCTTCCGCCCTTCCAGCCGCTGGATGTCTTGTAGAACCCGCGGTAGCTGTCACCTACGGTGGAGGTCGAGTCGTTGGAGTAGGTGAGGTTGAGGTCGTTGCAACTGCTGCTGCCCGACTTGTTCACCGTGGTTCCCTGCTTCTGGTAGCCGGTGGTGAGGGTCTTGGTCGCGCAGGCCTGGGGGCCGGCGGGAGCCGCGGCCGACGCCGAGGGCATGATGACGGCACCGCCGAGCACAAGAGCCATGCCCGTGATCACAGCGGTGCGGCGGAACGTGACTGCTCCGCGGTCGAGCTCGGTGCTTCGCATGGTGGAACTCCTTGGTGTCAGTGGTCGGATGGCAGACCCACCTGGGGCGGTCCGGCACCGATTTCAGCTCACCGCGGCGTTTTTCATCACCCCAGGTCAGTGCGGGTAAACAATCGAGTCGCGGACGGACGGGGGCCACCAGGGATGGCCGACGGGCAGCTTGTCCGGCTTTTGCCGGGCCCGTAGCGTGGCGCTGCAGCGATCATCCGGAGCTCGGGGGAATTCAGGATGGGGCGCAGGGAGAAGCCGGTCGATCCGGCGGCGGGGCCGACGGCGCGGTTCGCGGTCGAGCTGCGCAAGCTGCGCAGCGAGGCCGGTGGCATCGCCTATCGCGCGCTGGCCGGGCGCACCGGCTACTCGATCACCGCGCTGTCCCAGGCCGCCGCGGGCGAGAAGCTCCCCTCCCTGCCCCTGACGCTCGCCTACGCCAAAGCCTGCGGAGGTGACGCACAGGACTGGGAGCGGCGCTGGCATGCCGCCGCGCGGGAGGAGAGCGAGACGGCGGCCGCCGCCGAGGACACCGCCGAGGCGCCCTACCGGGGCCTGGCCCGTTTCGAGCCCGGCGACGCGCACCTGTTCTTCGGCCGGGGGCAACTGACCGACGACCTGACACAGCTGGCCAGACAGCACCCGGTCACCGTGGTCTTCGGACCATCGGGCAGCGGCAAGTCCTCCCTCCTGCGTGCCGGGCTCATCCCTCGCCTGCGCCACTTCGAGGACGCCGCGCTGCGCCCGGCGGCGATCCGCATCCTCACCCCCGGCGCCCATCCCCTGCGTACCCACGCCAACGTCCTGACCCCGGTGGCGGCGGCCGGCGACACCTGGCTGGTCGTGGACCAGTTCGAGGAGGCCTTCACCCTCTGCCACGACCCCACCGAACGGGCCGGGTTCATCACCCGTCTGCTGGCCGCCCGCCACCCCGAGAGCCGACTGCGCGTGCTGCTGGGCGTACGCGCCGACTTCTACCCCCGCTGCCTCGAACACCCCGAACTCGCGGCGACCGTGCGGAAGTCGAGCCTGCCCGTCGGTCCGATGACCGCGAGCGAGCTGCGCGAGGCCATCGTCAAACCCGCCACCGCGGCCGGACTCACCGTGGAACGCACCCTGACCACCCACCTGGTCGACCAGGCCGCCACCGAACCCGGCAGCCTCCCCCTCCTCTCCCACGCACTGCTGGAAACCTGGCGCCACCGCCGCGGCAACGCCCTCACCCACGAGGCCTACAGCACGGCGGGCGGCCTGCACGGAGCCATCACCCGCACCGCCGAAGACGTCTGCACCCGGCTCTCCGAGACCCAGGCCGACACGGCCCGGCGCATCCTGCTGCGCCTGATCACCCCGGGCGAGGGCACCCCGGACACCCGCCGCCCCATCGACGTGCACGAACTGGAAGAGGACCGGCACCCCCACACCCGCACCGTGCTGGACCTGCTGGCCCGCGCCCGCTTGATCACTCTGGAGGACACCACCGTCGATCTGGCCCACGAGGCGCTGATCACCGCCTGGCCCCGGCTGAGCGCCTGGATCGAGGAGGACCGCGACCGCCTGCGCGCCCATCGGCGCCTGACCGAAGCCGCCACCACGTGGGACGAACTGGACCGGGACGGCGGCGCGTTGTACCGGGGAACCCGGCTGGCAAGTGCCGAAGAGCACTTCCCCGACGCCCACTCCCCGTCCGACACCCACCTCACCGATCTGGAACGCACCTTCCTGAACACCAGCACCGCCGCCCGCGGCCAGGAACAGCAAGCGGCCGCCCGCACGACCCGACGGCTGCGCCGGTTCTCCGTCGCCGTGTCCGTGCTGCTCGCCCTGGCCCTGACCGCCGGCCTGCTCGCCTGGCAGCAGAGCCGCACCAGCGACAAGCAGCGCGCACGCGCGGTGGCCGCCCAGCAGACCGCCCTGTCCCGGCAGCTCGCCGCCCAGTCCGCCGCCCTGCTCGATACCCAGCCCGATCTCGCCTCGCTCCTGGCCGTCCACGCCTACGACACCGGCGCCACCAAGGAGGCCGCCACCAGCCTCCGTGCCGCCGCCGGTCTGCCGCTCGACCGGCGTCTCGGGCGTGGGCCGTCCACCGAAGGGATCCAGTCGGCATACAGTCCCGACGGCCGCACGCTGGCCGTCGGCAGCTTGCGGCACGGCACGGCGCGCGTGGTGGTGCGGGATGCGGCGAGCGGACGAACGAGACGAACGTTCACCGGCATCGTCGGCGACTTGCCGTCGTTGGTGTTCGACCGCCGCGGTCGTCTGCTGGTCAGCGGCCACGACGACAGCGAAGTGTGGAGGTGGGACGCCGCCACCGGCACGCGCCGCACGACGTTGCGCGGAGCCGCGAACATGTGGAAGATCTTCAGTCCCGACGCCCGCACCCTGGCAGCTGTCCGCAGTGATGACGGATCCGTACGGCTGTGGGATCCGAGCACCGGCCGCCGTCGGGCGACCCTCGACGGAGCGGTGAGCCGTGTCCGCGCCCTGGCGTTCACCCCTGACGGGCGCACCATGGCGATAGGTGGTGTGAACGAAAAGGGGCAGGGAGTCGTTCAGCTGTGGGATGTCGTGTCGCTCAAGCCCCGCTCTCCGCTGCTGGTTCCGGGCGACGCGGTGACTTCGGTGGCCATCGCGGGCGACGGCCGCACGCTCGCCACCGCGGGTGCGGACGGAAGGGTGCGCCTCTGGGACCTCGGCACGGGCCGCGCCCGGGCGACGTTCTTCGTGCAAACCGCCGAAGGGCCCCTCCTGAGGTTCAGCCCTGACGGCCGCACGCTCGCCACCAGCGGCAGCGATCTGCGCATCAGGCTGTGGGAGACGCCCACCGGCAAGGCCCGCACCACGCTCGCCGGGCACTCCGCCACCATCTCCGACCTGACCTTCAGCCCTGACGGCAATGCGCTGGCCAGCAGTTCGATAGACGGTGAGGTGCGCTTGTGGGACATGACCGCGGAAGCGGCACGGGTACCCACGATCACGCGCTCCGACGAGCTCGCCGCCATCGCCTTCAGCCCCGACGGACGCTTGCTGGCCACGGGCAGCAACTCCGGTCCGTACGGTGGGGAAGTGAGGCTGTGGAACACGGCCGACGGCACCCCGCGCACAACGGCCCTGCGCGCGTTCCCCGAGGTGCGGTCCGTGGCCTTCAGCCCTGACGGGCGGAGTCTCGCCGTCCTCAGCGGCAGCGCACGATCAGAGAGAGCAGTGGTGCGGCTGTGGGATGTGCGCACCGGGAAGGTACGCGCCACACTCACCAAGCCACTCGACCACGTACTGGCCGTCGCATTCACCTCGCACGGGGACCTGCTGACGGCCGGTGACGCGACAGGAGTGGTGCGGTCCTGGAACATCGCCTCGGGCGAGACCCGCATGTTCAAGGGGTTCGAGGCGTTTTCGGCACTGACTCCCGTGGCAGCCTTCAGCCCCGACGGACGGACCGTGGCCGCGGGCGACACCAAGGGCCGCGTACGCCTGTGGGACGTGGAAAGCGGCACCCTGCGCACCGTCATATCGCAGCGCGCCGACAAGGTCGGAGCCCTGGCCTTCAGCCCCGACGGGCACACCCTCGCCCTCAACGGCCGCACCGACGGCGAGGTCCGTCTCTACGACACCGATACCGGCAGGCTCCGCCACGCGTTCCCCCGACGTGCTGCCAGCAAGGCGGCCCTTGCCTTCAGCCCCGACGGCAAGCACATAGCCGGTGGCAGCGACGGGGGCACCGTACGGCTGTGGGACGCGGCCCCGGTCCGACCGGATGCCGCCCTCCGCAAGGTCTGCCGCAGCGTCAACCGCGGTCTCACCCCGGAAGAACGCGCCACTTACCTCAAAGACCCGGTAGGCCCTTCCCCCTGCCGGACATGACTCCAGGGGCCGGAATCAGGCGGCCCCGTCGACCAGCATCCTGGTCCGCCGCAGGGTGTCCCGCTGCACGGTCCGGGTCATGGGGCGCGTCGATCCGAGTAGACCCTTCGGGGCCGGCTGCATGGCGGTTCGTACGAGTTCCGCGTACGCGCAGCGCAGTGCGACCAGTGACTCCTGGGCGTCGCGATAGGCGTCCGCGTCCGGGCCGCGGCGGTGCGCGAGGGTCCGCACGCCCGCGCTGCGGCGGTCCAGGGTGGACAGCCAGGCGCGGTGCTGGGCGGGGAGGTGTCTGCGCAACTGGTAGCGGCTGCCTACTCCCATACGGCCGCCCATGCCGAGCACGGCGTCGGACGCCAGAAGCACCGGCGGTTCCAGCGCCTCCTGCTCGGCCAGTGAGGTGAGCACCGCACACTGCTGACCTGTCGCGGGCGCATGGCTCAACTTGGCCGTGCTCGAACGGAGCTGCCCCTGCAGGGTGTGCTGGATGCGGGTCATCCGGCGCAGCGCGACGGCGATGGCGCAGTCGCCGGGGGACCGGCCCGCCAGGGTCTCGGCGAGCCGGAACAGCCAGACCCCGTGGGCCTCCAGACGCACCGTGGCCAGCATGAGCCGGTCCAGGCGGGACAGCGGCCGCTCCCCGGCCGACCAGCGCACGATCGGCACGAGGGACTCGGTACGGGCCAGCTGGTCGACCGGCACGGCCCGGCCGGGCTTGCGCAGCGGCGCCCAGTTCAGGAGCGACAGCGTGGGCAGAGCGACGAACCGGGGGTGGTCAGTGCGGTGCGCCAGCGACGACCACAGGGCACGGAACTCCTCGTTCGCCGCGCGCCGGGACCCGGGCGACACCGGGTCCAGATCGGTCCACCCGCAGGCCGCCACGATGACCGCCACCCGCATCGCCGCCGCCTTGGCCCGGTGCTCCGACAGCCGGGCGGTCCGCTGGCGCAGCACCGTCAGCTCGGCGGACCGGCACGCCTCTGCGACCAGGAGGCGGGCGTCCTCCCGGCACGGCGCGGCGGCGGCCGCATGGGCCAGCGCGTCCAGCCGGGTCCAGGATCCGGAGAGGTGCGGCACCGGCAGCCGCTCGGGCAGGAAGCCGTGGGCGAGCGGATGGTCCGAGGGGGAGGTCATCGGGGCGGCCTTTCTGGGAGAACCGAAAGGGTGATGGATGATCTTTGGGTATGTCTTGATCGTCACAGTTCTCCGCGCTCGATCTCTCCGGCGAAAGTCCTCAACACCGGGGACTTTCGCCCTCTGGGCAATTCCTGAGGGCGTTCTGACGGGACGTAATGCCGTTGACCGGTGAGCGAGTTGAGGCCGTCCCCGAGGGCGGCCTCACGGCGGCCTCATCGGTCGGCCCGCAGTCCGGTGAGGACCGGGCGGTGGTCGCTGCCGAGGTCCGGGAGCACGTCGGTCCCCGTCGACGCGAAGCCGCGCACCAGGACGTGGTCGAGACGGACGACGGGGAACGCGGCGGGCCAGGTGAAGCCCAGACCGTGGCCCGCCCGGCCGTCCGCGGGCCGCAGCACGGTGGTCAGCGGCGCCAGGCCCCGGTCCCGCAGGGCGCCGTTGAGGTCGCCGAGGAGTAGCAGGCGCCGTGTGGGATCCCGTGCGATCCGCTCCCGCAGCCGGGCCGCGCTCGCGTCACGCTGCGCCACGGCGAAGCCCTGGTCGAAGGTGACGCGGACGGACGGCAGGCGCACCGCGTACACCGCCGTGTCACCGACGGGGGTGCGGGCGACGGCCCGGACGGCGTGCGGCCAGGCGCCGCCGAGATCGAGCTTCTCGACTTCACGCAGCGGATATCGGGACCACAGCCCGAGAGTGTCGCCCGCCGCGCGGTGCCGATAGGTGCCGTGCAGTTCCCTCTCGTACGTCTTCATGGCCCGGTTCGGCACCTTCTCCAGGGCCACCACATCGGCGCCGGTGGCGAGGACCTCACGGGCGACGTCCGGCGGATCGGTGCGGCCTCTGCCTCGCTGATGCCCTTGACCGTGGACAGGCCCAGGCGCACGCCCCAGCCGCGGGCGGTGGCCTCCACGCGGTGGGCGGTGGGGGAGCGGTTGATGTCGACGGGCAGCACCGGCACCTGGTGGCGGCGGGCGTCGGCGACGATGACGCGCATCGGCCACATGCCCGGATCGTGCTCCAGGAGTCCCGCGTACAGGGCGGCGGGGTGGTGGGCTTTGAGCCAGGCCGACTGCACCGCGGGAACGGCGAAGGCGACCGCGTGGGCGTGGCAGAACCCGTACGCTCCGAACTCTTTGATCACGTCCCATACTTCGTCGACGACTGTCTGGGAGTAGCCGCGGGCGGCGGCTGACCTGGTGAACCAGGCCTTGACGCGGGACAGTCGGTCGGTATCGGCCGGGGCGCGGCGGCCGACGTTGGCGAATGCCCGGTCGCAGCCCGTCATCCGCGCGAAGATCGCAATGATCTGCTCATGCCAGATCACCACGCCGTAGGTGTCGTTGAGGATGGGTTCGAGGTCGGGGCGGGGGGAGTGCGGTGCGGCGCCGTGGCGTGCGGCGATGAACCGGGCGGGCATGCCGCCCTTGACCGGGCCAGGGCGGAAGAGGCTGATGTCGGCGATGACCTCCTTCATGTGCCGCGGCTGCAGCCGGCCCACCAGGTCCCTCTGATCGGTCGACTCGATCTGGAAGCAACCGAGAGTGTCCGAGCGGCGGATCATCTCGAACGTCTGCGGGTCATCGAGAGGGGCGTGGTCGGGGTTGTCGAGGTCGAGCTGGCGGCCGGTGGTGCGCCGGATCTCGGCGACCGCGTGCGCCATGGCGGACTGCATCCGCACCCCCAGCGCATCCAGCTTAAGCAGCCCGAGGTCTTCGACATCGTGTTCGTCGGCCAGCGACATCGGGAACTGGCCGCCGGGCGTGGGCTGCACAGGCAGCCGGTCCAGCAGCGAGGCGTTGGACAGGATGACCCCGCACGGGTGCATGGCGTAGCCGCGCACCAGCGCGTCCAGGCCCTCGGCGAGCTTGAACAGCGGCCCGAACTCGGCGGCGCGGGCGGCGAGCCGGCGCAGTTCGGGCCGCTCGGCCAGCGCGGAGGTGATGTCGCAGGCCCGGATGTGCGGAAAGGATTTGGCGATCTCGTCCACGATCTGCGGGGCGATGCCCAGGGCGAACCCGGTGTCGCGCAGCGCATGGCGGGCCCGGTAGGTCTTCGGCATCCCGGTCACCGCGACCCGCTCCCGGCCGAAGCGTTCGAAGATCTTGTCGTAGACCTCCAGGCGGCGCGCGGACTCCACATTGAGGTCGATGTCCGGCAGTGACGTGCGCCGCTCGGACAGAAACCGTTCGAACAGCAGCCGGTGCTCGAGCGGATTGGCAGTCGTCACGAACAGGGCGTGATTGACCATGGAGCCGGCCCCGGAGCCGCGGGCGGCGACGCGCACGCTCATCGCCCGCACATCCGCGACGACCTGGGCGACGGCGAGGAAGTAGCCCTCGTAGCCGAGACGGCCGATCACCTCGAGTTCGTCGTCCAGTTGCTGGACCGCGGCGGCATCCTGCTCCAGGTCGCGCGCCCGCATGCCCGCCTCGCAGTGCCGACGCAGCAGCCGCATCGCCCCACCGCGCTCGCGGTCGGCGCCCACCACGTGCGGCTCGGGAAAGTGCCGCCGCCCCAGTCCCAGCCCTTGCGGTGTCAGGGGGCAGGATGCGGCGACCGCGTCGGTCTCGGCCAGCAGTGCCGCCGCCCGCACGGGCCCGTGCCCGGCCGCCTCCGCGACGCGCGCGGCCGCCGCCTCCATCTCGGCCGGGCCCTTGAGCCACCGTTCCCCGCTGTCCAGCGCGCGCCGGTCGACGGGGCGCAGCAGCCGCGCCGCATTTAGCACGTCGGCGAGCCGGTGCTGTGTGGGATCGGCGTAGCGCACCGCGTTGGAGACCACCACCGCCACCCCGAGCGCATTGCCCAGCGCACGGTACGCCCCGCCAGCCGCAGCGACCCCGCGCCGGTCCCCGTGCGCCCGTGCCAGACCGCCCCCAGCCGCAGCCCCCGGCACGTGACGGCCCGCTCCGGGCCCCAGCAGCTGCTCGGCCAGGTCGGGGCGGCCCGCCAGCAATGCGGCCACCGGCTCCGACGCCGGCCCGAGCAGCACCACCAGGCCGTCCCCGAGATGCCCCTCCAGTACCGGCCACGCCACCACCGGCACCCCGTCGACGGGCTGCGCGTGCGCCGCGGACACGAGACGGTACTGCCGCGCCCAGCCCGGCGCCGACTGCGCCAGCAGTGTCACCCGGCACCGCGCCTCCACCACAGCGCACCGCCACTCACCGGCTTCCGAGCCCGCCGTGCAGGCCCGGACCCGCCCCAGGGGGCCACGGCGACCTCAGCGCCGAAGAGCGGCCGGATACCCGCGGCCGTGCAGGCCTTGGTGAAGTGGACCGTCCCGGCCACCGTGTCGCGGTCGGTCAGCGCGAGCGCACCGATCCCCCGCACTGCGGCCCGCTGCACCAGGACCTCGGGCAGAGCGGCGCCGTAGCGGGCGGAGTAGCCGGAGGCGACATGCAAGTGGGCGGTACGGGACACCGGCTCCACCTCCGATCCACGAGTGACGCGATTCGAGCCACGTGGCTCGATCCGTTCTACGTGATCTCCGGGCAGTCTCAACGTTCTCCGGGCACCCGGCTGAGCGTCTCGCACAAGGCCGGGCAGCTCTCCACATTCGCTGGTCGCGAGCGTCGGAACTCGTCCGGCCGACTTCCCGCACGGACGACCGCTCGGACTTCTCCGGGACGCCGTACACGCGGGGTGTCTCCTTCAAGTCCGGGCACCACAGGTTGGCGCGACGTCGCGCCCGGAGATGTGCGAGAGCGCACAGCCACGAGTCGTGGCTGGAGCGGGACCGGTTGATTCTGCTGTGCACCCCCCCGGGCGATGGCCCCCGGATCAGGTGCGTAGCTCGTAGAGGTGTAGTCCACCAGTACCTGCGGCCACGAGGGTGGTGTCGAGGCTCGACCAGGTACAGCTCGCCAAGGCGTCATCGGTGCGCACAACCGCCGCGACGAATCTGTCGCGGACGTTCCAAACACGGATCTCTCTGTCCTGGTTGGTGGTGGCGAGCCAGGCGCCGTCGGCTGAGATGGCCACCGACTGCACGCCACAGGTGGAGTTGGCGAGGGTGGCGGTGCACTGTCCGCTGGTCACGTCCCACAACCGCACTTTTCCATCACGGCTACCGGTGGCGAGCCAAGTACCGTCGGGTGAGATCGCCACCGACTGCGCCCCACCGGTGGAGTTGGCGAGGGTGGCGGTGCATTGTCCGCTGGCCCGGTCCCACAACCGCACTTTCCCGTCCCAGTTGCCGGTGACCAGCCAGGTGCCGTCGGGTGAGATCGCCACCGACTGCACCCCACCGACGGGGTCGGCGAGGGAGACGGTGCACCGGCCGTCGGCTAGGTCCCACAACCGCACCGTTCCGTCCCGGCCGCCGGTGGCGAGCCAGGTGCCGTCGGGTGAGATCGCCACCGACTCCACCGAGGCGGTGTGGCCGGTGAGGGTAGCGGTGCACTGTCTGCTGGTGACGTCCCACAACTGCGTTTTCCCATCGCGGCTGCCGGTGGCGAGCCAAGCGCCGTCGGGTGAGATCGCCACTGCTGTCACCGAGGCGGTGTGGCCGGTGAGGGTGGCGGTGCAGCGTCCGCTGGCCCGGTCCCACAACCGCACCTTCCGATCCTCCCCGCCGGTGGCGAGCCAATTGCCGTCGGGTGAGATCGCCACCGACTGCGCCCCGCGGGCGTACCCGGTGACAGCGGTGGGCTCTTCATCTGCAGCGTTCACGCAGTCCCACAGCAGCACCTTCCGATCCTCCCCGCCGGTGGCGAGCCAGGTGCCGTCGGGCGAGATCGCCATAGACTCCACCCTGCCGGTATGGCCGGTGAGGCTAGCGGTGCACTGTCTGCTGGTGACGTCCCACAACTGCGTTTTCCCATCGCGGCTGCCGGTGGCGAGCCAAGCGCCGTCCGATGAGATTGCCGCTGCTGTCACCGAGTCGGTGTTGGTGAGGGTGGCGGTGCAGCGTCTGGTGGCCCGGTCCCAAAACCCCAGCGTTCCGGCCCAGTTGCCGATGGCGAGCCAGGTGCCGTCGGGTGAGATGGCCACCGGCTGCGCCCCACCGGTGGAGTTGGCGAGGGTGGCGGTGCAGCGTCCCCTGGACCGGTTCCACAACCGCACCGTTTTGTCCCAGCTGCCGGTGGCGAGCCAGGTGCCGTCGGGTGAGATCGCCACTGCTGTCACCGAGGCGGTGTGGCCGGTGAGGGTGGCGGTGCAGCGTCCCCTGGTCCGGGCCCACAACCGCACCTTCCGATCCTCCCCGCCGGTGGCGAGCCAGGTGCCGTCGGGTGAGATCGCCACCGACTCCACCGTGCCTGTATGGCCGGTGAGGGTGGCGGTGCATTGTCCGCTGCCCCGGTCCCACAACCGCACCGTTCCGTCCCGGCTGCCGGTGGCCAGCCAGGTACCGTCAGGCGAGATCGCCACCGACCCCACCGCGTCGGTGTGGCCGGTGAGGGTGGCGGTGCAGCGTCCGCTGGCCCGGTCCCACAACCGCACTGTTCTGTCCCGGCCGCCGGTGGCGAGCCAGGTGCCGTCGGGTGAGATCGCCACCGACTCCACCGTGCCTGTATGGCCGGTGAGGGTGGCCAGTTGGGCACGGTCAGGGAGGTCGGGGGGCGGCCAGAGTCCAACCAGGAGCGGCCGTGCGGGCACGGTGGCGAGCCCGTTGATGACTTGGTCGCGCCAGGAGGGGAGGAAGGCGAGCCGACTATAGAGGGTGTTGACCACGAGCGGCGCGGGATCGGTGGGGGCAAGCAGGTGGGTGACCTGTGCCAGGGAGCGTGTGCGGGCTGCCGCGTCCGTGGTGGGAACGTGGCTCAGGTCGCGCGGGGGTGCGCTGGCGCCGTATCGGATGAGGCGGCCCGCCACCCATCGAAGGTCACTGGCGATGGCCTCGGCCAGTTCGGTGCGACCTGCTGCGACGAGGTGCTCGATGAGATGGTCTTGGAGGTAGCCGTCGGTCAGTTCCCACCACGTGGGATACGGAGCGCTCGCGCGTGCCAAGGGCGGTGCGGCGTCGGGGAGGCCGTCGGCTGAGGCGTCCACGAGGCGTCCGTGCAGCGCAGCAAGCTGTGTCGGGTCGTGGGCGCTGAGAAGATAGTCGCGAATGACGTCGTGAAGGCTGATGCGCCCGCCGTCGTCTCTGGTGAGGGAGAGCAGCGACAGCCCTGCCAGCTGCGCGCACAGTTCCCGGGACGCTCGCTCGCTCAGTCCCCCGGTGGCCTGCCAGAGTCGCGCGATCAGTGGCAGTGGCACGGCCTCGTCCTCAGCAAAGATGGCGAGCTCGGCGAAACGTTCCATGCCTCCCTCGGGCAGCAGCCCAGTCGCCGCCTCGATGGTGGCGCGGATCGCCCGGCGCCGCTCTTCCGGGCGGTCCACATCGATGGTGGCGCCCGTGGGATCGACTCCCTGCGGACCGTGGACGCGGAGCTGGTGCAGAATCTCTTCGGCGGCTCGGGCCGGATCCTGTCCGGTCATCACCTGTGCCTTGACCTGTCGGTTGACCAGACGCAGCAGCAGAGCCCACCGGCCGGTGGCATCCAGCAACGCACCGATGGTCAGCTGCGGCAGGCCGTCCAGGTCCCGCGTCAGCACGGTGCGGGCCTGGTCGAGGGTCATCTGGTCGACCTGGATCGTCCGGGTGCCAGAAGGCAGCAGCGAGGGAACTCGAGTGGTGATCAGCCGTACGCAGTGCTTTCCGCCGTGGAGAAACGGTTCGAGCTGTTCGTCCGTCCAGACATCATCGAGGAGGAGCAGGGTCCGCTTGCGCTGGTCCAGCAACCGGCCCAGATGCCTACCGGCCTCTGCCGGGTCGGAGAACTGCTCGGTGTTGCCGGTGATGAACCGGGTGACCTCGGCCACTCGTGAAGCGATGTCCGCTCGTCCCCGCACCTCCCGGCCGATGGTGAAGCTGTATACCCCGCCCTTGAAGTGCTCACGCACCCGCGAACTGGCACAGACCATCTCGGCGATCGTTGTCTTGCCGAAGCCTCCCGCGCCCCAGAGCGACGTCGTAATCCCTACCGCGGCGCCGTTCCCGCACACCGCGTCCTCGGCTCGCTGCCTCTCGTCCCGGTCGACGACCCATGCCGTGACAGGTTCGGGCGACGGCGCGGGCGGATCAGAGGAGGCGGGCGCCTGCGCCCAGCTGCCCCAGGCCGCAACGACAGCCCCTGCCATGGCCAACACCCCGAAAGCGACCCAGCCTCCCAGCGACGACGGGCCGGACACCAAGCCCTGCAACGCGGCCACGACTACGCCTGTGCCTGCGAGACCCGCTCCCACAGCCCGCCGCCGCATCCAGCCCCCCGTGTTCTCGCCGTAGGCATGAGCGCAGCCATCAACCTCATTGCCGTGCCGCGCAGTTGACCAATGTCCGAACCGCAACCCTACTCACCAGCCAGCACCGCATTCCAGTGAGGAACTCAGGCCCCAGACCTGTGGCGGCGCGGGCGAAGTGGTGCCAGAGGTCGGGGAGCGTGCCGGTTGCGGAACAGAGAAGAGCAGCGCGACCTGGACAGGCCGAGCTCGACGAGGTGGCGCCCGGAGAAGGACACGGCGGTGGTCACGAGGACGGCGGGGCGAAGGTCCTGATCTCGCAAGGAACGCCGGAACTCGGAGGGGGATACGAGATCTGATGCCCGTTTCGCCCTTGTCAGCGAAACTCGTACTCGACACACGCTCTTCCCGGTGCTCCACTGAGAAACATGGCACCGCTTCGTCTGACGCAAGCAACCATCGGCGTTCTCAACGAGCTTCTCAACGCGACGCACGATGAGCCGACTTGGGGGTTGAAGATCTGCGTTAGGGCAGATCTCGGCTCAAGCACCGTCTATCCCGTGCTGGATCGTCTGTCCAAGCTGGGGTGGGTCACCAGCTGGAATGAGACCACGCCGCATCCGAGCAGGCCGCCACGCCGCTTCCACGTGCTGACCACGGACGGACGCGCGCAGGTGCAGCAACTCTTGGCACAGCGATCGCTCCGGCGACGGCTTTCCCATCCCATCCCCTTGTGGGGCCAGATCTGATGATCCTGAAGATCTGGGGCCGGAGTGTCGGCACGGCGTGCCTGATCGCCGTCTTCGGCGTGTCGACCGATTGGCCGCTGGCAGCGTGGCTGGGCCTGCTGCCAGGAATCTGGTGTCTGTATCGGTCCGTCCGCCAGCATTGGGCGTGGTGGTGCAGTACTACGCGAAACGGCCGCCCCCTCTACACATTGGGCGCCCGCGTGACAGCACGTCTGACCACGGCGGTCACCGCCGCCGCGGTCCACCTCGCGGGGCCGGGGCGATCTCACCTGTACGGTGAATGGCTGGCTCACCTGGAGGGCGACAACCCGGTGACCGGAGCAAGGCTGACGTCACATCAGCGCTACCGGGCAGCCCTGGGGTTTCTGATCGCGGCCTTGTGCATGCGCACGGCCGATGGTGCGGCCCAGCTGTGGCGGCCGGTGGAGTGGGTGCTGTCCACCGACAAGCGGCTCAACCTCGCCATCACCGTTGCCGTGGCGATCTCCGCCACCTACCTGGTCAGAACAGATGGCCTTCACGCGGTAGTTGCCGGTGAATGGCAGACCTGTGCAGGGCTGGGCGGTTGTCTCTACCTCCTGGCCCGCTGGCTGCGGGTCATTCGCTCGATCTCGGTGTCCCCACGTAGCCCCCGGAATGCGCGCGACAACAGTGACCGTCTTGAGTAGTCGCTGCGCCGACCGTCCAGGCTCTCGGAGCGGCCAGCTCCACAGACCAAGCTCGGACCTGGATCCCTCTTGCCCCCCCCGGATCTGTGAGCCTGGTCTTGGTGGTGCGGGGACGCGGTTTGTCACATGGTTTGTGCTCCACGCAGCCGCACAACACGGCTCACCCGTGTGAGAGGCCAATCCGTACGCCCTGCGGAGATGGATTGTTGAACATGAACGATGCGGCACAGCGGCCGCTCGGCGGCATCGAACGCCGGCTGCTCAGGGCCGCGTGCGGCCTGCTCGCCGGTTACGCGACACTCCGACGCCCCCTGGCAACCACTGGTGGATATTCCGCGCAGCCCACTCACACCGTCAAACGGTTCATGACGGTAGACCGTCGCCCATGGGCCCGGAGCAGGTGCCACGAAGATCCTGACGGCACATATGGACGTCGAGCGGCCGAGCATGACCCACCTCGACCTCGCTCACCTTCCCTGAAGGACGGCGAACACTTTCTCCACCGTCTCGCGGTCCTCGACGGGATCGACGCGAGCTGCCAGGACCGCACGAACCTCGAGGAGGGACAAGCCCGCATAACCAGCGACGGTGCGGATGTCCGGCGCCCCTGCGCGTTGATACAGCTCCGCCCATTCCGCCGCCGACGCTTCCCGGTTCGCCATGTCGGCAGCCTCCCGGCACCGCCTCTGCAACTCCCGAACCTCATGATCCACGTAGGCCGGGAGCGGAATCCCCGAAGACAGGAACACGTCAAGCATGTCGGACGGGGCAGGATCGCCTGCTTGTGCCAGTCTGAGCAGCGACTCTTCGTCACTCGCAAACGACTTCCTCGCGCGCAGGTCTTCTCCTATATGAAGTCCCGTATTCACCGCGAGCCGCTCGCGCTCCAGCTCTTCTTCTGTCGCTGTCCTGAAGCGAAGCCACCAGCCCTCGTCACCGCCCCAAGCGCGGACCAGTGCCGCAAGGACGGGAACCGTCGGGATCCGCTGCCCCCGCATAGCGTGGTGCAGCGACGACCTCGCGACGTTGTACCGCGCCGCAATGACGTCTACGGGTGGCGCGTCGAAGCCTGCGTCGTCACGCAGTTGCCGTAAGGCGATCGCGAAACGGGCGCGGGGGCCGTCTTCTGGGCTCAGTGGCGTAGGGCGACGAGGCACAGGCTCCGGTGGGTCAAGTCTCGCGATTCATGCGTATCAGCGCGGATTGTCTCGCCCCCCTGCCGTGGAGGCAAGAACATCAGCAAACTCGAAAGGACTAACTCCCAGTAGCCACCGGGCACTTCTACCGGGCAGGCACCTGAGGTGTCTGGTGGCCGGACCGCCGTATGCGGCAGGTAGGACGCCAACTGTGCTGACGCCGAAATCCCGTGAAGACTCTCGCCACCCCCTCCACCGCAAGCCCCGCCTCAAGTTCATGCTCGTCGGCGTGGTTGTGGTCGGCGCTGCGGCAGTTCTTCCGCCGGACCATGTGAGCGCTTCCGCGCAGGCCCTCGGGGCTGTCGCCGCGGCGACGATGGTCCTACGGCGGGCCAGGGGTGACGAAGCGATCCTGGGCTGATCTCTGGGCAGCAAAGGGACGGGCCGCCGGCTTCGGCCGCGGCCCGTCTCATGTGGCAGAGCCTGCCTTTCTGCTCTGGTGTAGATCACCGGTGGTCAGCCCTTCTGCGTGATGATGTCGCGCATCATTGCCATGCCGGACTGCATTTGGCTGCGGGTGAGTTCGGTGGCCCGCAGCAACTGAGGCATGTGGAGACCTGCCGGGCGGGTCTGCACGAGCGCTCGGAAGATCGCTGCCGCGTGCTCACGGTCCCAAGAACTCCAGAGCGTGGTTGATCCGCCGCACGGTCGGCTCGAACGGTTCCTCGGCGCCTTCGAGTTGCTGCTCGTGGGCCTCGCGCAGCAGGCGGGACTGCTCGACCTGCGCGTGATCTACCTGGTGCCGGGCGGTGTCGCCGGTCATGGCCTTGAACGCCACCGATGGACGCCGCAGAAGATCGGTCGCCACCTGCGCGGCAGCCTGCTCGTCGGCGACCAGGTCGTGCACGGCCTCGATCTTCTCCTGCGCCGTCTCGGGCCCGGCCCGTGGTAGCCGACCCGCTGCCGGGCAGTCTCCGGTGCCCACCGCCGTTTGCCGGTCCGCTCGTCCAGCGGCGGGTTCTTGATCGCCGCCCACCGTTCCTCGTCGTCAGAGATCGCGGCCAGGGTCTGGTGCGTACTGAACGCCACTCCAGAACATCGGTGCTGCTCAGGCCACCGGCTGGCCACCCACCGCTACGACTTCAGGGTGTTGCAGGGAACGTTGACGTCTTCCGACAGCCGGTGCAGCCATGCCGACACCCCGAACAGGCCGTCCCGCACCGACCGGCCGCCGTGATCCTGCATCGGGACGACTTCCAGCGCACCGTCGCCGATGATGAACGAACTCTTCGACAACTTCTCGAACTTCTCGACGGCCTCGCGCAGCCTCTCCACGATCTGCTCGTACCGGTCCACGTTGACGTTGCCGACCATCTCCGAACTGGGCAGCACACCCACCCTCTGCCAGGCTGGAGCACGGCACCCGTGGCCGTGAAGGGGAACCCCGGCCCGCCCGGTACCGGCAGCATCCGCCCGCCGAACCGCACCGCAAAGGCGTACCGACACGGCGCTCGGAGCGCCCGAAAGCTCTCCGCAAAGCCCGCCGCTGAGTCACTGCGGACGGAGAGCCCGATGCGCGCCGAGCCCTCCACTGTGGCTCGTGTACGAGATCAACAGGGGGTTGAGGACGGGCTCTCAGAGATCGCCGGTGAAGTCGCCGCGGAAGTCGCCGCCGCCCGTGCGTCGGCAGGCGACGCCCCAGCCCGCCAGGGCGAACGCCACCGCCGTCACCGAGGCTCCGAGCAGCAGGCCGCAGAGGAAGTGGGCGGTCCCGGGGGCCGCGGTGGTGACCGCGGCCAGCAGGACGGCGGCGACGGCCACCAGGGTGGCGGCGGTCCGCAGGGAATCGCGTGAGGTCATCGGTCGTCTCCCGCCGTGTGGTCCTCGCGCGGCAGCAGCAGGACGCCGTCCCGGGCGTCGTACTCGAAGAGCTCGGCGTAACGGCCCCAGGTGACGGCGATGCCGAGCTGCTGCCGCGCGGTGTGCTCGGAGAAGCCCGCGCGCAGCCGGTCGGTGATGTGGTGCTCCCGCAGGCGCCCGCTGTCGGACGCCATGAGGAGCGTGCGGATGGTGGCGACGAGCGGGACGTTGGCGAGGACGGCGGCGGCGAAGAGGCGCTTGCGGGTGAGGATGTCGGCGTCGGCGAAGCCGCTGCCGGTGGTGGTCAGCCGCAGCTCGCCGGACCTGATCCTGGCGTAGGCGAGCGTCTTCGCGGCCTCCACCAACGGCATCAGGTCGTCGACCTCGTACGACAGCGCGTCGGCCAGCGCGGGGAGTTCCACCGCGCCGCCCCGGCCGTCGAGCTCTTCGAGGAGCCCGGTGAGCCGCTCCAGGTCGGCGTGCGGCAGGGGAGCCGCCGCGCGGAGGGGGTCGTGCGTGTCGAGGGTGGGCGGAAGTTCGGCCCGTTCGCCGGTCAGGCACTCGTACGCGTCCTCGATGAGCGCCTCGAATCCGCGGGTGCGGCGGTTGCGGGGGCGCGGGAGGTCCACCCGCAGTTCGACCTGGATGGTGCCGGGGTCGGTGTCGAGGATCAGGATGCGGTCGGCGAGCTGGACGGCCTCCTCGATGGAGTGGGTGACCAGCAGGGCGGTGCGCGTGGGGCTTTCGGGGCGGGTGAGCAGTGCGAGGAGCTCGTTGCGCAGGGTCTGCGCGGTCAGCACGTCCAGGGCGGAGAACGGCTCGTCCATCAGCAGCACGTCCGGTTCGACGACCAGGGCACGGGCGAAACCGACCCGCTGGCGCATGCCGCCCGAGAGCTCCTTGGGGTAGGCGTTCTCGAAGCCGTCGAGGCCGACCATGTCGATGGCCGCGAGCGTCCGACGGCGACGGGCGACGGGCTCGACGCCCTGTGCCTGCAGGCCGAGTTCGACGTTCTGCTGCACCGTGAGCCACGGCATGAGGGCGAAGGACTGGAAGAGCATGGCCGTGCCCGGGTTGGGGCCGGTCACGGCCGTGCCGCGGTAGTGGACCGTCCCCGCGGACGGGGCGAGGAGCCCTGCGATGTGGCGCAGCAGGGTCGACTTGCCGGAACCGGACTTGCCGAGGAGGGCGACGATCTCGCCCTCGTGCAGGGTCAGGTCGATGTCCTTGAGGACCGGCAGCACGCCGCCGGTGGGGGAGGAGAAGTGCTTGTGCAGTCCGCGGACGGTGATGACCGGGGTGTCGGCGACGGCGGGGGCCGTGGTGGCGACGGTGGTGGTGGGGGCAGCGGTGTTCATGGAATCGCTCCTCGGCGACGAGGCGGTGAGGCGGTGGCAGTGGTGTATTCGGAGCGCGCGCGACCGGTGCGCGGCGGCCCGGAACCTGCGGGTCCGGAGCCCGCGGCGCGCGGTCACGACGCGCAGCGCTTCTGCGCGAAGCGGTACAGGCGCCGCCAGAGAAGCCGGTTGATGATGACGACGTAGACGCTCATGAGGACGGCGCCGAGGAAGTTGCGGGCGAAGTCGCCCGACTCCGTGGCCCGGGTGATGTAGGCGCCGATGCCGACGGCGGTCAGCGTCGTCGTGCCGTAGCTGACGAGCTCGCCGGGGATGGAGGCGTTCCAGGCGCCGCCGGACGCGGCCAGCGCACCGGTCGTGTACGAGGGGAAGACCGCGGGCAGCACGAACTTCTTCCAGCGCAGCCAGCCGCGCAGCCCCAGGTCGTCGGAGGCCTCGCGCAGATCGCCGGGGATGGAGCTGGCACCGGCGATCACGTTGAACAGGACGTACCACTGGGCGCCCAGTGCCATCAGGGCGATGGCCCCCCAGTTGAGGGAGATGCCGGAGGCGCCGAGCACCACGACGGCGAGCGGGAAGAGGAAGTTGGACGGAAAGGAGGCGAGGACCTGGACGATCGGCTGGGCGATCCGGTTGACCTTCGGGTTCATGCCGATCCAGGCACCGATCGGCACCCAGACGAGCGTGGAGAACACCACGAGGATCATGACGCGGCCGTACGTGATCAGCGCGAGCCACGCCGCGTGCCCGATCTCGCCGACCGGGACGTTGTCGAGGATGTACGTGCAGGCCTGCCAGAGGACGGCCGCGACCGCCGCCGTATAGAGCACGTAGAAGGCGACGTCGGCGCGCCTGCGGCGGACCGGGTCGTGGTGCAGCCGCCCGGGGCTGGTGCCGAGGACGCGCATGGCGCGGTCCAGACGCTCACCGGCCGGACGCAGCATCCGGCCGAGCAGCGCGGGCACTGTGGAGCGGCGCAGCAGGTCGAGGAACCAGCTGCGGGGCTGCTCGGCGATCTCGCAGTCCTCGGTGCGGAACCGCTCCGCCCATGCGGTGACGGGCCGCCAGAACAAGAAGTTCACCGACACGACCATCGCGATCATGACGACGACGGCGAGCGCGACCCGCAGGCCCTCACCGTTGTCCAGGGCCTGCGCCACATAGGAGCCCACGCCGGGCAGGCCGTTGTCGCTGCCGTTGACGCTGATCGTCTCGGAGGCGGACAGCGCGAACCACGCGGCACCGAAGCTGATCATGCCGTTCCAGACCTGGGCGATCATGCCGCTGGGCACGTCCACCTTCCAGAACCGCTGCCAACGGGTGAGGCGCATCAGCCGGGCCGCCTCGTCCAGCTCCTTGGACTGGGTGATGAGGGACTGGTAGAAGGCCATCGCCATGTTCCACACCAGCGCGGTGAACACGGCGAAGACCGAGGCGAGTTCGAGCCCCAGGGTGGAGCCGGGGAACATCGCGATGAAACCGGTGACGGTGATGCTCAGGAAGGTCAGGACCGGCACCGACTGCAGGATGTCGATGGCCGGCACGATGACCTTCGCCGCGCGCCGTGAGCGGGCCGCCCAGGTGCCGAAGACGAAGGTGAAGAGCACGGCGGGCACGAGGCCGACGAACATCCGCAGGAGGGAGCGCGCCGCGTAGTAGGGCAGCTCGCCCGGATCGGTGGAGACGACCGGGGGCGCGTCGACGTCGAAGGGCTGGTCGGTCGAGGCGCCGACCCGGGCCACGAGAAAGAAGACCGCGACGACGCCCAGCAGGACGAGGACGTCGACGGGGCGCATACGGGCGACACGCACGGCGCCGCGGGAGGGAAACTGACGGAGTCTGGACATGGGAGTACCCGGAAGGTCTTGCGGGCACGACGGCACGGCGCGGGGGACGCCGCGCGGTGCAGGGCCCGGGGACGGGTGAACAGGGGTGCTTGCGTCAGGCGGCGGTACGCCGCGGCTGTCCAGCGGTGACGACACGCGTGGAGCAGCGGGACGCGCGACTGGGAGGGTCGCCGTAGAGCACAACGACCACCTCCTCACATCCTCGGGCAGCGCGTTCCTCGCGCCGTCCCCCAACGATCGCGCCGGAGCCCTGAAAGCAACCTGAGCGACCTGAGGCCCTCTTCAGCTTCAGGTTCCTCAGCCAGGGCTCAGGAACGGCCGCGTAGGGTGAGAGGTCCGCGTCTTATTTACGAGATATGTGATATTTGAACCGTGAAGATCCTGGTCATCGAAGACGAGCACGCACTCGCCGACACCCTGCGCCGGGCCATCTCCTCGGACGGCCACTGGGTGGACGTCGCCCACGACGGGCACACGGGGCTGGAGCTGGCACTGACCGGTGGCTACGACGTGATCGTGCTGGACCTGATGCTGCCGGGACTCAGCGGCCTGGAGGTCTGCCGCAGGCTGCGCACCCATGACGAACACGCCCTCGTCCTGATCCTCACCGCCAAGGACAGCGAGTACGACGAGGCCGACGGACTCGACGCGGGCGCGGACGACTACCTGACCAAGCCGTTCTCGCTCGTCGTGCTGCTCGCCAGGCTGCGCGCCCTCGGCCGCCGGGCCGGCCGCGACCGGCCCGCGACCCTTCAGGTCGGCGACCTGACGCTCGACGTCGTCGCCCGGCTCTGCAAGCGGGGCGAGCAGACGGTCGAGCTGACCGCGCGGGAGGTCGAGGTGCTCGGCTGCCTGCTCGCCGCGGACGGCGGCGCGGTCTCCAAGCAGGACATCCTCGACGAGGTGTGGGACTCGCCGTCCGATCTCGACCCCAACATCGTCGAGGTGTACGTGAGCTCGCTGCGCAAGAAGGTCGACGCGCCCTTCGGGCGGCACACGATCCGCACCGTGCGGGGCATCGGCTACCGGCTGGCTCCCGATGTTCCGTGACCGGGTCCGCATCTCCCCTGAAGGGGTCCGCAGGTTCCGCCCCCGCATGCCCCGCACCCTGCGGGCCCGTGCCACCGCCGCGGCCGTCCTCATCATGGTCGTGGCCCTCTCCATCGGCGGCGGCTGGCTGTACGTCACCCTGCGCGGCAACCTGATCGACAACGCGGGCGCCCGCACCGAACTCGCCGCCCGGCAGGCCGCCGCGGACATCGCGGCCGGGCCGGGGCGCCCGAGCGGCGACATGCCGGAGCCCGACGGCGGCGTGGACGCCGTGCTCGTCCTGGACGGCCAGGGCCGCCCACTGGCCAGCACCGCCCCCCACCCCGCCGCCCGCGCCGCCGTCCTCGCGGGTTTCCGCCCCGGGGCCGGAGAGGACTCGGCGGTGCGCGACTTCGCGCCCGCCCCCGCGCTGGCCAGCCACACCAGCGTCGTCGCCGTCGTCCGCACCCCTTCGCCCGACGGCGACCTCTACGTCTACGCGCTGACCGTGCTCGACGCCGTGGCCGACGCCCAACGGGCGCTCGGCGTCACCGTCCTGGTCGGCGGCCCGCTGGTCGTCCTGCTCACCGGAGTCATCGCCTGGTCCGTGACCGGTGCCGCGCTGCGGCCCGTCGAGTCCATCCGCAGGGAACTCGTCGCCGTCACCGCGGACCGGCTCAGCCGCCGCGTCCCCGCACCCGCCGGCCGGGACGAGATCACCCGGCTCGCCGAGACCGTCAACGACACCCTGGAACGCCTGGAGGACTCCGTCATCCGACAGCGCCAGTTCGTCGCCGACGCCTCGCACGAGCTGCGCAACCCCATCGCCGCCGCGCGCGCCGAGCTCGAACTGGCCCTCCTCAACAAGCCCGACCCCGCCACGGCCGCCTCCCTCGGGCAGGCCTTCGACTCCACCGTACGACTGGAGCGGATCGCCGCCGACCTGCTGCTCCTCGCCCGTCTCGACGCACAGCAGCCGCAGAGCGCGGAGCTCGTCGACCTGTCGCTGCTCGCGGCCGAGAAGATCGCCCGGCGCCGTTCGGCACGGGTGCCGCTGGTGCTCGTCCAGGCCGACGACCCGGTCCTCGTACGCGCCGACCCCGGGCAGCTGGAGCGGCTGCTCGCGAACCTCCTCGACAACGCCCAGCGGTTCGCCGACTCCGAGGTGCGCGTCATCACCGCGACGGACCGCGCGACCGGCACGGCGCTGCTCGAAGTGGTCGACGACGGGCCGGGCATCCCGCCCGAGGCGACGGAGGAGGTCTTCAACCGCTTCACGCGGCTGGAGGCGGACCGCAACCGGGCCAGCGGCGGCACGGGGCTCGGCCTCGCCATCGCACGCGAGATCGCCCGGGCCCACGGCGGGAGCCTGGCGGTGGCGCCGAGCGAGCGCGGCGCACGTCTGGTCCTGCGGCTGCCGACGGCGGACTCACCAGCCCGTTCCTGATCGGACCGACAGACCGACCGGCTCCGATCCGTGCCCCTTCCTGAAGACCTCTTCCGGTTCCTCAGGATCCGCTCAGGAAAGGGCGTTCAGGATCGTCCCCATGCCTCAGCACCGAGCCGTCAGCCCTCGCTCCCGACGACATCGCGCGCGCCGCCGGCAGTCGCCCGCGCGCGGCCTCTCGCGAAGGGCGCGGCTGGGCCGCACGCTGCTGGTCCTCACCGCCGTCCTCGTGCTCTGCGGCGGCGCCGCGGCCTGGTACCTGTACCGCGAGCTCGACAGCATCGGCTCCTCGGCCGCCCTCGGCGCCGACGCGCCCAAGTCGAAGGACGGCTCGACGAACATCCTGCTCATGGGCCTCGACACACGCAAGGACCAGAACGGCGAGGAGCTCCCCGGCGACGTACTGAAGAAGCTGCACGCCGGGAGTTCCGACATCGGCGGCTACAACGCCAACACGCTGATCCTGCTGCACGTACCGGCCGACGGCGGCAAGGCCAAGGGCTTCTCCATCCCGCGCGACGACCTCGTCGACATACCCGGTCATGGCCAGGACAAGATCAAGAAGGCGTACGGCCTCGCGAAGGCGGCGGCGGAGACCAAGCTGCGCGGCGAGGGAGTCACGGACGGACGCAAGCTGGAGCACGAGGGCAGGGAGGCGGGCAGGCAGGCGCAGATCCGGACCGTGCGCGACTTCCTGGGCATCCCCATCGACCACTTCGCCGAGGTCAGCCTCTCGGGCTTCTACCGCCTGGCCGACGCCCTGGACGGCGTCGAGGTGTGCCTCAACCACGCGGTCAAGGACCGCTACTCGGGGGCCGACTTCCCGGCGGGCAAGCAGGAGCTCGACGGGCAGCAGGCACTCGCGTTCGTCCGCCAGCGCCACGGACTGGAGCGGGGCGATCTGGACCGCACCCGCCGCCAGCAGGCGTTCCTCGCCTCCGCCCTGCACCAGGTGAACAGCGTCGGCACCCTGACCAGCCCCACGCGGCTGCTCGACCTGAAGAACGTGGCCAAGGACAACGTCGTCCTCGACGAGGGCTGGGGCGTCTTCTCCTTCGTCCAGCAGGCCAAGAACCTCACCGGCGGCAAGGTGGAGTTCACGACCCTGCCGGTGGAGAGCTTCGCCAAGCACAACGGCGAGGACGTGAACATCGTCGACCGCGACCTGGTGCGCCGCAGGGTGCAGGAACAGACGGGACAGGGCGCGCACTCGGGCCGCACCGGCTCCTCCGCACACAAGGCCGACGGAAAGGGCGGGAAGGACGGTAAGGCCGAGGAGAAGTCCGACGACAGCACCCCGAAGGTCGCCGGAGGTGGTGTGCCGTGCGTGGACTGAACGCCCGGGACGCGAGCCCCGAGGGGCTCGGCGCCCGGCGCACCGAGGCGCTGATGCTCACGTTCGCCCTCGCCGTCATCATCTACGGCTACGCGTCCGCCGGGCTCGCCATGACGGGCGGCCTGCCCTCCCACCTGCCCCACTTCGCCGTCTCCCAGGTCTGTCTGGCCGCAGCGGCCCACTTGGCCGTCCGCAGGTTCGCGCCGCACGCCGACCCGCTCATCCTGCCGCTCGCCTTCCTCCTCACCGGCCTCGGCCTCGTCCTGATCCAACGCCTGGACCCGGCCTACGCCGCGCGCTTCGACTCGGCACCCGCGAGCGGCGGCCAGCTCGTCTGGACCGTCCTGGCGGTGGCCGCCACGATCGTCGTGCTGTGGGTCCTGCGGGACTACCGGCAGCTGCAGCGCTACCTCTACGTCACCATGGCGGCCTCCATGGCCCTGCTGATGGCGCCCGCGTTCTTCCCCGGAGACACCTACGGCGCCAAGCGCTGGGTCCACCTCGGTCCGCTCTCCTTCCAGCCGGGCGAGTTCGCGAAGATCAGCATCGTGGTGTTCTTCGCGGGCTTCCTGGTGCTCAACCGCGACGCACTGTCCTGCACCGGCCGCCGGATGCTCGGCATGACGCTGCCCTACGGCCGACAGATCGGCCCGATCGCCGCGGTGTGGCTCCTGAGCCTGCTGGTGCTGGTCTTCGAACGCGACCTGGGCACGTCACTGCTGTTCTTCGGCGTCTTCGTCGCCATGCTCTACATCGCGACCGAACGCACCAACTGGGTGGCGTGCGGGATCGCCATGACCCTGGTGGGAGCGATCGCCGTCGGCACCACCGAACCGCACGTCAAGGGCCGGATCATGGCCTGGCTGCACCCCTTCGACATCTACCTGCCGCCCGATCAGCGCCCGCCGGGTCTGATCTCCGACCAGGCCGCGGAGGCGCTCTTCGGCTTCGGCAGCGGCGGCGTCACGGGCAGCGGCCTGGGGCAGGGGCACCCCGAACTCATCGGCTTCGCAGGGCGCAGCGACTTCATTCTCACCACCGTCGGCGAGGAGCTCGGCCTGGCCGGGGTCATGGCGGTACTGCTGCTCTACACCCTGCTCGTCGCACGCGGCTTCCGCACGGCCATCACCTGCGGCAACCCCTTCGGGAAGCTGCTCGCCGCAGGTCTGTCCGTGGTGCTCGCGTTCCAGGTGTTCATCATCGTGGCGGGAGTGACCGGCCTGATGCCGTTCACCGGCAAGGCCCTCCCGTTCCTCGCCCAGGGCGGCTCGTCCATGGTCGCCAACTGGCTGCTCATCGCGCTCCTCCTGGCCATCAGCAACCAGGCGCGCAGAGACCTCCACCGGGAAGCCCCGTCAGACACGCACACCGACCATCCCGAGCCCGTCGCGGGCGGCCGGGGACAACACCGACTCGTCCAGGCCGGCCAGGGGCACCCGGGCGACGTCTGACGTGGACCCACCGGACTCGGTGACCCCGTCCGCGCCGGGCGCGAGTTCGACGCGGCAGAGGAGCCCCACCGCGCGCTTCGGGTCGCTCCGGATCGTACGTCGGGTCCGGGCCTGCCCCCACGCAGACCCGGACCCGACTCATTCCGGCGAGGTCAGGAACCCGACCGCGCCACCTGGACATCGGCCGCCCGCACATAGCCGACGCGGTGCCCGTACTGGATCACGTAGTACATGTCCTTGCCGCGCACCACCTTGTGCGGTGCGGTGTCGAACGTCGGGGAGTAGAAGTACTCGCCCGGGACCTTGTCGCCGACGACGTACTTCTGACCCGCGAGGATCTTGTACGGCAGCGGCGAGACCGTCTGGACCGGCACGCCTGCCGGGTAGGCCTCCTTCTCGGGGTAGGCCCGCCCGTACACCGGGACCTCGCTCGCCCCGGCCTTCGGCGTCAGCACCAGGCCCTTCGCGTCGACCGCGGTGGGCTGCTTCTTCGGATTCTTGAACCAGGCCTTCTGGCCGAGGTACCAGACGGCCGTCCAGTCGCCCCGGCGCTCGGCGACCGCGTACTGCTGGCCGGTGGAGAGCCGCGCACCCGTGTCGTTCACGTCGATCGTGGAGTCCTGGCCGCCGGGGCGCTTGCCGATGTCCTTGATGAGCGGCGCGTCGTCACGCGGCTCGGTGTGGACGCGCACCGCCGCCGAGCCGTGCGGCACGCACTTCTCGCCGGGCTTCACGCAACCCGTGTACTCCGGCTGGTTCTTGGAGTACTCGGGCGCCACCGTCACCACTCCGCCGTCCGGACCCGCCGTGCGGTGGAACGGCTTGCCGAGCAGCGTGAAGTAGTGCTGCCAGTCCCAGTACGGGCCCGGGTCCGTGTGCATGCCCGGGATCGACGACGTCACCGTGCCCTGGACGTTGTCGTGGCCGAGGACGTGCTGCCGGTCCAGCGGGATGTCGTACTTCTTCGCGAGGTACTTCACCAGCCGCGCCGACGAGCGGTACATCGCCTCCGTGTACCAGGTGTCGGGCGCGGTGAGGAAGCCCTCGTGCTCCAGGCCGATCGACTTGGCGTTCACGTACCAGTTGCCCGCGTGCCAGGCCACGTCCTTGGCCTTCACGTGCTGGGCGATGTGCCCGTCGGTGGAGCGCAGGGTGTACTGCCACGACACGTAGGTCGGGTCCTGCACCATGTTCAGGACGCCTTCCCACCTGCCCTCGGTGTCGTGGACGACGATCGTGTCGATGCTCTGGCTCTTCGGCCGGTCCGACAGGTCGTGGTTGCCGTAGTCGGGATTGCCGTTGGGGTCCTTGAACTCCTCGTACGGCGCGGGAATCCACTCGCACGACACGGTCTTAGGGCACTCGGTCTCACCGGCGGGCGCCTTGCGCAGGCCCATCCGCTTCAGCTGCGCCGCGTCGGGCGCCAGGCCCGGCTCCGGCGCGAGCGTCACGCGCTGGCCCGCGTCCGTGGTGCGCCGTTCGCCGTCACGGATCACGGCGAAGACGTCGTTGGCGTACGTGGCCGCGGTGGCCTCGTCGTCCGCCCCGGAGAAGCGGGCGACGGCGCCGTACCAGTCGGCGGGGTCGCTGCTCAGCGGCTTGCCGAGCTTGCGCTGGGCCGCTGCGAGCAGGGCCGCGCCGCCCTCGACGTTCGCCGCGGGGTCGGTGCGCAGCTCGTCGGCGGACCGGCCGGACAGCTCGGCCGCGCGGGGCAGCGTCCGGAGGCGGGCGGGGAGTCCGGACTCGTCGGGCACCGCGGTCTTCGGCGGCGGCGCCGGGCGTGCGGTGTCGCCGCGCGGGTCCTCCGTGCCCTCGCTGTGGTGCGGGGCCGAGGCCAGGGCGGTGCGCGCGTCGGTGAGGTGCATGGGGCCGTAGCCCCCGGTGACGCTGGCCGCGCCGCCGTGCGCGTCCCAGCGCGACTGCAGGTAGGCGACGCCGAGCAGCACGCTCTGGGGCACGCGGTATTCGTCGGCGGCAGCGGCGAAGGCTCCCTGCAGCCGCTCCGCTGCTGCCTGTTGGGGAACGCCCGCGGACGGGGCCGCGCCGAGCAGCGGAATCAGCAGGCCGGCCGACGCGAGGGCGCCCGCCGTCCTGACGGTTCGTCTGCGCGCGGACGAGTTGGGGGCGGTGGCGGATCCTCGCAATGCAGCCTCCTGGGACTCCTGGGCCGATGAAGCGTGACGGGGCGTGCGGGGCCGGGCGTGCGTCAGTGGTACCGGCTCTCCGACGATCCGTCAATCATGCCCAGGAAGTGGGATTTCGCATGTCAGCGCCGGTCCAGGCGGGTCAAGGGCGCGCCGGGGACCGGTTTTCGCCAGAGGCGGCCCCACCGCCTGCGCTGCGTCAGTGGCATGGACCAATGAGCGGCCCCGAGATACACCTGTTCGGTTCAGTGCCCGGGAGCGGGAACTCAGTCGAGTACGGCGACGGCTTCGACCTCGACCAGATGGGCGGGCACGTCCAGGGCCGCGACCCCGAGCAGTGTGCCGGGCGCCATCGGGGTCACCCCCAGCTTCGCGGCGGCGCGGGCGACACCCTCCAGGAACAGCGGCATCTTGTCGGGGGTCCAGTCGACGACGTGGACGGTCAGCTTCGCCACGTCGTCGTAGGAGCCGCCGACCCCGGCCAGGGCGGTGCCGACGTTGAGGTAGCACTGCTCGACCTGTGCGGCCAGATCGCCCTCGCCGACCGTGACCCCCTCGGCGTCCCAGGACACCTGCCCGGCGATGTGGACCAGCCTCGACCCGGTCGCGACCGACACCTGCCGGTAGGCGTCGACTTCCACGAGTCCGGGCGGGTTCACCAGGGTGACGGTCATGCTGTGCCTCCTCGTCGGACCAAGGCGTCCTTGGTCTCCTGCGGTTACTGGGGAACCGTAGGAGACCAAGCGCTGACGTGGAAGAACGCACTTTTTGGTGACCGGGGAACCTCTTGGTTACCGCCCCCTCACCCATCGCTGTGGCCGGAGTTCCCGATCCGCAGACGCGGCCAGTGAGCGAGGTCCCGCAGCAGCTGCCGGTCGTGGGTCGCGACCACGACAGCGGCACTCGTGGAGCGGAGCGCCTCGGTCAACTCGTCGACGAGCGTGGCCGACAGGTGGTTGGTCGGTTCGTCGAGCAGGATCGTGCCCGGCCGTCCGGACAGTGCCAACGCCAGGTCGAGGCGCCGCTGCTGCCCCTGCGACATCCGCCCGACCGGCGTGCGCAAGGCATCCCGGTCCAGCAGGCCGAGCGAGCCGAGCGGGACGACGTCGGCGTCGCGCAGCACCCCTCGGGCGACCAGCCGCCCCACGTGCAGGGCGTGCACCTCACTGGCCGTGAGCCCTGGATCCTGCGCCGCGGTCTCCTGGGTCACCCGGGCGACCCGGGCCCCCTCGGCGGTGGCGACGTATCCGTCCGTGGGCGCGAGCGACCCCGCCAGCACCGAGAGCAGCGTGGACTTCCCGGCGCCGTTCGGTCCCGTGACGAGCAGCCGGTCGCCGCCGTCGAGCGTGAGGTCGACGGGACCGGCGAGGCGGCCGTCGACCGCGACACCGTGCGCCCGCAGCTGCGGCGCGCCCCGGCGGACGCCCAGGTCCGGCCCGTGGAACACGGGAGGCGGCTCCGGTACGTCGATCCGGTGCGCCTCCAGGGCGCCCTGCTGCCGCTTCAGCGCCTGTACGACACCGGGGGCCCGGGACTGACGCTGATGCTTGCCGGTTCCCTTGTCCGGACGCCACCCAGTCGAGAGCCGGTCGCGGGCCTTCGCCGCCGCGTCCTGCAGCCGCCGGTGCTCCTCCTGCTGCTCCTCGTGGTCCTGCTCCCAGCGCTCACGCTCGCGGCGCCGGGCGGCCTCCCAGGCGTCGTAACCGCCCGCGTACAGGCGGGTCTTCCCGTCGCGCGTCGGGTCGAGGTCGAGGAACCGGTCCGCGACGTCGCGCAGCAGCGCCCGGTCGTGGCTGACGAGGGCGAGGCCGCCGTCGTGCTCGCGCAGTCTGCGGGTCAGGAAGCCGAGACCGGCGGCGTCCAGGTGGTTGGTCGGCTCGTCGAGCAGCAGGACGTCGTGCCGCGCGCCGAGCAGGCACGCCAGCCGTACCCGGTAGCGCTGCCCGACCGACAGGGCCGACAGCGGACGGTCCCGGTCCGTGCAGGCACCGAGGGCTTCCAGGGCTACGTCGACACGGCGTTCGGCGTCCCATGCGTCGAGTCCGGTGGCGGCGTCGAGCGCCACGGCGTAGCGGTCGTCGGCGGCGGGGTCGCCGTCGGCCATGGCGCGGGTCGCCTCGTCCAGCGCGGCGAGCGCCGTGAGCGATGCCGAAAGGGCCTCGGACGTCAGGGTGCCGACGGTCTCGCCGTCCCGCGCGGACAGTTCCTGGCGGGCCAGGCCGATCGTGCCGACCCGGTGCACGGCGCCCTCGTCTGGAGCGATCAGCCCGGCGAGGACGTGCAGCAGGGTCGTCTTGCCCCGGCCGTTCTCGCCGACGACGGCGATCCGCGACCGGGCGGAGACGGTGACCGAGACGTCGTCGAGGACGCGCCTGGCCCCGAGGGTGACGGTGACGCCCTCGGCACGGACGTGTGCGCTGCCGCCCGCCTCGACGGGCTCGGGCACGGGCAGGGACAGGGGCGCGGTTTCGGGAAGGGGGGTGGGGTTCACGGGGTGCTCCGCAGCTCGCAGGGAGCCGGGCAGCGACGAGCGGCCGCCCGGCGGGAACCGGGACGGCGAGCGCTGATTCAGTGGGAGAAGGGCGCCGCCGTCAGCGGGCGGAGCGGACCTTCTGCGACCAGATACCTCGTGCCATGAAAATCATGCTAACAGCGGCACCTGCCGCTCTTCCTGTGCTTTTCCGGGCGGGCGTGCGGGCCTGGTGGCCCCGTGTCCGGTCATCGAATGTCGCCGGTCCACTCGAAGCGGGGCTCGCCGCCCGGCCGCGGGCGGTACGTCGACCGGCCACCGGCACCGAACTGCCCCAGCTCGGTCGGGAGGGCGATGCCCGCGTCTGCCTCCTCGCGCGTCCAGCCGGTGATGTCGAGCAGCAGCCCGTCCAGCGGGCCGCCCACCAGCTCGGCGTAGGACTGTCCGGGGCGCGGGCCCGGACGTTCGTGATCCTGGCCGTACACCCGTCCGCGCAGCAGCTGCTCATCGTCGCTGTCCATGAGACCCAGCCTCCCAGCCACCACTGACAGTGGGCCTTCGAGAGCAAGCCGGATTGTGCGGATCTGCAATTTTCATTGCAGGGGCGAAACGGCGCTGCCGAAGCTGTCGGTACATCACCGGCGACCAAGGGACACCGTCAATGGATTCCACCGAAAACACCGCTGCGGTCGAGAGCGCGGAACAGTTCTGGGAGCGGCACTACCGAACTCACCGCGACTGGGGCACCCGCGTCAATCCGCTGCTCGCCGAGACCGCCACGCCGCTGCTCCCGGGTACCGCCCTGGACCTGGGCTGCGGCGCCGGAGGCGATGCCGTCTGGCTCGCCCAGCAGGGCTGGCACGTCACCGCCGTGGACATCTCCGTCACGGCCGTCGAGCGGCTGCGGGAGCGTGCACGGCATCTCGGTGTTGTGGATCGGGTCACCGCCGCACAGCACGATCTGGCCGGAGGCCTCCCTGCGGGCCGGTTCGACCTGGTCTCCGCCCAGTACTTCCACACCCCGTTCCCGCTGCTCCGCACCCATGTCCTGCGCGCGGCCGCACGCTCCCTGCGCCCCGGCGGCCTCCTGCTGATCGTCGACCACGGCTCCACCGCGCCCTGGTCCTGGAACCAGGACCCCGCCCGTCACTTCCCGACCCCGGAAGAGGTCGCCGCCGATCTCGGTCTCGACCCGGCGCGCTGGCCCGTCCTGCGCGCGGAGATGGCCCGCCGCCGGGCCACCGGCCCTGGTGGTGAGACCGCCACGGTCGTGGACAACGTCCTGCTCATCCAGTCCACCGCCGACCTGCTCCGGCCCACTACCGGAACGGAGTGACCCGATGCGGAAGAACACCAGGCCTCCGAGGGCCGCCGACACCGACACCGACACCGACACCGAGGAGAAGGCCACCCTGCTGGGCATCCTCGACCAGCTGCGGAGTTCGATCGCGGACAAGGTCGCGGGCGCGCCGGAACCGCAGGTCCGCACGGCCGGAGTCCCCTCGGGCACGAGCCTGCTCGGGCTCCTCAAGCACCTCGCGTACGTCGAGCGCTTCTACTTCCTCGGTGAGGAGCCCGGCGAGTGGCAGGCGACCATGAGGCCGTGCCCGGAGGACTCGGTCGACAGCGTGCGTGCCGACTACCGGAAGACCGTCGAGCGGGCGAACCAGGTCATCGACGCCTGCCCGGATCTGACCTTGCCCGCTCCGCGCGCGCCGCGCCGAGGGCCGGTGCCGTCGATGCGATGGGTTCTGGTGCACATGATCGAGGAGACCGGCCGCCACGCAGGCCACGCCGACATCCTGCGCGAACAGATCGACGGATCCACCGGCCGTTGAGAGACGCGCGGAGCCAGCGAAGATAGAGGCATGGCAGGAGAGACGAGCGAGGCGGGGCAGGCAACCGCGACGGCCGAGATCGTGCTGAGCAAGCAGGACCTCCGCGAGGTCACGGCGTTCGCCGCGGCGTGCGCGGAGGAGGTGCTCGCGGTGTTCGAGGCCGGTCGGCCGGACGACGCGCGGCCGCGGGAGGCGATCGGCGCGGCATGGGAGTTCGCGCGGGGCGGCGAGCGGGGGAAGGCCCTGCGCGACACGGCGTGGGCGGCCCTGAAGGCTGCCAAGGACGCGGACACCGAGGCCGGGCGCGAGGCGGCGCGGGCAGCGATGGCCGCGGCGGGCGCCGCCTATCTGCATCCGCTGGCCAAGGCCACCCAGGTCAAGCACATTCTGGGCGCGGCCGCCCATGCGGCGCGGGCGGCCGAGCTCGTGGCCGGTGACGACCGGACCGTCGGGGCCGAGCGGGTCGAGCGGGCGGCGTGTCACGCGACACCGGCGGTCGCCGACGTACTCGGACGCTTTCCGGCGGCCCCGGGCGGCGGCGGCCGGGTCGGCGAGCTGGTCCGTCTGCTCGACGTCGGCCTGCGCCCTTGACGCATGTCCTTTGGCCGGGCGTGTGACCAGGCAAGAAAGAGCCCCGACTGGACGGGGGAGACCAGCCGGGGCCGTTTGGTGTGGTCAGCGGAGGGCGGTCGCCTCTCGGCGAAAGGCTCCATGGGGCTTCAGCCGAACGATCTTCCCCATGGGCTATAGGTGAGGCCCGGGGACACTGTCCCCTCCGCAGCCACACCTTGAAGAACGACGCACCATTGTCTGTTGTTCCGGGCCACCGTCCTGTACGGGGTGAAGTGGAACACACCGGATCCCGACCCCCGGCCGAAGGCACTCACCTACGCTGCCCACATGCACATCCGCCTGATCGATCCACGCGACACGGCCTGGGAACAGGACCACGCCACCTTCCGCGTCCACTTCTGGGACGTACCGGCCAAGAGCTCCTACGAGTACGAGGTCCTGGCGGAGGTCGACGCCGACGAACTCCTCGCCTGGGCAGGGGAGTACGCGACGCGCCGTGGATGGACGTACACCGTGTACGTCGTGGTCGCCGACGCGTCCGGTCCGGGGCTCATCCGGCTCGCGGGCGTCTCGGGCGATCCGTTCGCAAACGCGTAGCGCCCAGGGGCAGTTGGCGGCGCGGGTGGGTGCCTCTTGATCGTTGACACCCCGTCGACATCACCCTGCTGCTCCTGGCCGCCAGCGGCCTCGCCGGACAGCCGAGAGAAGTTGCCCTCGCGGCCTCCCGGCGCATGCCGGCCTACTTCTTCCGGGCCTTCCAGGTGGAGCGCCCCGGCTCTCTCCCGCCTCCGGTGGTGCTGGAGCTGCGCGACATCCGGCGGCCACCGGGCCACCCGTGAAATCGTTCGTGCACGGTCAGACGAACCGCCGCACGAACGCCAGCGCGACGTCGGCGACCTCCTGCCACCTGCTGTCGAGCGTCAGCGCGTGGTCCCGTCCGTGGAGCTCGACGATCTCCGTGACGCATGTGTTGCGCTTCTGCCGCTTGTACGCCCCGCTGGCGAGCGCCCAGGGAATGGCGTTGTCCTGGCCGCCGGAGACGATCAGCAGGGGGCCGCGCTGCGGATTGCGGCAGTCCGCCTTGACCTCCGTGCGGGGGTTGAAGTTGGCGAGCGCCGCCTGCATGGGAGGGGCGCACGGCGCTGGCACGGCGTACCGGTCGTAGATGGAGCGGGCCTCTTCCTCGCTGACGGCGTTGGCGTAGGCGTAGCGGAACTGCCCGAACGTCAGGGGCTTGGCGCGCTTGCGGTTGCTGGGGTTGGCGATCATCGGGATCAGCGAACGCACCGTCGACAGGGGCATCGCGAGAACGCCGCGGAACGGGGCCGGATCGATCGCCACCGAGGCGGCCGAGAGGCCGCGTCCCGCGAGGATCTGAGTGAGCAGCCCGCCGACGGAGTGCCCGATCACCACGGGTTTGCGGTCCAACGTGCCGATGAGGCCCGCCAGATGGTCGGCGACCTGCCCGACGGTCCTGCCCGCGATCATCTCGGGCCGCTGCCTGGCCTCGGTCGTCGTCGCCGCTTCGCCGGGCCACCGCAGGGCGACCGGAGCGAACCCCGCGGCCTCGAAATGGGGAAGCCAGTGGTCCCAGCTGCTGGCCAGCATCCACAGGCCGTGTACGAACACGGCCGGTGTGCGGCCGGAGGAATTGGCCCGGTCGATCTGCTCTGCGTCGGTTGCGGACATACCCAGACGCTACGGTCGCACGTCCCCTGCGGTAAGTAGGAGTTGGTGGTGTTGGCCGATACTGCCGCCCGCGCTTCCGGATCGTGCCGTCACGGGTGATGCGGGTGTGTCAGCGGATGGCGCCCGACAGGACGCGGTCCACCTGGCGCGGCGACAGCGCGTGCTCGACGGCGAGGATCCCGGCGCCGATCGCCGCCGCGTTCTCCCCGGTGCGGCTCGGCTCGATCCGCAGCACATGGGTGGCCAGCGGGTGCGAGCGGCGGTACACCGCCTCCCGTACGCCCGCGAGGAGTTGGTCGTGGACGGCGGCGAGCGCCCCGCCGACGACCACCGTGTCCGGGTTGAAGAAGTTCACCAGCCCCGCGAGCACCTCGCCGACCGACCGCCCCGCCTCGCGCACCATGCGCACGGCGTCGCGGTTGCCGGACTTGACCAGACGTACGACATCGCTGCCCGACGTCGCCTCCAGGCCGAGCGCCGAAAGCCTGCGGGCCAGCGCCGCGCCGCCCGCGACCGCTTCCAGGCAGCCCGTGTTGCCGCACCGGCACGGATCCTCGGTGTCGCCGACCCGGATGTGCCCGATGTCGCCCGCGCTGCCCTGCGCACCCCGGTGCAGCCGGCTGTCGGCGACGATGCCGCAGCCGATGCCCGTGCCCACCTTGATGTAGAGCAGGTAGCGGGTGTCCGGAAAGGCGCGGCGCTGCTCGGCCAGCGCCATCACGTTCACGTCGTTGTCGACGAGGGCGCGCGCCCCGAAGCGGTCCGCGAAGAACTCGGGGATGGGGAACTGGTGCCAGCCCGGCATGATCGGCGGATCCACCGGGCGGCCCGTGGAGAACTCGACGGGACCCGGCACGCCGACGCCGATCGACTGGAGTCCTCCCGCGTCACGCCCCGACTCCTCGAGCAGCGCCCGCAGTGTGCGCTCCACGTGACCGAGAACCGCCTGCGGCCCGTCCGCGATGGACAGGGGGTCCTCGCGCAGCGCCAGCGTCTCGCCGCCGATGTCCATGAGCGCGACCCGGCAGTGCGAGGCGCCCAGGTCCACACCGGCCACCGCGTGCTCGCGGGTGCGCAGCCGGAGCCTGCGCGGCGGCCGGCCGCCCGTCGAGCCGCCGTCGGCCTCCTCCGCGAGGAAGCCGTGCGCGATCAACGCGTCCACGCGCTGCGAGACCGTCGACCGTGCGAGCCCCGTCAGACGGGCGATGTCCGCTCGCGTCTCCGCGGCCCCGGTGCGCAACAGGGCGAGCACCTCGCCGGGCGAGGACGGCACGGCTGCGGGGAGATGATCCGGCGCTCCAGACATGCCGCCACCCTAGGGACGACTTTCGCTGCTCACAAGGCCGATGCTGTTCGATACCCGACCTAAGTCACCGTCAAATACCTTATAAACAAACGTGCTTGAGCCCTTGACAGGTCAAAGCGCGCTCATCACATTGCTCTGCAGACCGCTGCCGAAGGAGCCGAGGGTGCAGGCGATGCAGGCAAGCCAGGTGAATCGCACGATGCTGACGATGCACGGCGTCTCCAAGAGCTTTCTCGGGGTGCGTGTGCTGCACGGGGTCTCACTCGACCTGGCCGCGGGCGAAGTGCACGCGCTCGTCGGCGAGAACGGGGCGGGAAAGTCGACCCTGATGAAGATCCTCGCCGGGGAACACGTCCCGGACGAAGGCACGATCACGCTCGACGGCACGGAACACGCCTTCACGCATCCCGCGCAGGCACAGGCCGCCGGGATCGGCATCATCCACCAGGAATTCGCGCTCCTGGAACACCGGACCGTCGCCGAGAACGTCTTCCTGGGCCGCGAGCCCACCCGCCGCGGCCTCGTCGACCGCCGCACGATGGAGACCCGCACGGCCGCCCTCCTCGACGAGGTCGGGGTGTCGGGCATCACCCCGCGCACGTACGTCCGCGAGCTGTCCGTCGCCCGCCAGCAGACCGTCGAGATCGTCAAGGCACTCGCCTCCGACGTGCGCGTGCTGGTCATGGACGAGCCGACCGCGCCCCTCGCCGACCACGAGGCGGGCCTCCTGCACACGCTCGTACGCCGCCTCGCGGACCGAGGACTCGGCATCCTGTACATCTCGCACCGCCTGCGCGAGGTCTTCGACCTGTCGCGGCGCATCACGGTCCTCAAGGACGGCCGCCACGTGACGACCGTGCCCACCGCGCGGACGGACACCGATCAGGTCGTCCGCGCCATGGTGGGCCGGGAGCTGAGCGCGTACTACCCGCCCCGCGCCCGCCCCGACGACGTCGGCGACGTCCGCCTGAGCGTGCGCGGCGGCGCCAACGGCCGCCTGACGGGCATCGACCTGACCCTGCGCGCGGGCGAGGTCACCGGCATCGCGGGCCTGCAGGGCTCCGGCCGCACCTCCTTGGCCCGCGCCCTGTTCGGGGCCTCGCCCTTCACCGCGGGCACCATGACCGTGGACGGCACCGAGCTGCGCCCCGCCTCCCCGCGCCAGGCCATCCGCGCCGGCATCGCCCTGGTGACCGAGGACCGCAAGGCCGAGGGCCTCGCCCTGCGGCAGTCCGTGCGCGACAACGCCCTCCTCGTCACCCGCGCGGTCCCCGCCAGGGACCGGCCGTCCGCGGCGCGCGAGCTGACCGCGCTCCTGGAACGGGTCCGGCTGCACGCACGCGGCGAGGACCAGCAGACGCAGTACCTCTCCGGCGGCAACCAGCAGAAGGTCGTCATCGCCAAATGGCTCGCCGCACGGCCACGCGTGCTGCTCTTCGACGAGCCGACCCGCGGTGTCGACGTGGGCGCCAAGGCCGCCATCCACACCCTCGTCCGCGACCTGGCCCGCGAGGGCCTCGCCGTCCTCATCGTCTCCTCCGAGCTGCCCGAACTCATCGGCATGAGCGACCGGATCCTCGTCATGTCCGAGGGCCGGATCGCCGGCGAACTTCCGCCGGGCGCGGCCGAGGAGGACGTCATGCACCTCGCCACCGGACACCCCGAAGCGCGCTCGGCGCCGGACCCCGCACCACCGGCGCCCGGCAGCACCGCAGAGGAAGGAGCCGCATGACCGGCACCGCCGTCGCGCCGCCGCCCACCGTGAGGCCGAGCGCGCCACGCCGCCGCAGCCGCCTCACCGACCCGGCCGTCGGAGTCTGGCTCGCCGCCGTCGTCGTCACCGCACTCGGCTGGATCGTCGTCGCCGCCCGCGGCGGGGACTTCCTCACCCTCTCCAACGTCGTCGGCATCCTGCAGAACTGCGTCGCCCTCGGCCTCGTCGCCGTCGGCCAGACCGCCGTCATCCTGACCGGCTCCCTCGACCTGTCCGTGGCCTACCTCATCAGCCTCGGCACGCTCGTCGCCGCCACCACCATGGAGGACGGCGGCGTCGTCCCCGCCGTCCTCGCCGTGCTCGCCCTCTCGGCGGCCGTCGGCCTCGCCAACGGCCTTATCGTCACCGGACTCAAGGTCAACGCCTTCATCGCCACCCTCGGCACCGCGTTCATCCTGCGCGGCTGGATCGAGGACAACTACACGGGACCGGCCGGCAAGGTCACCGCCTCCTTCCAGCACCTCGGCTACGACCGCGTCGGCCCCGTCCCGGTCTCCCTCTTCCTGCTCCTCGCCGTCGCCGCCGCGCTCTGGGTGATCACCCGCCGCACCCGCTTCGGCCACCACCTGTACGCCACCGGGGGCGACGAACACGCGGCACGCCTCTCCGGCGTCCGCACCCGGCGCACCGTCATCGCCGCGCACGTCCTGTGCTCGCTGTGCGTGGGCGCCGCCGCCTTGTTCCTCGCCTCGCGGCTCGGCGCGGGCGCCCCCTGGGCCGGTACGGAGGCCCGCTACGACCTGGAGTCGATCGCCGCCGTCGTCCTCGGCGGCACGGCGCTCGCGGGCGGCCGCGGGGGAGTGGTCGGCACGCTCGGCGGCGTGCTGGTGCTGGCCGTCCTGGACTCCGTCTTCAACCAGCTCGGCGTCGACCCGTTCTTCAAGAACGTCGTCCGCGGCGTCGTCATCATCGCCGCCGTCGCCCTCTACGCCCGGCGCGGCGGCAGGAGGCCCGCATGACCACGGCCACGGCAACGAACCCGGCGTACAAGCGCGTGGTCCGCTCCCTGGGCACCGGCGCGCCGGTCTACGCGCTCCTCGCGGCGCTCCTCGTCCTCCTGGCGATCACCGACATCGGCTTCTACGAACCCGACCGCTTCCTCGCCTTCGTCAAGCGCGCCGCGCCCCTGGTGATCCTCGCCGCCGGGCAGTACCTGGTCATCGTCTGCGGCGAATTCGACCTGTCCGTGGGTGCGATCGTGACCGCCGGGGTCGTCGCGGCGGCCGAGGTCTACGGCTCGTACCCGGACGCGCCCTGGGTGCTCATGGCGGCCGGACTGCTGCTGGCGGGAGCACTGGCCGGGCTGGTGAACGGTCTGATCACCACCCGGCTGCGCGTCCCGTCGTTCATCACCACGCTCGGCATGATGCTGATCCTCGAAGGCGCCGTCTTCTACTGGACGGGCGGCTCGCCGCACGGCCAACTCCCGCAGGACTTCCGCCAGCTGGGGCGCGGCACCGCCATGGGCTGGCTGCCCTGGGCCGTCCTCGCCTGTCTGGCCGCGGGAGCGCTGGCGGTCCTCCTCATGCGCTCCGACTTCGGCCGGACCCTCATCGCCACCGGCGACAGCGAACGCGCCGCCGCCCTCTCGGGGGTGCGCGTCCACCGGGCCCGTGTCATCGCCTTCGTCCTCTCGGGTATGGCCGCCGCGCTCGCCGCCATCCTGGTCGGCGGCTTCTCCGGCGTCTCCGCACAGGCGGGGCGGGGATACGAGTTCGAGGCGATCACCGCCGTGGTCCTCGGCGGCGTCGTGCTCGGCGGCGGCCGGGGCAGCGTCGTCGCCGCGATGGCCGGCGCCTTCTCCCTGCAGGCCCTGTTCACGCTGCTCAACCTGCGGGGCGTGTCCGGCGCCCTGGAGTCCACCGTCCAGGGCGTCATCGTCATCGCCGCCGTCGGCATCGGGGCCGCCGACTGGTCCCGGCTGCGCCGTCGTCGTACTCACTCCTCGGGAGGGACACCCTCATGAACCGCAGACGCACCCTCGCGTCGGCCGCCGTCCTGCTGACGGGCGCCCTGCTCGCCTCGTGCTCCAGCGACCTCCCGGCCGACGCGCCCGCCGCGGCGGGCGGGAGCACGGAATCGGGCGGCGACAAACCGTCGAAGTTCTTCGAACGGGCCGAGTACAAGAAGCAGTTGACGCTCGCTCGGGAGACCCCGAAAGGCCCGGCGGGCAAACCCTGGGAGCAGATGCTCGAACCGCAGATGACCAGCACCGCCCAGTACGCGAAGAAGGGCTCGGGCGGCGTCCACCTCTGCTTCTCCAACGCGGGGGTGTTCAACCCCTGGCGGCAGGTCGGCCTGAAGAACATGAAGGCCGAGGTCGAGCTGCACAAGGAGATATCCGACTTCACCGTCCTGGACGCGCAGGGCAAGGACGACAAGCAGATCTCCGACATCCAGGAACTCGCGGGGAACAAGGACTGTGACGCCCTCATCGTCTCCCCGAACACCACCGCCACCCTGACGCCCGCCGTCAAGGAGGCCTGCGACAAGCTGCCCGTCGTCGTCTTCGACCGCGGCGTGGAGACGGACTGCGCGGTCACCTTCGTCAACCCGATCGGCGGGTACGGCTACGGCGCGGTCGCCGCCGACTTCCTCGTCGACAAGGTCGAGCCCAAGGGCAAGATCCTCGCCCTGCGGATCTCGCCCGGCGTCGACGTCCTGGAGACCCGCTGGTCGGCGGCGAAGCTCGCCTTCGACAAGAGTGAACTCGACGTCGCCGAAGTGAAGTTCACCGACGGCGACCCGGCCAAGACGAAGTCGGTCGTCGCCGACGCCATCGCCCGGCACGGCTCCATCGACGGCTTGTGGATGGACTCCGGCGCCACCGCGGTCGCCGCCGTCGAGGCCTTCGAGGACGCGGGCGTCGACGTGCCGCCCATCACCGGCGAGGACCAGCAGGACTTCCTGGAGGCCTGGAAGGAGAAGAAGCTCACCGCGATCGCCCCCACCTACCCGACCTTCCAGTGGCGCACGCCCGTCATCGCGGCCCTTCGCGTCCTCGACGGCAAGCCGGTGCCCAAGGAGTGGAAGCTGCCGCAGCCGACCGTCACCCAGGACAACCTCGACGCGTACCTGCGGGACGGCATGCCGCCGCTGCACTACGCCATGTGCGGCTGCCAGAAACTGCCCGGCTTCCCCGAGAACTGGGGAGGCAAGAAGTGACGGCGGCGGAGAGACCCCGACCGAGCGCGAACGAATGGCAGTTGGGTGCCAACCCGTGGATCTGGCACTCGCCCGTGACCACCGAGGCCCTCACCGAGACCCTGCCCCGGCTCGCCGACTGGGGCTTCGACTGCGCGGAGCTCCCGCTGGAGAGCCCCGACGACTGGAACCCGGCGGCCGTCGGAAAGGTCCTCGACGCCACGGGAGTCGCCCCGGCCGCCGTCGTCGCGGTCATGTCCGACGGACGCAACCTCGTCCGCGCCGACCCGATCACGGCCCGCACCACCCAGGACTACCTCCGCCGCTGCGTCGACGCGGCCCACGCGGTGGGCGCCCCCGTCGTCGCGGGACCCGTGTACGCGCCGGTCGGCCGCACCTGGCGCATGGACCGGAACGTGCGCACGGCGGCGTACGAGGAATGGCGGGCCAACATCGCCCCGGTCGTCGCCTACGCCACCCGCGCCGGAGTCCGCATCGCCGTCGAGCCGCTCAACCGCTACGAGACGAGCCTGCTCAACACCGTCGCCCAGACCCTCGACGCCCTGGCAGGCCTGCCCGAGGACGCGATCGGCATCGCCCTGGACACGTACCACCAGAACATCGAGGAGCACTCCCTGCCCGAGGCCGTGCGCGCGGCGGCCGGGCGCATCGCGCACGTCCAGGTGTGCGCCAACGACCGCGGCGCACCCGGCGCCGACCACCTCGACTGGCCCGGCTTCCTGTCCGCGCTGCGTGCGGCGGAGTACCGGGGCGCCCTGTGCATCGAGTCGTTCACGGCCCACAACGACGCCATCGCGGTCGCCGCCTCCGTCTGGCGGCCCCTGGCCCGCAGCCAGGACGCGCTCGCCACCGATGGCCTCGGCTTCCTGCGCCGTACCCTCGCGGCCCGCTGAGTTTCCGGCATCCGGCACCCGCACCCCGTCCACACAGAGAGGACCACCTCATGGGCTGTCATGCTCGTGACATACGAGGCCCTGGAGGCCTCAGAGGCCTGCGCAGAGGGATCGTCGCCCTGGTCGCGGCGCTGCTCCTCACCGTGGCCTTCCTGCCCGGCACCGGAGCCACGGCGGCGGACAGGGCCCCGGCCTTCCGCGCCCTGCTCTTCACCAAGGCCGTCGGATACGTCCACGACTCCATTCCGGCCGGCGTCCAGATGGTCAAGGAACAGGCCGCGGCGGAGAACTTCGAGGTCGTCCAGACCGACGACGCCACCGTCTTCGACGACGCGAAGCTCAAGGACTTCGACGTCATCATCATGCTGCAGAACTCCGGCATGGTCTGGGACACCGAAGCGCAGCGCGACGCCATGAAGAAGTACGTGAAGAGCGGCAAGGGCGTCGTCGCCCTGCACAACACCCTCGACATGGGCGTCGAGGACTCCTTCCCCTGGTGGGACGACCTCATCAACGCCGGTGCCCACATGCCCGCCCACTCCCCGGGCGTCCTCAAGGGCACCGCCAAGGTCGCCGACCGCGCCCACCCCTCCACCAAGGGACTTCCGGAGCGCTGGGAGCGCCCCGAGGAGTGGTACAACTTCGACAAGAACCCCCGGGGCGACGTGCACGTCCTGGTGACCGCGGACGAGACGACGTACGACCCCGGTGGTTCGGCGATGGGTGCCGACCACCCCATCTCCTGGTGCCGCAACGCCGAGGGCGGCAAGGTGTGGGCCACCGCCATGGGCCACGACAAGGCCTCCTACAGCGAGCCCGCCTTCCGTGAGCACGTACTCGGCGGCATCAAATGGGCCGCGGGGAACGCCTCCGGCGACTGCGGCGGCACCGTCTGGTCCGGCTACGAGAAGACCGCCCTCGACGACAACACCGCCGACCCCATGGAACTCGACGTCGCCAAGGACGGCAAGGTCTTCTACGTCCAGCGCAGCGGCGAGGTGAAGATCTTCGACCCGAAGACCCACGCCACCACCACCGCCGGCAAGCTCGATGTGTACACCGGCGGCGAGGACGGCCTTGTCGGCATGGAACTCGACCCGAAGTTCGCCGACAACCGCTGGATCTACCTCTACTACGCGCCCGGCAAGGCGACCGACGACGTCAACCGCCTCTCCCGCTTCACGGTCAAGAAGGACAACACCCTCGACCTCGCCAGCGAGAAGAAGCTCCTCGACGTCCCCGCGTACCGCGACCGCACCTTCCCCGAGCCCGGCCACACCGGCGGCGCCGTCGAGTTCGGCCCCGACCGCACGCTCTACCTCGGCGTCGGCGACGACACTCCGCCCAACCTCGACCCCGCCTGGCAGGGATACGCCCCGCTCGACTGGCGGCCCGGCAAGCAGATGCTGGACGCCGCCCGCACCGCGGGCAACACCAACGACCTGCGCGGCAAGATCCTCCGCATCAAGCCCAAGGACGGCGGCGGATACACCATCCCCAAGGGCAACCTCTTCAAGCAGGGCACGGCCAAGACCCGCCCCGAGATCTACGCCATGGGCTTCCGCAACCCGTTCCGGTTCACCGTCGACCCCAAGACGGGGTACGTGCACGCCTCCGACTACGGCCCCGACCGCGGCGGCCCCACCACGGACCGCGGTCCCGAGGGCCTGGTCGAGTACAACGTCATCAAGAAGGCGGGCAACTTCGGCTGGCCCTTCTGCCACGGCAACAACCAGGCCTACGCCCCCTATGACCCGGAGACCCAGAAGGCGGGCACCAAGTTCGACTGCGCCGAGCCCGTCAACCCGTCGCCGAACAACACCGGCCTCAAAGACCTGCCCGCCCTCCAGCAGCCCGAGATCTGGTACGGGTACGGCGCCTCCAAGGAGTTCCCCGAAATGGGCTCCGGCGGCTCGGCGCCCATGAGCGGACCGGTCTACCACTACGACGCGAAGAACCCCTCCAAGACGAAGTTCCCCGCCTACTTCGAGGGCGCCAACTTCTTCTACGAGTGGGCGCGCGACTCGGTCAAGGAGATCCGTTTCGACAAGGACGGCAGACTCCTGAAGATCAACGACTTCCTCAAGTCGGCGAAGTTCGCCAAGCCCATGGACATGACCTTCGGACCCGACGGATCGCTCTACGTCCTGGAGTGGGGCAGCGAGTTCGGCGGCGGCAACAACGACTCCGGGCTCTACCGCATCGACTACGCCCAGGGGCAGCGCATCCCGCTCGCCAAGGCCAAGGCATCCGCCACCAACGGCCCCGTCCCGCTGAAGGTCGACTTCTCCAGCACCGGCAGCTCCGACCCCGACGGCGACTCCCTCAGCTACGCCTGGGACTTCGACGGCAACGGCACCTACGACTCGACGGAACCGAACCCCTCGCACACCTACACCGCCAAGGGGGACTTCAACGCCCAGCTGAAGGTCACCGACTCCTCGGGCAAGTCCGGCTACGCCAACGTCCCCGTCACCGCGGGCAACACCGCACCGAAGGTGACGATCGAGACGCCGGTCGACGGCAAGCTCATCGACTTCGGCGACAAGATCCCGTACAAGGTCACCGTGACCGACCCGGAGGACGGCACCGTCGACTGCTCGAAGGTCACGGTGAACCCGGCACTCGGCCATGACGACCACGAGCACCCCACCACCGACATCCCCGGATGCGAGGGAACGGTCGACACCGGAGACCTCGGCGGCCACCCCGAGGGCGCCGACCTCACGTACGTCCTCAACGCGAAGTACACGGACAAGGGCGGCGACGGCGTCAGCGCCCTGACCGGGTACGGCCGCTCGGTGCTGCAGCCCAAGCACAAGCAGGCGGAGTACCGCGACGACCAGTCCGGGACACGCATCGTCTCGCAGGAGGGGGCCGAGAACGGCAAGCGCATCGGCGACATCAGCAACGGCGACTGGATCGCCTACAGCCCGATGAGCGTGGAGGGCATCGGCAAGGTCGCGTACAAGCTGTCCTCGCCCTACGGCGTCGGCTCCATCGAGCTGCGCGCCGACGCGCCCGACGGCAAACTGCTCGCCACGACGCCCGTGCCCGACACCGGGGGCTGGGACACCTACCAGTCGACGCCCGCCGTACCGGTCGAGGCCCTGACCGGAACACACAAGCTGTATCTGGTCTTCACGTCGTCCCAGGACAATTCCTTCGACGTGGACGCGGTGCAGTTCTCCGCGTCCTAGACGCGCGGACACGACGGCACGTCATAGTCCTTCGGAAGTCGCCGGAGGCATAAGACGGTCCGCGGTGCGCCCCTGTCCAAAGCACACCGCGGACCTGTCCTCCCCGTCAGCGAGTGCCGACCGCCGCACGCACGGCCCTGCGGGCCAGCTGGCAGTCGTCGTGCAGCCGCCGCAACAGCAGCCGCTGTTCCTCGCCGGACGGCGCAGCACCGGGCTGGGCCGGGCCCGGTGCCGCCGGGGCCGAGTCGTGCATCGAACGCTGCACGGCCGATTCGTACGTACGGATCTCGCGGGTCAGGACCAGCATCAGGTTCACCAGGAACGCGTCGCGCGCCGCCGGGCCCGCGGACTGTGCTAGCTGGCTGATCTCGCGCCGGGCCACCGGGGCGTCACCGAGGACCGCCCACAGCGTCGCCAGGTCGTACCCCGGCAGATACCACCCGGCGTGCTCCCAGTCGACGAGGACGGGGCCGGGGGGAGAGAGGAGGATGTTCGACAGCAGGGCGTCGCCGTGGCAGAACTGCCACATCGCGTGGCTGCCGTTGCCCTGGTGCCCGACGGAGTGCGCGATGCCGTGCAGCAGCTTCTGCAGGTCGCCCATGTCGCGGTCCGTCAGCAGGCCCAGCTCGTGGAAGCGGGTGATCCGCTTGCCGTAGTCCAGCGGCTTGCCGAACATTTCCGCCGGCGGCCGCCACTGGTTGAGGCGGCAGATGGAGCCCAGGGCCGCCCGGATGTCCGCACGCGGCGGCGACTCGACGGGATGCCGGTGCAGTGCCGCCACTCGGCCGGGCATCCGCTCGATCACCAGCGTGCAGTCCTCGGGATCGGCGGCGATGAGCCGCGGCGCGCGGACCGGAGGTCGGTGCCGGACGAACGAGCGGTATACCGCTATTTCGTGCCGGATCCGCTCGGCCCAGCCGGGCGAGTGGTCGAGCAGACACTTGGCGACGGCGGTGCCGCGGCCCGCCGTGCCGACGAGCAGCACGGTGCGGCCGCTTCTGCGGAGCACCTGCACCGGATTGAACTCGGGGCAGATGCGGTGCACCGAAGCGATCGCGGTGCGCAGTTGCGCCCCCTGGGGGCCGGACAAGTCGAGTCTCCCGCTGAGCGTTTGCGTGCCGGCCCCCGGCATGCGGGGCGTGCGGCCGACGCCTAGCGGCGCGCCCGCGGGGCGCACCGGCTCCAGATAGGGGCCGTTCCCCGACGACGGGGGCACCTCGCGGCTCCGGTGGAGCGGAGGGCGCGGGTGCAGCGGCCGGGGCGGGGCGGACACGGAGGACGATGCTGCGTACATGGGCGATACAGATCCCTTCGTGTGCCTGTGAATTGCGTGCGCCTCCCGGCCCGGTCGCTTCGGGTGCACCCTGGGGAGTGCCTTGCGGCGACCGGGTCGGGGTGGCGCACTCCTACCTGACACCCGCCGTCCCCTGGCACACCATGTGGCGCACCCTGGCGAACCCTGGCGAATAGTCGCTCTGCAACTGACAGAGGGCTACTGTCAACTCAGCCGAGAACCTGGGGGCTTGACGTGAACGGACAACCCAATACCCGTCTCTCCGACCTGTTCGGCCTGGCCGGCTGGTCGAAGGGGGAGCTCGCGAGACTGGTGAACCGGCAGGCGGCGGCTATGGGCCACCCCCAACTGGCCACCGACACCTCGCGGGTGCGGCGGTGGATCGACATGGGAGAGATCCCGCGTGATCCGGTGCCACGGGTGCTGGCTGTTCTGTTCACCGAGCGTCTCGGCCGTGTCGTGACCACTGAGGATCTGGGTCTGGTCCGGCACGGGCGCACAGGGAAGCGGCGTGGCGACGGGAGTGTGGAGCACCCCGACGGCGTGCCGTGGGCGCCCGAGCGGACGGCCGCGGTCCTCACCGAATTCACGGGAATGGACCTCATGCTCAACCGACGCGGCTTGGTGGGCGCGGGCGCTGCGCTTGCCGCAGGCTCCGCACTCAGCAGCGCCATGCACGACTGGCTGCACACCGATCCGGCCTTCAAGGCCGACGCCCCCCGTATCGAAGATCCCCTGCACGTCGATCCCGCCGGGCTCGACCGCTATGAGGCCGCCCCCATCGGGTCCCAGGAGATCGAGGAGCTGGAGCGCTCGGTCGAAGTGTTCCGCGCCTGGGACGCGGCCCGCGGAGGCGGGCTGCAGCGCAAGGCCGTGGTGGGCCAGCTCAACGAGGTGGGCGGCATGCTCGCCTACCGACACCCCGAACACCTTCAGCGGCGCCTGTGGGGCGTCGCCGCCAACCTCGCCGTGCTCGCGGGGTGGATGTCGCACGACATCGGCCTGGAGCCCACGGCGCAGAAGTACTTCGTCATCGCTGCGCACGCCGCCCGCGAGGGCGGCGACCGCCCGCGGGCGGGAGAGGCACTGTCGCGGGCCGCGCGCCAGATGGTGCACCTCGGCAAGCCGGACGACGCCCTGGACCTGATGAAGCTCGCCAAGTCGGGCGCGGGCGAGGAGGCCCTGCCCCGCACCCAGGCGATGTTGTACACCATCGAGGCCTGGGCGCATGCGTCGATGGGGCGCGGCCAGGCGATGCGGCGCACGCTCGGCCTGGCCGAGGACCTCTTCGTCTCGGACAAGGGGGACGTGCCGCCGCCGAGCTGGATGCAGATGTTCGACGAGGCGGATCTGCACGGCATGCAGGCCCTGGCCTACCGCACCCTCGCCGACCACGAGGCATCCGCGGCGAACGCCGCGCAGCGTCATGCGAAGGAGGCGATCGAGCTGCGGTCCAAGAACCGCGACCGGTCGCAGATCTTCGACTACATCTCACTGGCGTCGGCCTGCTTCATCGCCGACGACCCCGAACAGGCCGACAGGTACGCGCGGTTGGCGCTGGTGTCGATGCGGGCGAACTCCTCGCACCGCACCTGGGACCGGCTGCGCGAGATGTACCGGCTGACCGCGCAGTACGCGGGCTATCCGAAGATCCAGGACCTGCGCGAGGAGATCAAGTTCGCGCTGCCGAAGGCGAGCAGGGGGAGGACCGCCAGGGCGTGACGCACCGGAGCGCATGAGACATCGCGCGGTCGAGGGATTCAGACCCGCGCGACCAACAGGCAGGCGTCGTCCTCACGAGGTGCCTCGCCGCATTCCTCGACGACGGTCCGCACGCAGTCCTGTGCCGTTCGCGCCTCGGCGAAACGGGACGCGAGGGAGAGCAGCAGGCTCGTCGCCGTGTTCCTGTCGCGCCGCGGCACCAGGCCGTCGGTGTGCAGCAGCAACAGGTCTCCGGGCCGCAGTTGCTCTTCGGCCTGCTCGTACGTCGCCCCGGAGGTGGCCCCCAGGAGCACGCCGCGCGGTGGCGTCAGCGCGCGCCCCGTCCCGTCGCGGAACAGCAGCGGGGCGGGGTGCCCGGCCTGTGCCCAGGTGAGTAAGTGCGTGGTCGGATCGAAGCGACAGCAGACGGCGCTGCCGAGGGCGGGCTGGACCGTGGCATCCAGCAACTGGTTGAGCCAGCCCATGAGCTGGCCGGGCTGGGCGAAACGGCCGCCCGGCTGCGCTCCGGCCACCGCCATGCCGCGCAGCGCGCCGAGCAGCATCGCCATGCCTGAGGTGACGGCGACGCCGTGCCCGGTGAGGTCGCCGACGCTCAGCAGGGCGTCGCCGCCGGGCAGTTCCATCGCGTCGTACCAGTCTCCGCCGATGAGCGTGCTGGTCGCGGAGGGGAGGTAGCGGGCGGCGAGGTCGAGTCTGCCGGGCCCGCCGTGCGGGAACCGGAGGGAGCCGCGCCACGGCGGGAGGACCGCCTCCTGCAGTGCGACGGCGAGGCGGTGCTCGGTCTGCGCGATGTCGTGGTGGCGCTGCAGCGAGTCGCGGCTCTCGCGCACGACGCGCTGGCTGCGGCGCAGCTCGCTGATGTCCCGCAGGACCGCCCACATGGAGGCGGTGGACCCGTCGGCGGCGAGGACGGGCTCGCCCATCATGTGCACCTGGCGGACGCGCCCGTCGGAGCGCAGGACGCGGAACTCGCCGTCGATGGGCTTTCCGTCGACGAGACAGTCCGTGACCATCGCGGTCAGCAGGGGCTGGTCGTCGGTGTGCACCAGGGAGGGGAGCTCGTCCAGGGAGAGCGGGGGAGCGGCAGGGTCGCGGCCGAGGATTCCGTAGAGCTCGCCGGACCAGCTGGCCTCGTCGGTCAGGAGGTTCCACTCGGCGCTGCCCACCCGGCTCAGCAGGGAATCGCGGCCGGGCTCGGCGGACTCCGGGACAGCCGGCGCCGCGGTCTCCCCGGCCGTCCGCGGCGGACCGTCCCGCAGCTGCGCGAGGTGGTCGTCGAGGTCGTTGAGCTGATGGACCGCCAGGTCGCACAGGGCCCGCTGCCAGCGCCCGGCGGGGTCCGCGTGGTCGTCCACGGCGTCGCGCCGCACGGCGTCGACCTCGCCGCGGAGCCGACGCGTCTGCGAGATCAGCGCGTCGACCGCGCCGCGCTCGGGCGGCTGGGCGGCTGCGTGGTCCGCGAAGACATGGGACGGCATGAGGTGCTCCGTTGAAGGTGCGGTGCGACCAGCTTGACGGGTGGTGGACCGCTAATGACTTTCGCACAGCAGGAGGGGGGCCGTAAGGGATTTGGCAACACACGATGCGGTGGTGCTTCTGGCATATGCCTTTGTCCTGCGAATACGTGGAGCCGGGGGCGGAAGTCTAGAGGCAAAGGGTGAAGAAAGCGTAGGGGCTTGACGCGGAATGTGGGGATCCGGCGGGGGCGGCGAGGTCTAGTGGTGTCCACGTCGGCCACGGCGGGCGGGGGCGGCTCCGCGGCTTGGCGTGGACGACACCTCCGGGGCATGTGCGCGACATGAACTACCCCTCGCGGAGGGTGTGTTGGCCTCCGCAGAACGGCGGGAATTGACCCCTGGGGGCGGGGTCGGCGACTCAGGATCGTAGCTGGCGGATGACCGCGAGCACCCGGCGGTTGTGGTCGTGCGAGGCCGGCAGGCCGAGCTTGTCGAAGACGGCCGCGACGTGTTTCTCCACCGTGCCGCTGGACACGAAGAGCGCTTGGGCGATGGCGGCGTTGGACCGGCCCTCCGCCATCAGGGAGAGCACCTCGCGCTCCCGCGCGGTGAGCGGCGCCAGTTCGGCCTTTCGGCTGCCCGCGCCGGCGAGCTGTGTGACGACCTCGGGGTCGAGCGCGGTGCCGCCCGCAGCCACCCGCTCCAGCGCGTCGGTGAACTCCGCGACGTTCGCGACCCGGTCCTTGAGCAGATAGCCGACGCCCGCGGAACCGGCCGCCAGCAGCCGGGTGGCGTACTTCGTCTCGACGTACTGGGAGAAGAGCAGCACTCCGGTGCCGGGGTGTTCGGCACGGATGTCGATGGCGGCGCGCAGCCCCTCGTCGGTGTGGGTCGGCGGCATCCGGATGTCGACCACGGTGACGTCGGGCCGGTGCGCGGCCACCGCCTCGCGCAGGGCGTCGGCGTCGCCCACGGCGGCACAGATCTCGTGGCCGCGCTCGGTGAGCATCTGGGCCAGCAGCTCCCGCAGTACGGCGGCATCCTCGGCGATCACGACACGCATGCCCTGCATGCTTTCACGCGCGCAAGGGAAGTTCGACGGTGATGGTCGTCGGACCGCCCTCGGGGCTGTGGACGTCGATGCGGCCGTCCACGGTGCGGACGCGCTGAGCGAGCCCCGTCAGGCCGCTCCCCGTGCCCGCGGCGGCACCGCCCCGCCCGTCGTCGGTCACCTGCAGCCGCAGCAGCCCGTTCCGCTGCGTCACGCCGATCTCGGCCTGCCGCGCCCCGCTGTGCTTGATGACGTTGGTCAGGAGCTCGGCGGCGCAGAAGTACGCGATGGTCTCGATCGCCGGGGTGGGGCGCACCGGAACGTCCGTCGAGAGCCGGACCGGCACCGTGCTGCGGGCGGCGAGCGTGGCGAGGGCGTCCGGGAGGCCGTCGTCGAGCGCGGGCGGGTGGATGCCCCGGGCCAGGTCACGGAGTTCGGTGAGCGCCTCGGTGGCGTTCCGGTGCGCGCCGTCGACGAGCTTTCGGATGCGGCCGACGTCCAGCGGCTGCCCTTCGACGAGCCCTTCTTTGACCATGTCGAGCCCCATCGCCACCGCGACGAGACGCACCTGCGCCCCGTCGTGCAGATCGCGTTCGACCCGACGCAGCAGCGCCACCGAGTCGTCGACGGCGAGCGCCCGCGTCTCCTCCAGGTCGCGCACGCGGTCGGCGAGCCGCCCCGGCCCGAGAAGCGCCCCGATCAGCCACAGGTCCCCCGCGACCACGAGCCGGGTCACCCACGGCGCGCACAGCAGCGTGACCGCACCGGCCAGCACCGCGAGCCAGGTCCCGGCGAACGTGTCCACGTGCGCGCCCCCGAAGGGGATGGGCGTGAGCAGCGGCATGCCGTCGGGGTCACCCGGCTCGGGCTGCTGCCCGAAGACCGCCCACCGCAGCGGGGCCGTGAGGTTCACCAGGCCCGTCACCCACCACAGCACGGCGTACGCGCCGAGCGCCCCGACGGGCAGCTTCGCGAGGACGTACCCCGCCGCCCGCCAGCCGACCCCGTCCCGCAGCCGCGCGTCGACGCGCCCCACGAAACCGCCGCCGGGCCGCAACGCGGGCGGCGTGGTCGTCCGTACGCCGAGCAGCGCCCCGGCGAGCCCGCGGTGCACGCCGCCCAGCCCGCGGGCGAGCCGCAACCCGCCGATGAGCAGCAGCGCCCCCACGACCGCCAGGACCAGCGAAAGAGCGAACCCCGCGCCGAGCACCAGCACCACCGCGAGCAGCGTCCCGCCCACCAGCCCGAGTGGGAACCCGATCAGGCAGTACGCAGCCTCGGCCCAGGCCCGCCGGGTGAAGGGGGAGCGGAGGACGGCGGAGAGGGCGGGGGAGGAGCGGGCGACGGAGCGGAGGGAGTCCTGCACATGCATGATGATCAGTTTCCTGTCAGGCGTCCCGGCGGTCCAGCAGCCGCGCACCCACGGCGAGCACCACCACCGTGTACAGGCACAGGACCGCGAACCCGGCCCAGGGCGAGAGCACGCCGGACACCGGCTTGGTGACGGCGAGGGAATTGGCCGCGATGATGGTCGGGAAGAACTTCGCGACCACGGTCCCCGAGACGCCGCCGACCACCGCGGGCAGCACGAACGTCACCCCGACCAGTACGGCGACGGCACTCGCCGTGTGCCGGACGATGGCGCCGACACCGATCCCGATGAGACCGATCATCCCGAGGTAGGCGCCGGACAGCAGCACGGCCCGCAGGACCCCCGCGTCCCCGAGCGAGGGACGCGGCACACCGTCGCCCATCGCCGCGCGCCCCGCGAAGAACGTCACGAAGCCGACCACTTCACCCACCCCGAGGGACAGCGCCCCGTACACCGCCGCCTTCGCCGTCAGCACGAGGCGCCGGTCGGGTACGACCGCGAACGTGGAGCGGATCGCGCCGGACGCGTGCTCGCCGGTGACGATCAGCACGCCCAGCACGCCGATCAGGAGCTGGCCGACGGCCACTCCGGCGAGGACGTTGTTCGTCGGGTCGAAGGCGGCGGCCTTGCCGGGGCCGGGTGCCTTGGTGTTGGCCATGGTGACGACGCCGATGGCGACCATGCTCGCCACCACGAGCAGCAGCGTCCACCAGCTCGACCGCAGGCTCCGGAGCTTGATCCACTCCATCCGGGCGACGTGCCCGAAGCGATAGTGCCCGGCGGGGACCCGCTCCTCGCGCCGCCACACAGGTGCCGCAGTGCTCATCGCGAGACCCCTTCCTCAGCCCCGTGCGGTCGCCGCCCCGCGGTGGTGAGCGCGAAGAACGCCTCCTCCAGAGTGCGCCCCGAAGAGGTGAGTCCGCGCACGGACGAGTCCGCGAGGAGCCTCCCTTGCCCGATCACCACCAAGTGGTCGGCGGTGAGGGCCATTTCACTGATCAGATGGCTGGAGAGCAGAACGGTCCGGCCCTCGGCCGCCAGGGACTTCATCAGCTCCCTGATCCAGCGCACCCCCTCCGGATCGAGACCGTTGACCGGCTCGTCGAAGAGCAGCACCCCGGGGTCGCCCAGCAGTGCGGCGGCGATTCCGAGCCGCTGCGCCATGCCCAGCGAGTACGTCCCCGCCCGCCGCCCCGCGTCATGACCGAGCCCGACGAGTCCGAGCACCTCGTCGACCCGAGCGGGCGCGACACCACCGGCGGCCGCCAACGCCGTCAGATGCTGGGCGCCGGTGCGCCCGGGGTGGAAGGTACGGGCTTCGAGCAGCGCCCCGACCTCGCGAGCGGGCCAGCGCAGCTCCCCGTACGGGCGCCCGTGGATGTGGGCGTACCCGGCGTCGGCCCTGTCCAGCCCCATGATGATGCGCATCGTGGTCGACTTGCCCGACCCGTTCGGCCCGAGAAACCCGGTGACGCCTCCCGGCGGGACGCCGAAACTCAACGCGTCGACCGCGGCGTTGGACCCGTACCGCTTGGTCAGCCCCTGGACTTCGATCATGACGACTCCCTGCCGCGTACCGAACGCGACGACGGGACCTCGCTCGCTCCGGCGCGGTCACTGAAGCCCACGCTAGGTCGCGGGCGCAGCGCCCCGGAACGCAGCTTTCCTCCGTCCGAGGTGGGGGTTTTCCCCCACAGGCAGGGCGGGCGATCGCCACGGAACACGAAGCCCCGCCGACCCCCAAGGGGGTTGGCGGGGCAGTGGGCCGTGCGCGCGTCAGGCGGCGGCCGGTGTCGGCCTCTCGGCCTCGGCCGGTGCGTCGACCGTCCGCGGGACGAGGAGCCGCTGCGCCAAGGTTCCGAAGACGATGCCGAAGACCGCCCACAGCACGGCCTGAATGGCCAGGGAAGCGACTCTGAACTCCCACAGCACGGCCGCGGGGAACCCGGCCTTGACCGCGTCGTCGTTCGCGGGCAGGAACACGAACGCGATGGCCACCGCGGCGATGAATCCCGCCCCTGCGACGAGCGTGGCGTTCCAGTTGCCCAGACGCGGTGCCAGTCGCCGCCCGACGATGACGGCTCCGATGCCGAGCAGCACACTGAGCAGGATCATCAGGAAGAACAGCGTGGTGCGCTTCCCGATGGTGTCCGGGTTGCCGACCGCCGGTGGGGTGGCCGGGTATTTGAGGAACGGCACCAGATAGACGGTGGTGAAGGCGGCGGCCGCGGTGAGCGCGGCGGTGGCCCGAGGGCTGAACCGGCCGATGCGGCCCAGGGCGAAGGAGAACGCCAGGGACGCGATGCCGCCCAGGGCGACCCCGTACACCAGGACGCCCGTGCCGAGACCTGCGGTCGACTGCACCGAGCGGCTGACCGCTTCCTCCTCCTCGGCGGCGGCCTCGGACGCGGCGCCGCCGTGCCCCGCGTGGGGTGCTTCTCGGGCGGACTGGGCCTCCTCCACCGCGATGGAGTCGTCGACGGGCGGCTCACCGATCGCGTAGGCCACGGCGAAGGCGAGGAGTCCGGCGACCAGGCCCGCGAGCATGCCACGGACGAGCAGATTTCTTACAGTTGAGGAGTGCACGTACTTGTCGCCCCTCAGTGGCACGGGAAGCCGAGCAGATGACGCCCGTCGTGGACCCACTCGTGGACGTCGGTTCCCGCGAACACGGAGGTGGCGCCCTGTTCGGCACCCACGAAGTACAGCGCGATCAAGGCCAGGAGCCCGACGAACAGCGCCCAGGGCAGAACCGCCCGCACGGGCAGAGCAGCCGGTGCGGCAACGGAAGGGGTGGAATCGGCAGCGGAGACGACGGCCTCGGCCATGGTGGAACCTCCTCGGGGAACACGCGTCCCATACGGTGGTACAGGACGACGGCCCCGGGTCTGACTCACCGAGGCGGTCTCCCTGGAGGGGGGACCGCCGAGGCTCACAGTGGCGCGACCGTGCCGGGTTTGCACCGGACTTCCGTTCGCCGTCGTCACGTTCTGTTGAAATGTTCGCCGAGAACGTACCGCGTGCCGAGCCTCCGGCCAAGGGCGTGAGTCCTGGATCACGTCCGTGCGCCCCCCCGGCGGGTAGGGTGCGCGGGTCAGTGGCCACGCGAAGGCCCCCCGGAGTAACCGATGACCGTACGCCTCACGTTGATATCTCCCGCCACGAGTCACGCCTTGAAAGAGGTCCGCTTCGACGACGACGGGCCCCTCGATCCGGTGGGGGTCGAACGCGCGGAGGCGGCGGCCGGCTCGCTCGCCCCGGCCGCGGCCGCGTACACCTCACCGTCCCCTCGCTGCCGCCGGACCGCCGACGCACTCGGGCTGGCCGGTGCCGAACCTCTCGATACCCTCGCCGCCTGCGACATGGGCCGCTGGCGGGGGCGGACGCTGGACTCCGTGGCGGGCGCCGAAGCGGAAGCCGTCGCTCTCTGGCTGGGCGATCCGACCGCCGCGCCCCACGGCGGCGAATCACTGCGCGAGGTGCGCGACCGCGTCGCGGCCTGGCTCGACACCTTGGGCGAGCAGGCCGCCGGGCACGTCGTCGCCGTCGCGGAACCGGACGTGATCCGCGCGGCCCTCGTCCACGCCCTGTCAGCGCCTGATGAGGCGTTCTGGCGCCTCGACGTCCGCCCGCTCACCGCCACCCGGCTCAGCGGCCGCTCGGGGCGGTGGAACCTCCGGAGCGGTCATGATCTGACGCCGTAGGGGCAGCTGGGTCAGGACCCGGGGTGGTCCAGGCCTGCGCCGCCCCCACGGGTGGTCCGCCGCGCCCGGTGCCCATGGCCGCTGTCCGCGCAGGACTGTTCGCCGTTCGCGGAGGACGCCCGGCATCGCGATCTGGCTGCGCAAGGCAGGGCACTTGGCGTCTCAGGAGGTGCGCGCGACGATCCCCGTGGGGTGAGCGGCAGGCGACGGCGTTTGGCGCGGTCCGCCCGCGAAAGAGTCAGAGGCGGGAGTGCAGATCGTCCGTGACCAGCCGGTGGCTGTGCCGCCAACGGCCTCCGGCAAGAGCGGAGTCGGCCAGGTGCGGGTGGTCGGGCGCGAGGTCGGGATGCTCGTGTTCGACCACCTGGGCGCCCGCCGCTGTGCCCCGCCCCGACGCGGGCCACAGCCGCACCGCGAGCAGCGCCGCGCCCAGCACGATGCCGCCCAGCACGGCGACTGCCGGGCCGAGCCCCGCCGCCGCGCCGAGCCAGCCCGCCAACGGGTAGGTCAGCAGCCAGCACGCGTGTGACAGGGAGAACTGCGCGGCGAACGCGGCGGTGCGCTCCCCGGGTGGAGCCGAGCGCCGGATCAGCCGTCCGGTCGGCGTCAGCACCATCGAGCCCCCCGCGCCGAACGCCGCCCACGTCACGAGGAGGGCGGGCCAGCGCCAACCGCCGCTCGCAGCGGCCGTGATGACACCGAGCCCGGCGAACGCCACCACCAGGAGCAGCGCGCCGCCCAGCATCACGGCCCGGTCGCTGACCCTGTCGAGGAGCCGCGGCAGCAGCAGCGCGACCGCCATGGACCCTGCGCCGTAGATGCCGAGCGCCAACGAAAGCGATCCCACCGAGAGGCCGAACACCCCTCGTGCGTACACCACGGAGTTCACGGTCACCATGGCGCTGGCGGCGGCCACCGTGAGGTTCAGCATCAGCAGTGAACGCAGCTGCGGCACCTGGAAGAAGAGGCGGCTGCCGGCCGTGGCCTTGGCGTAGACGCTGCCGGTGCGCGGCGGGGCGGGCGCCGGTTTGGGCAGGGCGGCGGCGACCACCAGGGCGGCGGAGCCGAGGAAGCCCAGCATCGTGCCGGTGAAGAGCCAGTTGTACGTCACGACGGTGAGCAGGGCACCCGCGAGCGCAGGGCTGAACAGGCTCTCCAGGTCGTAGGCGAGCCGCGACAGGGACAGCGCCTGCGTGTAGTCGTGCTCGTTGGGCAGGACGTCGGGGATGACGGCCTGGAAGGTCGGAGTGAACGCCGCGGACGCCGACTGGAGCAGGAAGACCAGGACGTAGACCTGCCAGACCTGGCCGACGAACGGCAGACACAGGGCGACCGCCGCCCGGATCAGGTCGGCGCCCACCATCAGGGTCCGGCGCGGCAGCCGGTCGGCGACCGCGCCGATCGCGGGGGCGATGAGCACGTACGCGGCCATCTTGATCCCGAGGGCGGTGCCGAGCACCTGGCCCGCGTCGTCACCCGCGATGTCGTACGCGAGCAGGCTGAGCGCGACCGTGGCCAGGCCGGTGCCGCTCAGGGCGACGACCTGGGCGGTGAACAGACGCCGGTAGGTGCGGTTGCGCAGTACGGACAGCATGCGGCGGTCTCCCTGGCCGGGTCGCGGGGCGCGGTGCGTGACGGGCGTGCCGGGGGCGGCGGACGTGATGGGCGAAGGACTGAGGGAGCAGCCTCTGCCGACATCGTAACTCTCATGTGCGCAGATGCGCACATATCAATGAGGGCTGATTCGCGACCTCGGCTCTAGGCTGTGCACATGCCCGAACGCGAGCCCGTCCCAGCTGCACCCCATGCGCATCTACGGGACCCCGACAGCGCCCGGCTCGCCGAGGCGACGCGGGTGTTCGCGCTGCTCTCGGACTCGACCCGGCTGCATGTGCTGTGGCTGCTCGCTCTCGACGAGGCGGACGTGGGATCGCTCGCCGAACAGTGCGCGGCCTCCCGTACGGCCGTCAGCCAGCACCTGGCCAAACTCCGCCTGGCAGGTCTCGTGGAGACCCGCCGCGAGGGCCGCCACATCCACTACCGCCTCACCGACGGCCACCTGCGACGCCTGGTCATGGAGGCGCTCAGTCATGCGGATCACCGGGTGAGCGGGCGGGCGTCGCACGACTGAGCGGGCGACGCCCGCAGGCGCCCTGACCGGACGGGACGCGTGTCCGGCCGAGTCGGACTCCGACTCGGCCTCGGAACGGCTTTCCCCCGGAGGGGACACGGGCCCCTTCGTGGAGAGTTCGGGCCCCTCAGAAGCCGGTGAACACGCGCTGGAACAGATCCAGGGCCTCATCGGCCCAGCCGAGGACGCGCAGGGTCGAGTCCAGGTTGCCCGGTGGTCGGTTGATCAGGGTGTCGTTGCGGATCAGGCGGTCGAAGTCGACGTGTACCGGGTCCTCGCGCGGGGTCCGTCCGTCGGGACGGAAGAACTGGACCCCGGCCAGCCGCATCACATTGATCAGTTCCTGGGCGAGGATGCCGTACCCGACGGTCGTCGGGTGGACTCCGTCGAGCGAGAACAGGCCGCCGTCGGTGCGCCGTTCCGCCTCACCGGCGAGGAAGCGGGAGTTCGGCGGCGGTGTCAGCGCCTGCAGTGCCGGCGGCAACTCGTAGGGCCGCCACCAGGCCGGGCGGGCCGCCGGATCCTCGGCGTACCGGCGGGACGCGAGCCGGTCCAGCAGCCCGCAGGTCTCCAGCAGGTACCAGTCCTTGCCCGCCCGCCGGGCATGGCGGACCTCCGCCGTGATCGCGTCGTTGTACTCGTCGATGGCGTCGTCGACCTGCCGCGCCTCGTCACCTGTGATGTGCGGGTCCTGGCGGTGGTCGAAGTCGTCGTCGCCGATCCACGGACGGGTGTAGTACGGGAAGTACCGCGAACCCTTCGCGATCTTGCCTTGTACGCCGCGTGCGACCGGCGCGATGGTGACGTGCGGGACCGTGCACCATATGACGTGCCGCGCCCTGATCCCGGCCACCTCCGCGGCCACCTTGCGCAGTTCGGCCGCGAAGTGCTGTGGCTGCCAGACGGTGAAGCGTCCTTTGCGGGACAGGTCGTCGTAACCGTCCTTGCTCCAGGCCACGTCGAGCTCGGTCACGGCCTGCAGAGCGTTGTTCGCGCCGAGGAAGACGACCAGGGTCTCGATCCCGTGCTCCGAGCCGGTGCCGTCGGTCTCCTCCCCGAGCCTGGCGGCGGCACCCAGTTGGGTCAGGGCCCCCGCCGCCGAGGGCCGGGTGGGCAGGACCCGAAGGGCGGCGCGCTCGCACGCGTTCGTGACGACTTGCCTGATCAGGTCGTCCTCCGGTGCGTCGATCCGATTCCGGCACTCGTCCGCCGACTTGGAGAGCGCGTCCCGCAGGTCCCACCCGAAGACCGCGAGGTTGTGCATGACGGCCGTCGTCGAGGGCACTGCCCGTCCCGGCCCCCGCTCCCAGTAGTCCTCGATCCGGTCCATGAGACTCCGGGCCCGGAACAGCGCGAACGGCGTCTCCCGCAGGTCCACGGACCGCCCGTACCGGGCTTCCAGGTCGCGCAGGAGCAGCTCGATGTTGAAGGGCAGCCCGCCGAAGCCCTCGTAGAGGGGATACCGGAACTGTTCGACGCACCCCATCTCATAGGCGACGATCGCCGGATACGAGAGTCCGGTGTTGAAGATCGCCAGGCTCTGGAACCCCTGCGTCAGCGAATCCCCGATCGCGACCAGCCGGTGCCTGGGCACTCCCTGTCGGTCGGCGTTCACACCGACCCCGACTGTCGGGTCCGCCTCGGGCACCCGCGGCTGCTGACGGCGTACGGAATCGTCCATGATTCCCCCTGGCCCATCGCGGCGCACCGGCTGTGCCCTCGCGGGGCTCGTTCCTGCATAGCGCAGCCCGGTTCGGAGCGGGAGGGCCAGCGCGCTCGTCGGTTTCCGCCCGGGGGCAGCCCCGTCCGTTCGGGTCCACGTGTCTGCGCCACTCCTTGGCGCCCGCATTCCCGCAGACGAGGACGGTGCGCCCTCGGCGATCCGGGGCCGAGAGGGTCTCAGGTCGGTCTCGGTCGGCTTCACGAGCGCCTCGTCCGTCCTTCTCCGGGGCTCGTGACGGCTGCGCCGTGAACTTCGAGGGCCCTTCGAGGCGTCGTAATCCGCTGCCATTTCACCGTCCGTATGTGAGCGTGCGTGACCGACCGGCGTGCTCAACGAGCTCAGTCCTGGTGGCCGTGCCCCTCAACGTGGCGTGTTTGCAGGGGTGTTGAGGTGATGTCGGTGGCCGCTTCGGTGTCTGGAGGGTGTCGCGGAGCGCCCCTTCCACTCCCCGGGCGCCTCGCGGGGCTAGGGTGAAGGCTGTACCTGCGAGGCCCTGTCCGGCGACATCGGCGGAGGCATACATGGGTGGGGAAACAGCACGCAACGAAGCAGGGCGGCTGACGCGATTACGGCTGGATGAACTGCTCGAGGAGCTGGAGGGGCGGATCACCGCGGTCCGGGGGACGCGGGACCGGCTGCACGGGCTGCTGGAGGCGGTGCTCTCGGTGGGGCGGGAGCTCGATCTCCCGCAAGTGCTCCGGCGCATCGTCGGGACCGCGGTCGTCCTGGTGGACGCGGAGTACGGGGCGCTCGGCGTCATCGGTGCCGGGAGCAGGCTGGACCAGTTCCTGCCGGTGGGGATCGACGAGCGACTGCAGGCGCGGATCGGCGATCTGCCTTCGGGGCACGGGCTGCTCGGCGAGCTGATCCGGCATCCCGAGCCGTTGCGGCTGCGGGAGTTGTCGGAGCACTCGGCGTCGTCCGGGTTTCCGCCGCACCACCCCCCGATGCACTCGTTCCTGGGCGTGCCCATCCGGGTGCGGGAGGAAGTCTTCGGGAACCTCTACCTCACCGAGAAGCGCGGCGGTGCCGAGTTCGACGCCGAGGACGAAGCGGTGCTTTCCACGCTTGCCGTGGCGGCGGGGGTGGCCATCGAGAACGCCCGGCTCTATGAGGAGGCGCGGCTGCGGGAGCGCTGGCTGGCGGCGAGCTCCGAGTTCACCAGTGCCCTGTTGTCCGGCGCGTCGGAGGCCCGCGTCCTGGAGTTGATGGTCGAGCGCGCCCGGGAGATCACCAATGCCGACATCGGTGTGGTCGACCTCGTGGTGGCGGAGCGGGACGAGTTGCAGGGAGCCCTTGCGCTCGGTGAGGGCGCGGAGGTGCACCAGGGGCAACTCATCCCCCGGGAGGGGACCTTGGCGGGGGCCGCGCTGCGCGAGGGCGGGCTGGTGGCCACCGGGGACGTCGTCGCCGATTCGCGGGTCACCTTCGCACCGGAGCGGTGGAAGGGCATGGGGCCTGCCGTGGCGGTGCCGATGGGGACCGCGGAGGGGCTGCGGGGCGTGCTGGTCCTGGCCCGGCGGACCGGACGGTCCGCCTTCGGCGTGGCCGAGACCGCTCCCTTGCCCGGTTTCGCCGGACAGGCCGCAGTAGCACTGGAGTTGGCGGACCGGCGGCGCGACGCCGAGCAGATCAGTCTGCTCGAAGACCGGGACCGGATCGCCCGGGACCTCCACGACCTGGCCATCCAGCGCCTCTTCGCGACCGGCATGACCCTGCAGAGCGCGCAGCGCTTCGTCCAGCACCCCGAGGCGGCCGAACGCCTGACGCGCGCGGTGGACGACCTCGACACCACCATCAGGATCATTCGTTCCTCCATCTTCGGCCTGCGCGCCCACGAGGCGAACGCGACCAGCAGCCCCGGGCTGCGGGTGCGCACCGCCCGGACGGTGGAGGAAGCCGTCGCGGTGCTCGGCTTCACACCGGCGCTGCGCATGGAGGGGCTCATCGACACCGATGTGCCGGCCGGTATCGCCGACGAGACGGCGGCGGTGCTGAGCGAGGCGCTCGCCAACATCACCAGGCACGCGCAGGCGTCGGCCGCCGAGATCGCCGTCGTCGTACGCCATGGGGAGCTCACCCTCACCGTGGTCGACAACGGGGTCGGCATCGGCGGGAGCGGACGCCGCAGCGGCCTGCGGAACATCGCCGAGCGAGCCGAGAACCTCGGTGGCTCGCTGTCTCTGGACGCCGGGCCGGACGGGGGCACACGGCTGGAGTGGCGCGTTCCCGTGAGGGGGTGAGGGGTCGTGGGGTGACGGCCGATGAGAGTGGTCAGCGGGGGCGTTCGGCTTCGAGGTGGGCGGCGATCACAGCGGCCTGGACGCGCCGCTCCACACCGAGCTTCGCAAGGAGCCGGGAGATGTGGTTCTTGACGGTCTTCTCGGAGAGGTAGAGCCGCTTCCCGATCTGGCGGTTGGTGAGGCCTTCGCCGATCAGGGCGAGGATCTCCCGCTCGCGCTCGGTGAGTCCGGACAGCTTGCCGTCCGACTCCGGCGGCTCGTCCGGGCCGCGCAGCGTGCTCATCAGACGGGTCGTGGTCGCCGGGTCGAGCAGGGACTGGCCCGACGCGACGGTGCGTACCGCGTCGATCAGATCGGTTCCCTTGATCTGCTTCAGGACGTAGCCCGCGGCGCCCGCCATGATCGCGTCGAGGAGTGCGTCGTCATCGTCGAAGGAGGTCAGCATCAGGCAGGCGACCTCGGGCATCTTCGATCGCAGTTCGCGGCAGACGGTGATGCCGTCGCTGTCCGGCAGGCGGATGTCGAGGATGGCCACGTCCGGCCGCAGGGCGGGGCCGCGGACCAGTGCCTGGTCGCTCGTGCCCGCCTCACCGACGACCTCGATGTCGGGTTCCGCGTCGAGCAGGTCGTGCACTCCTCTGCGTACGACCTCGTGGTCGTCCAGGAGGAAGACCCGGATCGGGTGCGCCGGCGAGAAGGTGCGTGCGGTCATGGTGGCCCCCTGGGTGTCTGCGGTCCCGATCAGATCGTCGCGTGTCTGCGGGGCGCGCACCAGGGCCGAGTGGGCCCCATCCCGGCCGGCGCGTGCCGCCTCAGAGCCTGTGTCGTAACCCCGGCCGGGTGGGCGTCGTCTGGCACGCACGCTCGCCGCGTTGCCGAAACGCCCTGGTAGCTCCTCCCCCAGGCCTGAAGGGCCCGGGGGGGGACCCCCACCCAGGACGTTCCGGCGTCTTGCGATCGCACGCACCAGACGACGCCCACTGATCCGGCCGGGGTTATGACACAGGCTCTCAGCAGATGCGGGGGAGCTGCTCGCCGAGCGGCATGTCGACCACGCGTCGCGCGCCCATCAGGGTGCGCAGTTCGACGCGGCCTGCGGGGTGCGGCCTGCAGTGCCCGATGCGGTCGGCCCCCGCTCCCTCGGGGTGTGCGCGCAGGGCGGCGAGTGCCCGGTCCGCACGGTCGGCCGGGACGAAGGCGACGAAGCAGCCCTCGTTCGCGACGGTCAGCGGGTCGAGGCCGAGCAGGTCGCAGGCGGCGGCGACGGCCGCGGGGACCGGCAGGGCGGCCTCTTCGATCTCCATGCCGACGCGCGAATCGTGCGCGATCTCGTTCAGTGCGGCGGCGAGTCCGCCCCTGGTGGGGTCCCGCAGGCTGTGGACGGCGCCGCCGAGCGGGGCGAGGCTCAGCACGAGGCGGTGCAGGGGGCGGGTGTCGGAGGCGATGTCGGTCTCGAAACCGAGCCCTTCGCGGGTGGAGAGGACGGCGGTGCCGTGCAGGCCGATCGGGCCGGAGAGCAGGATCGCGTCGTCCGGCCGCGCCCCGGCGGCGGACGGCGTCAGGCCGGGGATGCGTCGACCGATGCCCGTCGTGGTGAGGAAGAGCCGGTCGGCCGCTCCACGCCCGACGACCTTCGTGTCCCCGGAGACGACGGAGACACCGATCTGGTGCGCGGCCTTGCCCGCCGAGTCGAGGACGGCACCGAGCTCCGTCAGCGGGAGGCCTTCCTCCGCGATCACGGCGAGGGTGAGGGCGATGGGCAGGGCGCCGCGCATGGCCAGGTCGTTGACCGTGCCGTGGACGGCCAGGGATCCGATGTCGCCGCCCGGGAAGGACAGCGGGCTCACCACGAAGGAGTCGGTGGACACCACGAGTTCGTCCGTTCCCGAAAGGAGGGCGGCGTCCTCGCGTGGGGCGTCCGGCGGTCCGCCCAGCGCGGGCAGGACGAGCGCGTCGAGCAGCTCGGCGGTGAGCCTGCCGCCCGCGCCGTGACCCAGCTGGACGAGTTCGTGCTCGCCGTACGGGATGGGGCAGTCGAGGTTCATGCCGATGTGCTCCTGCTTCGTCCGGCGGAGTGGAAGGCGGCGCAGGTGCCCTCGCTCGACACCATCGGGGCACCGAGCGGGGTACGGGGCGTGCAACGGGTGCCGTAGGCCCCGCAGTCGGTGGGCACCCTCGCACCGGTGAGGATGTCCCCGGCGATGCACTCGGGATCCTCGGCGCTGTCCAGGCCCCCGACGTCGAAGCGGCGGGCGGCGTCGAAAGAGGCGTACTCCGGGGCGAGTTCGAGGCCGCTGGCAGGCAGCGTGCCGATCCCGCGCCAGGCCCGGTCGGTGACGCGGAAGACCCGGCCGAGAACGTCCTGCGCCTCTGCGTTCCCCCAGCGGTGGACGGCCCGCACGTACTGGTTCTCCACCTCGTACCGTCCCGCTTCGAGCTGGGTGACGGCCATCAGGATGCCTTCGAGGAGGTCGAGCGGTTCGAAGCCGGTGACCACGACAGGCACCCGGTACCGCGCGGCGATCGGCACGTACTCCGTCCAGCCCATGACGGCGCACACATGGCCGGCGGCCAGGAAGGCCTCGACCTCGCACTGCGGGTCGTCCAGCAAGGCGGTCATGGCGGGCGGTACGAGGACGTGGCTGACGAGAACCGAGAAGTTGGTGAGGCCGAGCCGCTCGGCGCGCAGGACCGCCATCGCGTTGGCCGGCGCGGTCGTCTCGAAGCCGACCGCGAGGAAGACGACCTGGCGATCGGGGTTGTCCACGGCCGCCCGCACCGCGTCCATCGGCGAGTAGACGACCCGTACGTCCGCTCCCCGGGCGCGGAGGGCCAGCAGGTCCGTGGTGCTGCCGGGGACGCGCACCATGTCGCCGAAACTGGCGAGAATCACTCCGGGCCGGGCGGCGATGGCCATGGCCCGGTCCAGCGTCTGGAGCGGCGTGACACAGACGGGGCAGCCCGGCCCGTGGATCATGCGGATGCCCGCGGGCAGCAGCTCGTCGATGCCCTGGCGGACCAGGGTGTGGGTCTGCCCGCCGCACACCTCCATGATCCGCCAGGGACGTGTCGCCGTGCGGCGCAGCTCGGTCAGCAGGCGCCGGGCCAGGGCAGGGTCGCGGTACTCGTCGAGGTACTTCATCGGGGTGGCGTCTGATCGGGGTCGGTGAGGTCCATGCGTACGTCCACGACACCTTCGATCGCACGGGTGAGCCGGGCGGCGACCGGGACGAGGGTGCGGTCGCGGACCTCACCGCCGAGCGTGACCACGCCGTTCTCCACGACCACCGTGACCGCACGGTCCGGGAAGAGGAAAGCGGTCACGGTGCGGGTCACCTCGTCCGCGAGTTCCCGGTCGGTGCGCAGGAACACCTTGAGCAGGTCGCTGCGGCTGACCACGCCTTGCAGCAGCCCGTTGGCGTCGACCACGGGGAGGCGCTTGACCTTCCGCTGGGCCATGATGCGGGCGGCCTGCGAGAGGGTCGCGTCCGGGTGCACGGTGACGGCGGGCGAGCTCATCACCTCGCCCGCGCTGACGCCACCGGCCTTGGCCAGGTCGGAGAGGCGGCGCAGTTGGTCGAAGTGGGAGGGGTCGCTGTCGCGGAACTCCTCCTTCGGCAGCAGATCCGCCTCGGAGACCACGCCGATCACCCGGCCCTCACCGGCCAGGACGGGCAGCGCGCTGACGTTCCACTGCCCCATCAGGGCGACGATCTCTTTGAAGGGGGCCTCGCGGCCCACGGCGATGACGGTGTGGGTCATCACGTCGCTCACGGTGCGCGGTGAGTGGAGCACGGCGTCCTCCCGGGAGATGAGGTGCGGGCGGTGGTCAGGTGCGGGCGACGGTCAGGTCGAGGAAGTGCGTGGAGCAGGAGATGCAGGGGTCGTGGTTGCGGATGGCGCGCTCGCACCGCCGCGTCAGTTCCGCGTCGTCCACGCCCTCTTGGGCGAGAGCGTCCTGTGCCACGCGCCGCAGGTCGTCCTCGATGGCCCCCTGGTTCTGCGCGGTCGGCGGTACGAGGCGGGCGTCGGCGACGGTGCCCCGGCCGCCCAGGCGGTAGCGGTGGTAGAGGAGTCCGCGCGGCGCCTCCGTCGCTCCGTGGCCGACGCGCGGGGCTGCCGGGACGTCGGTGTACGGGCGCGGGGGCGGCTCGTAGCCGTCGATGATCCGCAGTGCTTCGTCGATCGCGTACACGACCTCCACCGCCCGGACGATGATCGACCGGTACGGGTTCCGGCAGATCGCCCCCTCGTAGGGATCACCGAGTCCCGCGGTCCGTGCGGCCTCGGCGGCCGTGGGCGACAGGTAACGGCCGCTGATCGCGAACCGGGCCAGGGAGCCGGTGAGGTGGCGACGCCCGTCGAGGGCGGAGTGCAGGGCGGTGGAATGCGGGAGGTGCGTCTCACGGACCCGGTCGAGGAACGTGCGCAGGGGGAAGGAGCTCGCCGTGCCGTCCGTCCGCAGCACCGTGGGAACGCCGGCATCGATGGCGTACGTCCCCGGATCCGCCAGAGCGAACAGGTCGGCGTCGGTCTCGGCGTCCGGGAAGTGGAAGCCGGACACCCACTCGACGGTTTCCCGGGCATCGTCCGAAGCGCGGCGCAACTGCTCGCGGAGCGAACGGAGTTCGGCCGTCGTGGGGACGCGGTGGAAGCCGCCGAGCCGGACGTTGACCGGGTGGACGGCGCGGCCGCCCAGAAGTTCGAGGATCGCGTTGCCCGCCTGCTTCAGGCGCAGGCCGCGCTCGACGGCGGGGCGGTCGGTGCGCGCCAGCTCGATGGCGCCGTCGCAGCCGAGGAAGTCGGGGGCGTGCAGCAGGTGGATGTGCAGGGTCTGGCTCTCGATCCACTCCCCGCAGTACAGCAGACGGCGCAGTTCCCGCAGGGACGGATCGACGGTGACCCCGCAGGCGTCCTCGATCGCGGCGCAGGCGCTCATCTGGTAGGCGACCGGGCAGATCCCGCACACGCGGGCGGTGATGTCGGGGGGTTCGGTGTACGACCTGCCGCGCAGGAACGCCTCGAAGAAGCGCGGCGGCTCGTAGATCCGCAGCTGCGCCTCGGTGACGGTCCCGTCCTGGACCCGCAGATGCAATGCGCCCTCTCCCTCGACCCGGGAGAGCGAGCCGACGTGCAGGACGCGCGTGCCTCGGTGCGTCATCGGCGCAGCTCCTCCTCGAACGCGGCGGCGTTGAAGGTGTGCAGGAAGCGGTCGGTGTCCCGGTCGTCCATGCCGTCGCGGTGCAGCACCGGGATCAGCGCGGGCAGGTTCACCGAACCGGACGGACCGAAGCAGCCGTAGCAGCCGCGGCCGTACGCCGGGCAGATCGCGCCGCAGCCGGCCTGCGTGACCGGACCGAGGCAAGGGGTGCCGTGGGCGACGGTGACGCAGACCGTGCCGCGGCGCTTGCACTCGAAGCACACGCTGTGGTTCGGGATGTCGGGCTTGCGACCGGCGAGGTACGCGGTGATGACCTCCAGGAGCTGGCGCCGGTCGATGGGACAGCCGCGCAGTTCGAAGTCGACGTCGACGTGGGCGGACACGGGGGTTGATGTCGCCAGCGCGTCGATGTACTCGGGTCGCGCGTAGACCGTGCGCGTGAACTCCTCGACGTCGGCGAAATTGCGCAGGGCTTGGATGCCACCGGCCGTCGCGCAGGCGCCGATCGTCACCAGGTGTCGGGAGGCGGCGCGGATCGCGTGGATCCGCTCGGCGTCGGCGGGCGTGGTGACGGATCCCTCCACCAGCGCGAGGTCGTAGGGTCCGGGAGCGCTCGCGCTGGACGCTTCCAGGAAGTGGGAGACCTCCACCTGTCCGGCCAGAGCCAGCAGCTCGTCCTCGCAGTCGAGGAGGGTGAGCTGGCAGCCGTCGCAGGAGGCCAGCTTGAAGACGGCCAGTGTCGGTCGGCTCATGTCACGGCTCCCTGATGTCCATGTCACAGCTCCCTGACGTAGAGGAGAGGTTCCGCGCGGCTCCAGGTGACGACCGGGCCGTCCCTGCACAGCAGCAGCGGGCCGAGCTGGCAGTGACCGCAGTGGCCGGTCGCGCAGCGCATGTTGCGTTCCAAGGACACCTTGATGCGGTCGCCGGCCACCCCTCGGTGCAGCAGGTCACGGGCCGTCGCCCGGATCATCGGTTCGGGTCCGCACACGAACGCGGTGGTGTCGCGCGGGGCGAAGCGCGCCTGGCCGAGGAGTTGGGTGACGACGCCTGTCCGGCCCGTCCAGCAGGCGTCGGGCCGGTCGACGACCACCCCGGTGCAGGCGGTCCTCCACAGCCGCGTCTCGACCTTCGCCATCAGGTCCGAGGGCGTGCGCGCACCCACCAGGACGTTGAGGCGCCCGTACGCCTTCGGGTCCGCCACCGCATCCCGTACGAGAGGGCGCAACGGGGCGAGTCCGATGCCGCCGGCGACGACCAACAGGTCCTGTCCGTGGGCCTTCTCCAACTCCCAGCCGGTTCCGTAGGGCCCGCGCAACCCGAGCACGTCACCGACCTCGGCGGCGAACAGTCCCGCTGAGACGGCGCCGACGCTGCGCACCGTGTGGGCCAGCCCTCCGTCGGTGGGGATGGCGCTGACGGAGAGCGGGATTTCGCCCCGGCCGAACGCCCACACCATCGCGAACTGCCCCGGTGCGAAAGCGGGCAGCGGTTCCCCGACCGGCTCCAGGCGGAGCGTGGCCGTGTCCGGTGTCTCCGCCCAACGGGCGACGACCCGGTAGGGAACCGGCGTTGAGCTCACCTCCGTACGCCCTCTCCGCTTCCGTAGGGGGCGTACAGGTCGAGCAGGCGCGTCCTCGCCGACTGCAGGCGGTGGGCCAGGACGCGGCCCACCCAATGGCCGACGAGCGCGCCGAGGACCGGGTCGTTCTCGCACATCAAGCGGACCGCGAGAGCGTCGAACTCCTCGGCCCGCACCGGGCTCTGCGCCACGGCGCCCAGCTGCCAGACGTACGGCGGGAAGAGCCAGGACCAGCCGACCAGCTCGCCGTGACCGAGCGTCTCGATCGCGGGCGAGCGGCGACCGGGCACGTGCATGTCGAGGGTGACCGATCCGGTGCGGATGATCCAGAACCGGTCGGCGTGACCGCCTTCCTCGAAGATCCGTGTCCCGGCCGGGAAGGACACCTGCCGGGCGATCCGCATCAGCCGTTCGCGGTGCTCGGCGGGGAGTGCGGCCATCATGGGCGGGGTGTTGCTCATCGCTCCGTCTCCTTCGGGTTCGTCCTGCTCGTCTCGCTGTTCTCGTCCGTCTCGTCCACCCCGGCCGTCTCGGCTGTCTCGTCCCTGAGTGCCGCCACCTCTTCGGTGATGTCGATGCCGACCGGGCACCAGACGATGCAGCGCCCGCAGCCCACACAGCCGGAGCTGTCGAACTGGTCGTGCCAGGTGCCGAGTTTGTGGGTGAGCCACTGCCGGTAGCGGCTGCGGGCGGAGGAGCGCACCGGCCCGCCGTGGAGGTGGGAGAAGTCCAGGTCGAAGCAGGAGTCCCAGCGCTGCCAACGCTCCGCGTGGTCGCCGGTGAGGTCGGTGACCTCCTCGGTGGTGGTGCAGAAGCACGTGGGGCACACCATCGTGCAGTTGCCACAGGTCAGACAGCGTGCGGCCACGTCGTCCCAGCGCTCCGCCCGCAGGCTCGCCCCCATCAGCCGCTGCAGGCTCACCGGCGGCATGGCCCGGCCCATCTTGTCGACGGCCCCGGCGACCGCGGCTGTCGCGGCATCGCGGGTGACAGCGTCGGGCTCGTGATGCGGGACCCTGGCCAGCAGCGCCGCCCCGGACTCGCTGCCGACGCGTACGAGGAAGCGGTGCCCCGCCGGATCGACGACCTCCGTGAGGGCCAGGTCGAAGCCGGTGTCGGCCCCGGGGCCGCTGCCCATGGAGACACAGAAGCAGGTCGCTCCGGGTTCCGTGCATTCAGCGGCTATGAGGAACGTGCCTCCCCGGCGTTCCTCATAGCCGCGGTCCTTGAAGCGCCCCCCTGTCAGCACCCGGTCCTGGATCGCGATGGCCCGCAGATCGCAGGGCCGGACCCCGAGGAAGGCGTACGAGGGGCGAGGGGTGCTGTCGGGTGTGACGGACACCGTGCCGTCGGGCGCGCGGTCCGCGCTCCACAGCTTCTCGCGCTCTGGATGGAGGAAGTTTTTCCAGGACTGCGGGCCGGCCGAGTGCGCGAAGGCGGCCCCGTCCTCGCGGCGCCGCAGACGATAGTGCCCCGCCTCCAGCTCGACACCCCATCCGTACGGGAGCCGCTCGGCCGAATCGAGCTCGGTGAGGACGATCGCTCCGTCGCGCACGGTGGGGCCGACGACGGTGCGGCCGTCGGCCATCAGCTCCTCGACGAGGACGGCCAGGCCCTTCCGGTCGAGCACTGCCGTGGCTCCCGCGGTCGTCATGTCCGTCCCCCCGGGTCCACCGCGGGCTCGCCCAGCAGGGTGGCGCCGATGCGCAGCGCCCACGCGGAGATCTGCCACTGCCCCGCGTGGAGCGGACTGCCGAGCTCCACGGCGTCGCACGCGTGGACCTCGCCGACATCGCGCGCCCACCTCATCTCGGCGTCGCGGCCCTGCTTGCGGAGGACCGCCGCGATGGTGCGGGCGATCTCGGCCGTGGACCGGTTCTTCGTCGCGTAGGCGACCAGCACCTTGATGGTCATGGTGGCCCGTCCCCTCTCAGAGTTTGCGCAGCCAGTCGTCGGCGACGCCGCGCAGGGCCTGTTCGGTCGGCTGGAGGTGGGAGTCGTCCACGCGGTAGGTGAGCCTGTCCAGGACCGCGACCACTCCGTCGATCTCCCGCGTCATGTACAGCGCGACGGGCACCTCGCTCCGGCGCTCCAGCGCCCCGGTGAGGGTCACCACCCCGTTGTCCACGTCGACCTCGATGCTCTGGGGCGCGAGCCAGAGGGTGTGCACCAGCACCTGTGCGATCACCTCGCGGCGGATCTCGTCGTCCGGGCGGAGGAACACCTGGAGCAGGTCCCTGCGCGTCACGATGCCGACCAGCCGGTCCTCGTCGTCGATGACGGGGAGCCGCTCGACCTTGTGTTCGGCCATCCGACGGGCACCCTCGGCGATGGTGTTCTCGGCGTGCACGCACACGGGCGGCGTGGACATGAGCTGCCCCGCGGTACGGGCCGTGGCCTTCGCCCGGGACTTCCGCGCCGAGGACCTGGCCCACGACAGCCGGAAGCGGGGCTGCGGCCGGTACGAGGCGGGGGCCTCGGCCGCATGCACCAGCAGGTCCGTCTCCGAGATGACACCGATCACCTTGTCGTCGACGTCGATCACGGGCAGCCCGCTGATGCGGTGCTCGGAAAGGAGCCTGGCCACGTCCTTGAACGGGGTGGCGTACCCGGCGCTGACCACCTCTCCGGCCATCACGGAACCGATCTTGCTGTGCCTCATCTCTGTCTCCTTTCAGCGCAGTCGGCGCAGATGGGGATCGTTGGCGGTCCGGGGCAGGAGGCGGATCCGTACGTCGAGCGCCGAGACGCCGTCCGGCCACGCCAGGACGGGATTGAAGTCGGCCTCGGCGAGTTGCGGCAGGTCGCAGGCCATCCGCGACAGCCTGTGCAGCAGTTGCTCCAGTTCTTCGAGGTCCACCGGCCCGCTCCCGCCGTGCCCGAAGAGCAGCGGGGCGCAGCGGGGCGCGGTGATGAGGTCGTGCACGTCGAGATCGGTGAGGGGCGCCAGACGGGCCGCGTGGTCGGCGAGGAGATCCGTGGCCGTGCCGCCGAGGCCGAAGAGGACCAGAGGGCCGAAGACGCCGTCCTGGACGACGCCCGCGAACAGCTCGGTGCCGCGTTCGGCGAGGGGCTGGACCACCACGCCGCTCAGCAGCCCGGCGAAGCGGACCTCGAAGTCCCGGAAGGCGGAGCGCACTTGGCTGTCACCCTGCAGATCGAGGTGGATCGCCCGCTGTTCGCTCTTGTGCACCAGGCCGGGCCAGTGCGCCTTCAGTACGACCCTGCCGTCCGGACCGCGCAGCCGCTCGGCCGCCAGGACGGCGTCGTCCTCGGTCTCGGCCCAGGCCCAGGGGAGTTGGGGAATGCCGTAGCAGGCGAGGAGTCGGGCGCAGGTGCACGGATCGAGCCAGCCGCCGTCCGGATGCCCGGCCAGCCAGGTCTCGGCCACGTCGTGGGCACGGGACGTCTCCACGCCGGCGATGTCCGGGATGCTGCCGGGCGGGCGGGCCAGCCACTGCGACCGTCGGACCCCGTGGGCCAGGGCGCGCGCGGCGGGCTGCGGATCCCCGTAGCAGGGAATGGAGCCGCCGTCCGCGACGGCCAACAGCCGTACGGGCAGCGCCTGGTCGAGGAGGACCGCGGCGATCGTCCGGGAGCGATGGCCGGGGGAGTGGGTGAGGGCCCGTACGAGGTCGTCGCCGGTGGCCGCGGCGACCGCGGTGGGCACGAGCACCACCAGCACGGCATCGATGCCGTCGTGTGCCATGAGCCGGTCCACGGCGTTCTTGAGCTGGGTCTCGGTGACGGCGGCGGTGGCATCGACCGGGTTGGTGGCCGCGGATCCCTCGGGGAGGGTGGCGAGCAGATCGTCGATGAGACGGATCGGCAGCAGCGGCAGGGCGAGCCCGGCCTCGGTGCACGCGTCGGCGGCGAGGACCCCGGCGCCGCCCGCGTTGGTGACGACGGCGACGCGGTTCCCGGCGGGCGGGGGCTGGGAGTGCAGCAGGGCAGCGGTCTCCAGGAGTTCACCGATCGTGCGGGTGGCGGTGATGCCCGCCTGGGTGAACAGGGCCTGCCGGGTCATGGTGCGGGTGGCGGCCGCCGCGGTGTGCGACGCGGCGGCCCGTCGGCCGGCCCGGGTCCGCCCGGCGTCGACGGTGAGGATGGGCATGTGCCTGGTGACCCGCCGTGCGGTCCGCGAGAACGCCCGTGGGTTCCCGAAGGACTCCAGGTGCAGCAGGGCCAGATCGGTCACGCCGTCGCTCTCCCACCACTGGAGCAGGTCGTTGCCGCTCACGTCGTACTTGTCGCCGAGCGAGACGAAGCTGGAGACGCCGAGGCCGAGCCGGGACACTCCGTCGAGCAGCGCGATGCCCACGCCTCCCGACTGCACGGCCACACCGGCCGTCCCCCGACGCGGGTGCCGCGCGGCGAAGGTCGAGTCCAGGGACAGCTCCTTGTCCGTGTTGGAGATGCCGAGGCAGTTGGGACCCACCAGTCGCATTCCGTACAGCCGGCAGGTGGCGAGCACGGCGGCGGCCTGTCCGGCGTCCAGGCCGGCCGTGAGGACCACGAGGGCCCGTACACCCGCTTTGCCGCACTCCTCCGCGGTGGCGGGCAGGGCCGGTGCGGGCACGGCGAGGACGGCGAGGTCGGGGACTAGGGGGAGTGCGGCGACCGAGGGGTAGGCGGGCACGCTCAGCAGCGAGGAGACGTGCGGATTGACGGCGAAGAGCTGCCGGGTGAAGCCGCCCGTGCGCAGATTGCGCAAAACGGCACGGCCGACGGAGCCGGCTCTGCGGCCCGCCCCGACCACGGCGATCGAGTCGGGCCGCAGCAGCGGTTCGAGGCTGGCGACATCCGCCACCCTGCCCCTTGCCTCGACCGCGGTCAGATACGCCTCTTCCCCCTCCTGCAACTGGATGGTGCAGCGCACCTCGGGGCCCTCGAAGCGCCGGGCGGCGAGCAGTCCGAGATCGGCGAAGACCTTCAGGACCTCGTGGTTCTCGGCGAGCGCGTCGGCGGTGAACGCGGTGATGCCGTCGGCGCGGGCGGCGGAGACGAGGTGTTCCAGGAGGAGCGTCCCGATGCCCCGGTGGTGCAGGCCCTCGGCCACGGCGAGCGAGATCTCCGCCGTGTCGGTGCCGTCCGTCCTCTCGTACTCGGCGAGGCCGATGACGTGGCCCTTGGCCTCGGCCAGCAGCGCGCGGTGGCCGGGGCGAGGAGGGGCACAGGAACGGTCCGCTGCCCGCGCGGCGGACCGGTCGCTCGCCACGAAGAAGCGGAGCCGCAGGTTCTCGGACGACATCCCCTCGAAGAGGCCTTGGACCTGGGCGCGGTCATCAGGGCCGGCGGCCCGTATGCAGGCGGTGGTCCCATCGGCGAGCAGGGCGTGGACCGGCGGTCGGCTTCGCTCGTCGTGCGTCATCTCGGTCCTCCTGACGACAGGGTGTCCCCTCAAGAGTCGACGCGGCACGAGGCGCCCCCCAGGGGCCGGGCGGGCACGGCCCGGGGCCGATCGGCCCTACGCGTCGGCCGCGGGCAGTGGCTCGCCGAGCTCGGCCTGAACCGCCCCCGCCATCGCCCGCAGGACGTCCAGGGTCCGCGCGGCCTCGACCGCGTCGACCTCGGTGATCGCGAATCCGACGTGCACGATGACGTACGTGCCGACCGTGGCGTTCGGCGTGTAGGCGAGACACGCCTCGCGGCGCACACCGCCGAAATCGACGCTGGCCATCGGGAGCCCGCCCTCGGACCTGATGTCGAGGATGCGGCCGGGAATGCCCAGGCACATCGCGCTCACCCCTTCGCGAGCCGGGCGGCGGCGACGGCTGCCTGCCCGTAGCAGATGCCGCCGTCCCCGACCGGCACGGCGCTGGAGACCAGGACCCGCAGCCCCTGCGCGCGCAGGCGCACGCTCACTTCGGTCAGCAGACGGCGGTTGAGGAAACAGCCGCCGGCGAGACAGACGGTGCGCGGAGCGCCGTCCTCGACGGCGTGCGCGACCAGTTCGGCGGTCACGAGGGCGAGGGTCAGATGGAAGGCCGCGGCGAGCGCGGCGACGCTCTCCCCGTTGTACTGCCGCTCCAGGAGGTCGATCAGGGTCGTGCCGGGGTCGTACACCCACAGGCCACCGGCCCGGACCAGCCGGTGGGCGAGCGGTGTGGCGTCCACGCCGCTCGCCGCCCCCTCCAGAGCGGCGGCGGCCTCTCCTTCGTAACTGACGGAATCGGCGAGGCCGAGCAGGCTCGCCACGGCATCGAAGAGCCGTCCGGCGCTGGAGGCGCGCGGGGAGTTGATGCCCCGGGCCACCATGGCGCGTACGACTGCGGCCTCGTCCGGATCGATCCGGTCGGTGAAGGGTTTCGTCAACCAGGGGTATGGCCGGGGGCTGCCGAGGAGTTCGGTGCCGTGCAGATAGCCGAGAGCCATCCGGTACGGGTGGCGGACCGCCGCCTCGCCGCCCGGGAGCGGTGCGGTCGCGAACCGGCCCGCCCGTCGGTGGTCCGTGAGGTCGGCGACGAGGATCTCCCCTCCCCACAGCGTCCCGTCGGCACCGAGCCCCAGGCCGTCGTAGGCGACGCCGAGGAAGGGCCCACGCACCCCGTGCTCGGCCGCGCACGCCGCCACATGGGCGTGATGATGCTGGACGGGGAAGCGGGGCAAGGTCTGCGCCTGCGCCCACTGCGTGGAGAGATAGCCGGGATGCAGGTCGTGCGCGACGGCACGCGGGGTGATGCCCGTGAGCCGCACAAGACCGTCGTACGCGTGCGTGAAGGCGTCGAGGGCGGCCGCGTCCGCCAGATCACCGCCGTGCGGCGACACATGCGCGTCATGGCCCTCCGCGAGCGCGAACGTGTGCTTCAGCTGCGCGCCGACGGCGATCAAGGGCACGGGGGCCGCGACGTGCAAGGGCAGCGGTGCGGGTGCGAGACCTCGCGCCCTGCGAACGGTGAGCACGGAGCCTTCGACGACCTGGACGACCGAGTCGTCGTAGCGCGCGTGGATGGGCCGGTCGTGCCCGAGGAAGCCGTCGGCGACCGCCGCAAGCGCCCGGTGCGCTTCCGTGTCATCGGTGGCGATCGGTTCGCCCGCGAGGTTGCCGCTGGTGACGACGAGCGGACGGGCGAGCTCGCGGACCAGGAGGTGGTGCAGCCCGGTGGTGGGCAGGAAGAGACCGATGCGGTCACTCCCGGGGTGCACCGCGGGGGCGAGTCCGGCCTCTCGTGACGCGAGCAGCACCACGGGGCGTGCCATCGACTCCAGCGCGAGCTGCTCGCCCTGGGTCGGACGGGCCAACTCCCTTACGCCGTCGACGTCCTGGACCATCACCGCGAAGGGTTTGGCGGGCCGGTTCTTGCGCTCCCTCAGCGTCTGCACCACCTGCTGATCGGTGGCGTCGCACACCAGCTGATAGCCGCCGAGCGCCTTCACCGCGACAATGCCGCCCCTTGCCACCGTCTCGACCGCGGCGCGCAGCGCGGCCTCCGCGACGAGCTCGCCCCAGGAGAGGCGCGGCCCGCAGACCGGGCACGCGAGCGGTTCGGCGTGGAAACGCCGGTCGCCGGGGTCGCGGTACTCCGCCGCGCAGGCCGCGCAGAGCGGAAAGTGCCGCATCGTGGTGCGGACCCGGTCGTACGGCAGGTCTTCGATGACGGTCGCGCGGGGGCCGCAGTCGGTGCAGTTGACGAACGGATACCGGAACCGGCGGTCGTGCGGATCGAGGAGCTCGCGCAGGCAGTCGGCGCAGATGGCGGCGTCGGGCGGGATCTCTCGCGGTGCCTCCGACGGTTTGTCACCCGGTGTGTCGCCTGGGCGGCTGCTTCGGATGACGAAGCCCGTGGTGGGTGGCGGGGTACGCCCGCGCATCTCCGTGACCCTCACCTCCCGCACCCGGGCCAGAGCAGGGGCCGCCGTCCGCAGCTGCGTCGTGAACTCCCGTACCGCCTGCGGCGGACCGGCCACCTCGCCCCGGACGTGCCCGGCGCTGTTGGCCGCCCAGCCGTCCAGGCCGAGACCGGTCGCCAGCCTGTGGACGAAGGGACGGAACCCCACTCCTTGGACCGTGCCGAACACTTCGAAGCGGAGTGCGGTGCGTTCCGCACGGAGAGCGGGGTGCTCTCCGTGGAGCGTGGTGCGCTCTGCCATGACCACCCCGCCTCTCACCTCTCAGCCGCACGCGCCGACGCCGCCCTGCCGTGCGACCTCGTCCTCGATGTCTCCGGCGAGCGGCTCCACCGTGGCTTCGACACGCGTCGACAGACCGATGCCCAGCGAACTGTCGGCGCCCTCCACCCCGTACACGACGAGGCGGCCCGGCAGTCGTCCCAGAATCCGGGCGAGTTCGACGGCCTCACCCAGCCCCAGCCCGTGCGAACTGGTCGTCGGCGGCCGATCCGGTAACCCCTCGTCGAGAGCCAACCGGTGGACGCGTCCCGGACGTGCCGGATGCGCGTGAGCGGCGTCCACGACGACCGCGAGGGCCGCCCCTTCCCACAGACCGATCAGCCGGGCCGGGTCCCCGTCGCAGGTGGCGAGCACCGTGCCCGTCGGCAGGGGCCGGGTGTCGGCCCGCTCGCGCAGCCGGGCGATCACCGCCTGTCCCACGCCGTCGTCATGGCGGAACTCGTTCCCGACACCGATCACCGCGATCCGTGTCCGCACGCTCACTTCTCGCACCGCTCTCCCAGCTCCTTCCGCTGAGCGTGCTGCCACTGTGCGAGGCCGCGGAGGCAGCCGCCAGGGGCCGAACGTCCCCCACGGGGGCCGTTCCGCCCCTGCCCGGTCGCGTTCCGCGGTGGCAGGGTCCGGGGCGTATCGAGAGGTGGTGTCGTCGTGGACAAGCCTTTGATCGTGGGGGGCGACGGCTAGGCACCGAGCGTGCGCGCGCTGGACCGGGCGGTGGACGAAGCCGCCGTGAAGGTGACGAGCGGGGTCCTCCACGACGACCCGGCCCTGGCACTCGTGCGCCTCGGTTCAGAGGCGGGCGCGGTGGTGGTCGGCAACCGGGGACACGGCGAGCTCGCCGAGATGCTGCTCGGTTCGGTCAGCCTCTCGGTCGCCGCGCACGCCGAGTCGCCGGTCATCGTCGTACGCGGTTACGAGGAGGCCATCGCGCGAGACCACCGCAGCGTCGTCGGCGTCGGCGACCCGCGAGAGGCGGCTCCCGCCGTGGACTTCGCCTTCCGTGAGGCACACCTGCTCGGCGCTTCCGTCACCGTCGTCCACGCCTGGCGCTGCCCCGCCAGGGAAGTCCCCGACTTCCCGACGACGCTCCCCGACGAACATCAACAGCGCTCGGAGGCGCGACTCGACGAGTGCGCGCGGGACGCGAGGGCCGCCCACCCCGACATCCCGGTCCACCGCAGGACGGTCGAAGGCCACGCGCGCACGGCACTGCTGGCCGCTTCCCGCACGGCCGACCTCCTCGTGGTCGGCGCGCGTCGACGCAACGGCCGTGTCGGCCTGCGGCTCGGTCCGGTCGACCACGCGGTGCTGCATCATGCGGCGTGTCCGGTGGGGATCGTTCCGCACAGCTGAGGCTGGAGTGGGCCGGTGGGCTCCGTCAGGCACGCGAGCGGCGTTGCGTACGACCGTGGCCGCCGCCGTGGCCGTGGCCGTTCAGCGGGATCAGGCTGTCCAGCCGGGCGCCCTTGACCCAAGCCCCCAGCAGATCGCGGTGGAGCGCGATGATGTCGTGCCGCACCGCCAGGCCCAAGGCGGCCGAAGTGAACCTGCGGCCGGTGGTGACGAACAGGGCGACATCCGCGCCGTGTTCGTCGCGGACCGTGCCGAGGAACTTCTGCATGTCCTGCGAGGACACACTGCGCTCGGGCGCGTACTTCTTGCACTGGATCACCAGTTTGCGGCCGTCCGCGAGGTAGCCGATCACGTCGGCGCCGAGGTCACCGCTCTTCCCGCTGACGACGACCTGCGTACAGCCGTCCCGACGGCACAGGTCGGCAACGTACCGCTCGAAGTCCTGCCAGGAGAGCGCGTCGACCTCCGCCATCGACAGTTCCCGAGCCCGGGCCTCCTCCTCCAGCCGCCACGCCCGGTCCTTCCCGACCGCGGCGCGGTGCGCCTGCCAGAGCCCGTACCCGGCACCGCCCAGCACGGCCACAACCACCACGGCCACCAGGACCGGCCACACGCTCGCCCAGTTCCCGGCCGTCCACACCACGGCGACTGCCGCGGCCGCGGTCCCCAAGAGCTGCACCTGTCGGCGCGTCTTCTTCCGTAACCGCCGACGCCGACGCCGTCGTCGTACCGATGCTGCCATCAGCTCCCCATTCCCCCCGTGCCCCGCAGTGTGAGGTCCTCGCCCGCACCCGGCAAGGGGGTCTCGGGTGCGGGTTGCCGTTCAAGGCAGAACGATGGGGGCAGCAGGAACCGTACAAGTGCCATCCCGTACGAGGAGTCGCCATGACCACTTTCGTCATCACCGTCCCCGGCACGTTTCTCACCGACGTCACCGGCTCGACACGATCGACTCTGGAGAGGGCACTGGCTTCACAGCACACGGACGTGAGCGAGAGCGAAGGCCTTGACCTGCTCACCTTGAACGAGGACAACACCTTCTCGATCCGTCTGGAAGTCGAAGCACCTGACCGTTACGAGGCCGAACTGACCGCCACGAGGCTCGTCAGCGCTGCCCTGAGGGAGGCGGGCATCGAGGAAGCCGATGCCCCGCTCGGCCCTCCCGCGGTCACCGGGATCGACAGCAGCCTCTGATCCGGGGACCGCGCTGCGGGAAGATCGCTCCGGAGCCTGCCGCGCACAGCCCGGCGAAGCGGGCTACTTGGTGGTGTGGGTGGGGTAGACCTGGACGTCGGTGTAGGCGCCCTTGATGTCCCCGGCGCCCGTGGGCCAGTCCAGGGTCACGGTGTGGGTCTCGTTCGGGGGCGTGACCAGGATGTGGGTCGGCGAGGCGAGGCTCTTGCCGGAGCTGTCGATGTCGTAGGCGAGGTTGAAGACGGCGGCGTCGCCGGGCTTGAGGGTGGTGACGCGCGGCTGGGCCTGGCCGCGCTCGATGGGGCTGGAGGTGTTGTCCTCGTCCTTGATGTCGACGCCCGCGAAGCCCGTGGCGGAGCAGGTGGTCGAACCCCGGTTGATCATGGTGATGTCGATCCGGCCGGTGCTCTCGTCGGGCGCGGCGTCCTGCGCGTCGATGGCCAGGTCCTCCGTCTTGCAGAACGTCGCCTTGGTGCCGCCCTGCTTCGCGCCGCCCGCGGCTGCCTCGTCCTTGACGTCCTCGCCGGATCCCGACTGCTTGTTGCCGGCTTCGGAGCTGCCCGAGCCCGAGCCGCCTTCCGACTTCGCGTCACCGTTCGAGGACGAGGAGGAGTTGGAGGACGAGGAGCCCTGGGAGGACGTGTCCGTTCCGGAGTCGTCACCGTTACAGGCGGTGAGTGAGAGGGCGGCGGCGAGGCTGACGGCGGCGAGAGCGGTGATGCGGGTCTTCTGCATGGTGTTCCCCCAGGAGTGGTGGCGGTGTGTGCGGTCGTAACTATTTGTAGTTCTCACCGAGTTACGGGCGGCTCCCCGCCGCGTCTTCGTTCCGTCACAGGCGGTGCCCTAACTGCCCGCACGCTGCCCCAACAGGCCATCAAGGCCTCCCCTTAGGGCATGTGCAGCCTGAACGCTCGGGCCCCGATACGTGATGGGCCGGGGCGCAGTGCGAGTGTGGTGCTCATGACCACTGACACAGCAGCGGATGTGCGCGTCACCCGGGCATGGAGCCGGATCGTGGAATGGCTGGCCGAGTACACCCCGCCGTCGTACGGGGCCCTCAGGCCCGGCGCCTCCGACGACGAGCTCGCGGCCCTGGAAGAAGCCCTCGGCGTGAGCGTTCCGGAGGAGTTGAAGGCGCTGTGGCGGCTGTCCGCCGGTGAGGACGGCGTGGACGGTTCGGGGCTCATGCTGGGCGACTGGGCCCTGATGCCGCTCGACGCCGTGGTCGAGGTCCACCGGATGCAGAGGGGGTTCCAGGAGGCGCACGGTGAGGACGGCACCGCGGATGCGGACGCCCTGGTGCTGTGGAAACCGTCCTGGATACCGTTCTGCTCCTTCAGTCCCGACAACACCGTCTACGGCCTCTACCTGGACGGTGAGACCGGGGAGGTGTGCCAGTGGACCAGGTACGGCGAGCGCGAGCGCGAGTCGCTGCCCGCCTACCTGGAACTCATGGCGGTCAGCCTGGAAGCCCCCTTGGCGGGGCCGGCCCGGAGAAGCCCGGCATGTTGCGCGGCGCTCTGGTGTGGGGACCGCCCGCGGACGAGGAGCGCGGGGACCGGTGGGCGCGCCACCTCGGCCAGGCCCCGCCGCGCCATCCCGCGAAGACTCCCGGCGCGATCCGGGAGGCCCTGCCCGGCGACGAGCGCGAGGAGTTCGACGAGCAGCGCGACGCCCTGGACCTGGGCGACCCCGAGGCCGTCGTCGCCTTCCGTGACCACTGGTGGGAGCGTGCCGTGCAGACCCAGGAGGAACTGGAGGACGACGTCGCCGCCGCGCTGGGCGGGAACGTCCTGGTCCATCCCGGCCGCACGCTGGCACCGGAGTACGAGGCCACACTGCCGCCCGCAATCCGCCACCGCCCGCCGTCCCTCGACGACATCCGCACCGCCCTGCGCCACGAGAGCGTCCGCGCACGGTTCGACCGGGACTTCATGGCCGCGATCCCGCCGCACTACCCGGCACTGCTGCTGCGCTGGTGGGACCTCGCCCGCCTGATGTCCGACCCCCGCGGCGACCGGGCCGTACGCGCCGTCGTCAACGGGCGCCGTGCCTCGGACTAGGGCCTTCCTGATGGGTCGGTGACGAGCGGGACTGCCGATCGGCAGGGGCACTGCGGGGGCGGGGATGATGTCGTGTCTGCGGCGGGTCGGCGGCCGAACGTCTGGCTGACCAGGACGCCGTCAGTCTGCCCCGGCAATGAACCACACGGCCCGTCCGGCGCACGCACGGCGTACACCTCCGGCGCGCAGACGACACACAGGCCACCCCGTTCACTACTAAGCGCCCCGCTGTAGAAGTGCACTGACCCGCCGCCAGGTGCTTGCTCCTTGAAACGCTCGGTTCCACACGGGGCGAGGGGTACGGAGGGGACGGCATGCGGGGGCGGGGAATCTGGACACGACGCAGGCTGTGGGTCGGCGTCGCCTGTGCGGCGCTGGTCGTGCTGGCCGTCACGCTCCGCCGGGTCGGCGGAGAGCACGGTGCGGAAGCGCAGTACGACGGACCCGCGTTCGTCGTGTCCGTGGTCGGCGTCATGGTGTCCGTCGTGGCCTTGCTCGTGGACGTCCTGCGTCGCACGGACACGCCCCCGGAACTCGGCGCTGTGCTGCGGCAGACCGCCGATGCGCTCGCCGAGGCGGTACGGGTCCAATGGGCGCAGGAGGCGCGGCTGCGGCGGCTGCAGGACCCGAAGCCGCTGAACGTCCGCTGGAGGTGGGCCGACAGGCTGCTCGCGGACGACACGCGGAACATCTGGTGTGATCGCCCGGTGCCGGAGCACCTGCCCGGCGGCAACTGTCTGGCATCGATCGCCACGGCCTTCGAAGAGGTGCCGTCCAGGCGCATGGTCGTACTCGGAAGCCCCGGTTCGGGCAAGAGCGTGCTCGCCGTGTGCTGCACGCTCGATCTTCTGAAGCAGCGCACGTCCGGCGCGGCGGTGCCCGTGATCTTCCCGCTGGCGGCCTGGGACCCGGGCACCACCCCGCTGCGCGTCTGGCTCCGCGAGCGGCTCGTGGCGGAGTACCGGCCCCTGGCCGCCACTACCGACGGCACCTCATTGGCCGGGGCGCTGCTCGACGCGGGGCTGATCACGCCTGTGCTCGACGGCTTCGACGAACTGCCCCCGGCGTTGTACGGCACCGCGATGCGCAGGCTCAACGCCGAACTGGACGACGGCATGCCGGTGCTCGTCACCTCGCGGACCACGTCCTGGCGCTCCACGGTCGCGTGGAGCGACGTGCTCACGGGCGCGGAGGTGCTCGAACTGCTGCCGCTGGAGTTCGCCGAGGCGACGTCATATCTGGAGCGCACCGCGCGTCCGTTGGCCGGTCCCCGTGATCGCCGCACGACGGTGTGGACGCCGGTGCTGGAAGCCCTGCGGGAGGACTCACGGCCCCTGGCGGCCGACGCGCTCCGGCAGATCCTGACCAACCCGCTCATGGTGGCCCTGGCCCGCACGGTGTACGGCGATGTGTCCCGCGATCCCCGAGAGCTCCTCGACGAGTCCCGTTTCGGGACGGTGGCCGGGATCGAAGAGCATCTCCTCGACGCGTTCGTGCCGGCGGCGTTCGGCGGCGAAGGCGGCGACTCCCGGTGGCGCGCCGCGGACGCCAGGCGCTGGTTGGCGTGGCTGGCCCTGGAGTTGGAGCGGCGGGATTCCAAGCGGCTTGCCTGGTGGGAGCTGTATCTCTGTGTGCCGCGGGTGCTGCGGCTGGCGGCGCCCGCCCTGCTCGCGCAGGCGATCACGTTCGTCCTGGCTGCCCCCATCCTGCTCTCCAGCGTCGGAGGCGAAGTCTTCGTCTTCGACGACAAGCCGTCGCTGGCCGCCAATCTGGTCGGCAACCTGGTCGGATTCGCCGGTGGGCTGGCCCTGCTCCTGCCCGTGTCGGTGGCGCGTCGCGAAGGGCGCACGGCCCTGCCCCGGCAGCTCACGGTCTGCATGGCGACGGCCGCCGTGGCCACCCTCGGGTACGGCCTCAACGGAGGCTCCGTGCAGTTCGGGCTGGAGTTCGGCACGGTCACGGACGGCTGGGTGGCCGAGTTGTTCGGGGGCGCGGTCTTCGGCGTACTGATCGCCCTGTACTTCGGGGTCGCGGGGCTGGCCCGTCATGCGGTGCCGCTCGGGCTGCCCTGGGCGGGCAGTCCTGCCGGTCGGCTCGCGGCACGGGCCGGGAGCGGCGTGCTCGCCCTGGCCGGGCTCGTCGTCGTCAAGCCGTGGCTGCTCGGGCAGGGCATCGGCACGTGGCCGACGGTGGCCGGCGCCCTGTGCTTCACCGCGGCCCTGTGCCTGTGGGCGGCAGCGGGGCGCCAGGGGGCGCGGACGGGCGTTTCCCATGCCAGTGAGGGCCGCATCGCCCGACGTTTCGTGACCGGGCTTGTACACGGCTGGGCTGTGTGCCTGCTCGTCGGAGTGGCGGCGGGCGGGACGGTGGGCGCCGTCGCCTGCGCGTTCTCCGCGGTGGAGACATCGAGGGCGCCCGACCTGAACGGCACGAGGCTCGGGAACTGGTCGCACCGGGAAGCACCAGACGGAGTGCGCACCGTCGAGTCCTCGACGGAGATCGCCGTCATCCTGGTGTACCCGCACGAGGACGCCCGGCCCACGGCATATCCGCACGGCAGCCGCCCGCCGAGCTGTGGCCAGAAGTGCGAGTCGTTCGACGCACCGGTGACCTTCCGCGTCGCCCAGGGCGACCTGCGCATACTCGTCGACGGCCACATCGTGGCCGACGCGGTGAACATGCTGCCGGAGCTACCCGAGCGGTCCCGGACCTGGCTCGCACAGAGCGCCGCCCGGCACCCGCTCAAGGGTTTCCTTCTCCCCGGTGCCATGGGCGGAGTCCTGATCGCACTGATCGGCGGCCCTGCTTCCGGTCTCTACCGTGCGCTCAGCACTCCGTCCGATCTCATCCGGGCGGCCAATCCGCAAGTCACGCTGCGCACGGACCGCATGGCGTCGCTGTCCCGGTCCGGGGTGGTGGCGGTCATGACGGGCGGGGTGTGTGTCGTCCTGGCGTGGGCGTTCGCTGCGCGGGGCGGGCTCGACCACGTCGCGGCACAGATGTGGGTGCCGATGGGGACCGCCGCACTCGCGCTCACCGCGTGGGGACAACTGGCGGTGGCCCGTGTCTGGCTGGCGCTGACGAGGCGGCTGCCGTGGCGGATCATGACGTTCCTCGACGAGGCGCACCGCAGGGGAGTGCTACGGCAGTCCGGCGCGCACTACGAGTTCCGTCATCTGCGCATGCAGCAGCGACTCGCGTCGGCCGCCGAGGCGTCACGGGAAGAGCCCCGTGCCACCGTGCCCACGCCATGACGGTCCGGGCCGCCTCCTCGCCACAGCAGTCGGGCCCCGACGCCTCACATCCGGGACTTGAGTACGTCGACCTCACAGCCCGGTGCGAACGCGTCGAAGCCGTGCTCGAGCAGCCAGCGCACTGCCAGCAGGCTGCGCAGCGACCACCATGCGTGGATCACGTCGAGGTCGACATCGGCGCCGTACCCGGCGATGACGTCGTCGAGGTGCTCTTCGTGGCCGAGCGTGAAGGTGGCGATGTCGTACAGGGCGTCGCCCCGGCCCGCCTCGGACCAGTCGATGATGCCGGTGACCTCGTCACTGTCGCCGTCGACGAACACGTGGGCGATCTGCAGGTCGCCGTGCGTGAACGCCGGGGTCCAGGGCCGGAGTGCGGCCTCGGCGACCTGGCGGTTGCGGGTGACCAGGTCGGCGGGCAGGAGCCCCTTCGCCACGAGTGACTCGCACTCGCCGTCGAGTTCCGCCCTCAACTCGTCGAGCCCCCGCCCGGCCCGGCCGACCCGGACCGGCAGCGGCGCGTCGTGCAACTTCCGGATGGCCGCGCCCGCCGAGGCCCACGCCGCCGGTGACGCGGTCGACGGCTCGCCGAGGCGGCCGAGCGTCGCCCCCGGAACCGCGGCGATCGCGATCACGGGCGGCTTGAGCCACAGGATCTCCGGGGTCGGGACGGGCACGGTGGCCATCGCCTCGACCTCGGCGTCGATGCGCGCCTGGTCGGTGTCCACCTTCAGGAACACGTCGCCGACGCGCAGGGTCGCGCGCTCGGAATGGGCCACGACGATCTTGACTTCATCCATGACGACCAGCATCCCGGATGAGCGTCGACGACGCTGAACTTATTGCGTGCGATCCCGGTCTCCTCCTCGGGGAGACGCGCGTGCCCTCAGAACTGCCCCCTCGTACCTCGTCCGTTCACCCCCTGCCTCTTTAGGCTCCGTGACATCGACCAGAAGGACGAGAGAGCATGCGCGAGCAACGGAGAGTCGCGGAGGCGCAGGCGACGACGCGGGCCGGTGGTGGGCGTGGGGTGCCCCTCACCGGTATGGCCGCGCTTCAGCGGCGCGCCGGGAACGCGGCGGCCACCCACTGGGTGCAGCGTCAGGCGGGTGCCCTGAACGAGCACTACGCCACGAGGCCTACGGAGCACCCCGAGTGGGCGACGTACCAGGAGCTGACAAAGGCCGCGGGCATTCCCCAAGCCGATGCCGACAACGCCTGGCAACTCCTGCTCGGCGGGGTCGACTCGCAGGGCGCGCTGAACGACGAGGCCGCGGCGAAGACGAGTGACCGCCAGGAGCAGCGCGAGATCCGTGCGACGAACACGTGGTACCAGGAGTTCGTCAAGCTGATGACGCGGCATCTGGAGATCAAGACGCCCACCATGGCCCTGTGGGCCGGTGGCATCGAGGTCAATGACTACGCGTACGAGCAGGGCCACACACCGCTGGCGCGGACCCGGATCGGCAGCGTGCTCAACGTCCTGGAGATGCATCCGGACTGGAAGCTGACAGGGCCGATGTGGAGCATCCTGTCCAAGGCCTTCGTGTCCCTCGCCACCGGCCCCGTACACATCTTCGTGCGGGCCTACTCTCCCGACAGCATCCTCATCCGGCTGGAAGTCCCGGAGCTCCAACGCGTCCAGCGGCTGAACCCGAACGTGAAACTGATCTGGCATCCCCTGTACACCGGTCCGGACGGGCGGACGAGGGAGATCTCCAAGGACTGTCAGCTCGTCGACAACGCGGAGTACGACAAGCGCGACACGTGCGTGGGCGCCCTCATCCAGTACCTCCGGCTCTTCCACGACGAGAGCAACGAGAAAGCCGCCCCCGCCCACAAGAGCATGGAGCAGCTGCTCGCCGCGAACGGGCACAAGGACGGCGTGTGAAGCGGATGTTCAATTCCTTCGGGGCGGGCGCTCAGTCCTGCAGGCCATAGAAGTGGACGGGGGAGTTGGGTGTGAAGCCGATACGCGGGTACACGGGGGCCCCGGCGACCGTGGCGTGCAGCGTGGCCCGGGTCAGCCCGGTGGCGAGGGAGCCCTCGTAGAGCGCCTTGCGCGTGACCGCCTCGCCGTAGCCCCTGCGCTGCCACTGCGGGTCGGTGGCGACGAAGGCGACGAACAGACGGCCTTCCGCTTCGACCGTTGCGGCGCACGCCACCGGAACGTCGCCTCGCATGGCGAGGTAGGCGTACATCTCGCTCTTCCAGTACGCGGATCCGACCAGGCCGTCGCGGCCTTCCTCCAACGGGAAGCCGTAGGCGCTCGATTGGAGGTCCGCGTAGGCCCGCAAGTGCTCGTCGGTGCTCACCCGCACGAACGTCAGGTCGGGGTGGACCGGGTCGGGGATGGGCAGCAGGTCGCCGGCCATGCCCCGGCCGGGGAAGGCGTACTGCAGGCCGGCCTGCTCGGCCGCCTTGGCCAGCGTGGGGCGCGCCTCCTCTTCGATGAGGTCCTCGAAGAGCCACAGGAAGCCCGGGTGCTTCTTCGCGCGCATGATGTCCGCCGCCTGGGCGAGTCGCTGCGCGAGGAGTTCGGCGCCTGCTCCTGTGTCGGTCAGGGTGATGCAGTTGTAGAACGAGAACCGGCAGTCGGCCCAGCGAACCGCGATGCCGGGGAGGTCGCGCACATCCGCGTCCGCGTCGCGGTCGAGCACCAGGCCGCGCCAGGCCACGGTGAGCTGCTGTACCGATTCGGTGGACTCCGTGAGGTCGGTCACCGTACTCCCGGGAGTAGTTGTGGTCGTTGCAGGTGCGGCATGCGGTGTCGCTGCCATCAGATGATGCCTTCGAACTGCTTGTCCTCGGTGGGGGAGCTGGAGTGCGGCACGTGGTACGAGTCGCGTCCGAAGCGCCGCCACAGGGCGGCGATGAGGAAGGCCACCACCACGGCAACGGGAGTGTAGTTGAACGTGGTGGTGGTGACCGGGCTGCTCTGCGGCAGCAGGAACAGCACCGTGACCGCGGCCGCCCACACCACTGCCACCCAGCCGATCGGCTGGCTCCAGCGGCCCAAGTGCCAGGGGCCCGGGGTGAATCGGTCGCGGTGGAGCAGTCGCAGCAGCACCGGGATGGCGTAGGCCGAGGTGAATCCCACGACCGAGATGGCGGTCACCGCCGCGAACGCCGTCGAGGAATACAACGACGGCAGCGCGAGCACGAAAGCCACGGCGACCGCGAGCCAGACCGCGTTGGCGGGGATGGCGGTGCGGGGGCTGACCTTCTTCCAGCGCGAGGATCCGGGCAGGGCGCCGTCCCGGGAGAAGGCGTAGATCATCCGGCTGGCGCTGGCGGTCACGGTGTAGCCGCACAGGAACTGGGCCACGATGATCACCAGCAGCAGGGCCTTGGCCGCCGCCATGCCGAGCGCGTCCAGCAGGATCTGCGCCACCGGTACACCGGTCTCGCTGCCCAGGGTCCCCGCGTAGTCCTGGATGGCGAACAGCAGCGTCGTCAGCAGGATGCCGCCGGCGATCCAGGACACCGCCACCGAGCGGAAGACCCCGCGGGCCGCGGCGACGGAGGCGTGGTTGGTCTCCTCGCTCAGGTGGGCCGAGGTGTCGTAGCCCGCCAGCGCGAAGACCGGCAGCAGCATGCCGAGCAGGACCACGTACACCGGCGCGCTCCAGCCGGTGTTGTTGGTGAACTCGGAGAAGACGAAGCCGGCCGACTGGTGGTGGGAGGGCACGAACGCGAGGGAGCCGATGATGACGACGGCGCCTGCCAGGTGCCACCACGCGCTGACGGACGTCAGGATGTTCATCAGCCGGGTCCCGAAGAGGTTCAGGACCGCGTGCAGCGCGAGGACGACCGCGTAGATGACCAGCAAGGAGCCCGAGCTCGCCGTGTAGTCGAACTGCAGGTTCAGCCACGCGGCGGTGAACGTCGCGATGCCGAAGTCCTGGGCGGCGATTCCGCCGAGCAGGCCCAGGAGGTTGAGCCAGCCGGTGTACCAGCTCCACCGCTCGCCTCCGAGCTGGCGGGCCATGTAGTACAGGCCGCCGCTCGTGGGGTAGCGCGATGTGATCTCCGCCAGGGCCGCGGCCAGGCACAACACGAGCGGTCCGACGGCGAGCCACCCCCACGTGATCACCGCGGGGCCTCCCGAGTTCAGGCCGTAGCCGAACAGCAGCAAGGTCCCCGACATGATCGAGATGACCGACAGGGAGGCCGAGAAATTGCCGAAGGCGCCCATCCGGCGGTGCAGTTGCTGGGTGTAGCCCAGCGACTGGAGGATGCGTGCGTCCTCACCGTCGTGGTCGACCGGATTCTGCTGCTGGCGCGGTGTTCGTATCGAAGTCATGGGTTCTCCGCACAGGAAAGCTGAGGTGGGGGTGCAGGCGGGGTGGCTGCCTGGCCGCGTTGGCGGGTGGCGGGGTGTGGCGGCCCCGCCGGGGACGTGGCGGAACCTGCCCGGGGGCCGGATCGTCGGTCAGGGGCGCTCTCCCGTTTGTCTCGGGTGGGACCTCAGGCAGGCGACACGGTCCTCCTCGAAGGCCCTCCGCCACTGCTCCGCGGGGTAGCGGGCGTCGTAGTGCCACGGGGCGGGAGTGGCGAAGTCGCCGATGGCGGCGAACACTTCGGTGGCCCACTGGGCGAAGCCGCCCCTCGCCAAGGCGTATGCGAGGTAGTTCAGATCCAGCTGGGAACTGGTGGCAGGCTCGGCCTTCCGGAACCAGCCCTCGAAGGCCTGCGTGATGGCCCGGGTGGTGTCCTCCCTGGTCCACAGGAGGTTCAGCATGACCGAGGCGCCGTGGTCCCGTCGTTCCCGGTGCTCCTGCACGCGGGCGTAGAGGGGCAGCAGGAGCAGCGGCGAGTCGGGCGGTGCGAAGGAGACCGTCCAGCGGGCGAAGTCTGTCGCGACCGCCTGGCGGCCCGCCGGCCCCGGACGGGCCTGGAGCGCCTGGGACATGCGGTGCCACGCCTCGCGGTTGAACGGATCCCGTCGGTGCACTTCCCCCAGCAGGCCCCAAGGCCCGCCGGGCAGCAGGTACTCATGGGGCGGCGGAGCCATGTGATGTTCCGGGTGGTTTCCCGTTCGGTCCGCCTCGGCCAGGGCCAGGCGGCAGATCCACGGGACCGCGTCGTCGGGGTTTCCCTCGCTCGCCTTCTGGCACGCCTCCCGGGCCCGGGTCACCAGCTTTTCCAGGTCCTCTGCCTTGCGGTAGTCACGCGCCCACTGCTTCCGGTGGGCCTGCAGCACCCGTTCGGTGGCGACCCTGGCGTACATCACGCGGGCGGAGAGGCTCTCCGGTTCCTCTTTGAGCCACAACTCCACGACGTTGGCCTGAGCCGCGACGACGCCCAGCACCTGGGTGCGGGACGTCCACTGCGGCCAGGTGCCCGTGCGGGCCAGCACCTGACGCATCTGCATCCAGTAGCCCGCCTGAATGTCCTGCACCGCCGCATGGAGATCTGTGTCCCGGCCGGCCGGGCCCACCCCACCGGCCGGGTTCGAACCCTCCATCAGAGCCACCCCGGCCGGACCGGGCACGGGCCGCTGCCGTGAGCGCTGCGGCTCACCGGGTGGTGTGAGCACGACACCGACCGGTGTGCACTGGCGGGCATAGGCAGTAGGACCCTCGTGACAGTTGGGACGTGGGGGGACGGCCGCCGACGCGCAACCCGGCCGACGGCTTTCGCTTTTGGCCGTCAGCGAGTGCCCGACAGGTACTTAAGTGCCTGTCGGGGCGCATGACCAGAGATTCCAAGATTGTTCGGTTGTTTGGCTACAGGTTTCGGCCATGCGGTAACCGAACGTCGCCATCCGTGATCGAACCGGCCGACCGGGGCACTCGGACGTTGCGCCGACCGGGCTCCGCACGGTCCGGCGGCGCAACGTTTCGTGTGGGGTCCGTGTGACGTACTGCGTTCAGGTGTGCATATGCATCCAGGTGACCGCCTTCCGGGCGGGGGATCATTCGTCCAGTTCGATGCGGTGATCACTGACTGTGATCGACTGTCGCTGTGGGTGGAAATGCGCCGAGATCCGCGCTTCGGGCGGATCGGGTCCTACCGCCCCGCGGCCTCCCCGACCGCGACGTACACCCATCCGCCGTACCGGGTCAGCACGCGGTGACGGGCGGCGCCCTCCTGGATCGGCTCCCACGGGTGGCGCTGGACCATGCTGGTGTCGCCGCCGAACGGGGCGATCATCGGGCCCAGCGCGGGGATGAGCCGGTCCGGCCACCAGCCCGGCAGCCGGTAGTCGAGGACCACCCAGCGCCCGCCGGGCGCGAGCGCCTCGTAGCCGCGCTCGACCACCTTGGCGTACTCGCTGATGAGCGTCAGCGAGAAGCAGGCGGTGATCCCACGGACGTTCTCCGGATACTCCCACGTCGTCAGGTCGGCCTGGACCAGGGAGACTTGGGAGAGGCCCGCGCGCCGCACCCGGTCCTCCGCCTGTTCCAGCATGGCGTCGGTGAGGTCCACGCCGATCACCCGGCCGGTCGGCCCCACGGCCTCGGCGAGCAGCGGCAGGTTGTGGCCGGTGCCACAGCCCGCGTCGACGACCGTGTCGCCCGGGCGCAGCGCGAGCTGCTCCAGAGCCAGGTGCTTGTAGGCCATCGTGCGCTGGCCTATGAGGTAGAGCCGGTTGGAGGTCAGGTCATAGCGTTTGGCCCGCTTGCGGTAGACCTTCACCATGCGTTCGGACTCGGTGGTCATGGGCTCGGCGGGCATGGGCTCTCCTCGGGTGGGCGGGCCGGTTCGGGTCGGAGCGGGCGGCGGGGCGGTCGGTGAAGGCGGGTTCCGCGGGCCGCGCAGGACCGAGGCCAGCACCCTCGGCCTGAACACGGCCTGGGGCGGGGCCAGCAGGTGGGTCATGTCGAGCAGGGCCAGGGCCGCCGTCCGGTCGGTGGTCGCCACCTTCAACAGCCGGTCGGTATACCGCTTGCCCAGCCGTGCGGCGAGCGGCAGCGGACCGTCGGAGGCTCCCGGATACGCCAGGTCGGCATTGCCCGACAGCATCCAGGCGGCCTCCACACAATCGGCGATCGGCCCCCGCAGGGCAGCGGTCAGACCGTTCTGGATCCGGTGGGTGCCCGAGGCCGCGGTCCGCTCCAGGGCCCGGCGCAGCACCAGCGCACTCATGCCTGCGACGGAGATGCCCTGTCCGTAGGCCGGGTTGAAGGCGCCGACGGCGTCGCCGAGCACGAGGAAGCGGTCGGGCCAGCGCGTCAGCCGCTCGAAGTGGCGCCAGCGGTTCTCCGTACGACCCGAGCCGTACACGTCGCCGAGGGGCTTCGCGTCGCGGATCGCGTCGTACAGGGCGGTGCTGCGCAGTCCTTTGGCGAAGTCGACGAAGCCCGCGTGGTCGAGCGGCGGGCGCTCGCCGCCGAGCCCGGCCACCGAGACCATCCAGCGGCCGTTCTCGATGGGGTTGAGGATGCCCGAGCGGGGCTCCTCGGGTGTGGACTGGAGCAGGATGCACTTCCAGTCGGCGGTGTGCTCCGGAGCGGGTTCCAGGATGCAGGTGGAGTAGGCGCAGCCGGCGTCGACGACGCTCTCCTCGGGCGTGCCGTAGCCGAGCTCCTTGAGCCAGGCCGGGGCCCGGGAGCCGCGACCGGTGGTGTCCACGACCAGGTCGGCCGCCTGCTCGTACGGTTGGTTCCCACCGGCGCGCGCCTCGGGGCGCCGGTCGCGGAGCAGTACGCCGCGGACCGTGTCGCCCTGTCCGGCGACGAGACCGACGGCCTCCGTCTCCTCCAGGACCTCCACGGTGGGCAGTTGCCGCAGCCGACGGCGGACGGCCCAGTCGAGGAGGTCGCGTGAGCCGGACAGGACCATGTGCGGGCCCTCGAAGCGGTCCACCCAGCCGCCCGGCACCATGAGAAGCATGTCCTGCGGCATGCGGACCTCGACCATGCCCAGGTCGCGCAGTTCGTCGAGCAGGCCGGGGAAGAGCTCTTCGAGGGAGCGCTGGCCGGCGCCCAGCAGGTTGTGGGTGTGGCGGGCCTGGGGCACGCCGCGGCGCCAGGCCGGTTCGTCCGGGTAGCGGTCACGCTCCACGAGCGTGACCCGCTCCATGTGCGGGGCCAGTGCGGCCGCCGTGCAGAGTCCGGCGAGGCTGCCGCCGAGGACGACGGCGTGGCCGCCGTCCTGCGGACGGGTGCTGCGGTCGGTCATGTCCTGTCGCCTCCTCTCGGCTCAGCGCTCACGGGCGGGGCAGCGGCGGTCGAGCCACTCGTGCGCGGCGGCATACCAACGCGGCGCGGTGCGGTGGACGTTGAGGGAGTGGGCGGCGTCCGGGACGACGAACGCCTCCAGGTCGGTGGCGCCGGTGTAGAACTTCCGCTCGTACGCGACCACGGACGCGGCGTCCTCGGTGGAGGCGTCCCCGCCGCCGAAGAGCCGGTCCTCCTGGCCGACGACCAGCAGGACGGGCACCCGCACCTCGGCGGCCACCTCCGGCTGGTAGATGGCATCCAGGGTGAAGCCCTCCCCGGCGGTCACCGTCGACTTGGTGTCCTCGTGCCAGGCGGACACACCGGGGTCGATGCCGGGCGGGTGCTCGTACAGGGCGGCGCGTCGGCCGGGGCGGGTGGTCAGGTAGTTCTCCGGCGGGTTCGTCGGGGCGAGCAACGGGTCCTCGGTCGCCGGGTACAGGGCGGGCATCGCCTCCGGGTAGAGCGGGCCGACCGCGTGCAGCAGTCCGGTGATCACCAAGGCGTCCAGATCGCGATGGCGGGCCGCCTCGATCAGGGCGATGCCGGAGCCCAAGGAGTGTCCGACGGCGATCACCCGGCGAAAGGCGGGCAGTCCGGGAGCGCCCCGGCGCAGGGCGGCCACCACCTGGTGCACGGCCTCGACGTTGCTCTCCACCGTGACCTGTTCGGCGGCTGGGTGCTCGCTCGCGCCGGTGCCGGGGCGGTCGAGGGCGAGGACGGCGTAACCCTCGCCGACCGCGTGCCGGGTGTAGTCGAGGGCCCCCGGAGCGGTCCAGTAGCGGCGGTCGTAGGTGAGCCCCGGCAGCAGCAGCTGTACGGTGTCGGGTGCCTTGCCGGGTGGCAGGAACAGCTCCGCGTCGAGCCGCCAGGTCGTGCCGGGGGCGTGCGGAGGAGTCACGTCGAAGGTGACGGAATTCATGCGACTTGCACCCTTCTGCTTCCGGATTCTTGGGCTTCCGACGGGACCTGACGGAAGAGCAGCGGTGTTTCCGGCCGCAGTTCCAGGTCGGGACCCGTGACCAGGTCGTCGACGGCGATGAGCACGTTGTAGTGGTTGGGGAAGTGGCAGGAGTCGAAGCCGAGCACGGTGCCCACGAGGCGGCCGTCGACCCACACCTCGTCGCCGCGGTCGAGCACCCCGGCCCGCTGGATCTCGGCGAAGCCGAGGAAGCCGACCCGGTCGATGCGGGATCCGGGCGGATCGCCGGCCTGGTCGGTGGTGACCAGCTCGTGCACCTCTCCGGTGCGGACGCAGCGGCTGGTGAACTCCTCCAGGCGCATGCCCCGATCGTCACGGCGGTGGGTCAGCACCTTCACCACCGTGGCGTGCACGGTGCGTTTGCCGCCGTCCTCGGCCGGGTTCACCGGGTGGCTCCTTCCGCGCGGTAGACGGCGTCGACGAGTTCGAGCGCGGCGAGGCCGTCGCGGGAGGCTTCCTGCCCACCCCGCAGGCGTGCGTCGAAGTCGGTGAGCACGCCGACGTACTCGTGCCAGAGCGAACCCTTGAACTCGGGGTGCCCGTCGAGCATGTCGGCGTACAGCCGGGTGCCGTCCCGGAGCTCGACGGCGACGTCCTTCACCTCGCCCTCGTACGCCCAGTCGAGTTCGACCCGGGCGGTGACTCCGGCCGTCGAGCGCAGGTCGACCGAGGCCTGGCGGTCGGTGCCCAGCTCGTCGCGGACGACGTCGGCCGCGGCCAGCTCGACGTCACCGAGGAACAGTCGTACGACGTCGAAGGCGTTGGGGCCGTTGTCGGCCACGCAGCCTCCGCCGCAGCGCTCGGCGTCGAGGTACCAGCGGTCGCTGCCCGCATGCTCCTCGATGCGTTCGAGGTAGCGGACGGTGAGCGAGCGGATGGGGGAGTCGGCCGCCGAGACGTCGTCGAGCAGGCGCAGCACGGCGGAGTTGTAGCGGCGGTGGAAGGAGGTGAAGAGGGTTACGTCCTTCTCCCGGGCCAGTGCGGCGAGCGCCCGGCCGTCCTCGACCCGGATGGCGAGCGGCTTCTCCACACAGACCGCGACCCCCGCGGCGAGGGCGTCCCGGCACACGGTGGCGTGCGCGTCGTTGGGGACGTTCACGACGACCGCGTCCACGTCGGCGTCGGCGAGGAGCTCGGCGTGGCCCGTGTAGCACTTGGCGACGTCCTGGAACGGCTCCAGCGCGTCGGGCCGCAGATCGCACACGGCGGCGAGGTCGAGGCCGGGCAGCCGGTCGAAGCCGGCGACGTAGAACTTGGAGATGACACCCAGGCCGATGAGGCCGACGCGGGTCCGGACTTCCGGGCGGGGGGTCATCGCACACCCGCCGAGGGAAGAGCGTCCTGCGCCACGACCGGTTCGGGAAAACCGAGGCTCTGTTCGGCGGCGAGCGCGGTGAGCTCGGCGTGGCACTGGGCGGACAGCGGTACGCCGTGCCTCCTGCGGTGCTCCGCGGTCAGCTCCTCGGGCCGTCCGGGATAGCTCACCGGTCGGGCGGGATCGAGGGGCGGGCAGTTCAGGAGCGCTCCGAAGAGACTGTCGGCATCGGCGCCGAAGTCCGGGCCGGGGCGGAGCGCGCCGGGTGCCACGACGAGGGCGGTGAGACCGATGTCGTCGTCGCGCCCGGAGGGCTGTCCGTCGCCGTTCAGGGCCTCCGGAGCGGGGCCGAGCCCGGCGCCGGGCACCAGCGCGGCGAGCACCTCGACCATCAGCCCCAGCCCGTACCCCTTGTAGGCGCCGGTGGCCGGATCACCGCCGAGCCAGCGCAGGAAGCCCTCGCCCGCGTCGAGCGCATGGGGGTCGGTCACCGGACGCCCCTCGGCGTCCTCCAGCCAGCCCTCCGGTATCGGCTCCCCGGCGCGGGCGGCGGCCCGCACCTTGCCCGTCGGCACCACGGTGGTGCTCATGTCGAGGACGTACGGCGGGCGGTCGCCGGCGGGCGCGGCGATGCTGAACGGGTTGGTGCCCAGCATCGCGGCCCGGCCGCCCGGCGGGCGCGCGATGCGCTGGCGGCCGCAGTTGGAGGCGAGGAAGGCCACCATGCCACGCCGGGCGATCCGGGCGGTGTGGTGTCCCGCGCAGCCGAAGTGGGTGGCGTCGCGCATGGTGACCAGGGCGATGCCGGTCTGTGCCGCACGGTCGGCGGCCAGCTCCAGTGCCTCCGACGCCGCCCACAGGCCGAGGGACCGGCGTCCGTCGAGGAGGACGGCGGCACCGGTGTCGGTGATCTTCTCCGGCTCCGCGGTGGCGTCGATGCGGCCCGCGTCGAGGGCGGGCAGGTACAGCCGGGTGAGGTTGGCCAGGCCGTGCGAGATGAGTCCGGTGAGATCGCCGTGGACGAGGGCCTCCGCGGCGGTGCGGGCCCGGCCCTCCGGTACCCCGCGGCCGGTGAAGACCTCGGTGGTGAAGGCCACGAGGGCGTCGTGCGGGATGGTCACCCCGCCGTGCGGCGCGGCATCGGTCGACTGGGTCACTGTCGCATTCCTCCTGTGGTGGCGTGCTCCCGGGCGGCGAAGCGGACGAGGATGCCGCTCACCGCCCCGGCGAAGGCTTCGAGATCGGACAGGTCGGCGTACTCCCCCGCCGCGTGCGCGTGGTTGCGGTCGAGGTCGCCGGGGCCGAGGACGGCGGTATGGGCACCGGGCAGGCCCGCCATCCAGATGGCGTCGCAGGTGAACGCGGGTTCGTCGGCGGGCCATCGGGCCGCCTCGCCCTCCGGTGTCAGCAGGTCGAGGGCCCAGGGGTCCTCGGTGGCCCGGAGCGCGGGCAGACCGCGCTTGTGCCACTCGACACGGGTGATCGCCGCTGCGTCCGCCGCGGTGCGGGCCAGGACCGGGTGGGTCCGGTGGGAGTCGCTGAACTCCCTTATGCCGTCGGCCACGTCCCGCTCCAGCCGGTCGGCCAGCGCCCGGCCGGTGTCGGAGTCGGGGTAGGAGCAGTTGAGCAGCAGCCGGCCGGTCCCGTACACCCGGTTGTGGAGGTGCCCGGTGTGCAGTCCCGCGACACAGACCTGGCCGCCCGCCGCGTGCTCCGGGAGCCGGGTGGCGAGGTGTTGCGCGAGGTGGCCGAGCAGGACGGTGGCGTTGTGCCCGGCGGCGGGGCGGTCGTCGATGGCGTCGTCCCCGTCGACCCGGACACAGGCGGTCATCGCGGCCGTGGAACGCGACAGCAGCCGCATGCCGGTGGGCTCGCAGAACAGATTGAGCCTGCCGTACCAGCCACGGCGGAGCAGCGGGCGGGTGCCGAACACGCCCATGGCGCCGCCCTCTTCGCCGGACACCGCCTGGATGAGCACGCGGGTACCGGCGAGCCGGTCGGGAGCGGCGTCGAGTGCCGCCCGAATCCCGGCCAGCAGCGCCACGGCGGGGCCCTTGGCGTCGATCGCGCCGCGCCCGGTGAAGCGCTCCCCGTCGAACCCGACCGGTTCGAGACCCGCGACGGTGTCCAGGTGCACGTTGAACATCACCGTGTCCGCCCGCGGGAGTTCGGGGCCGAGCGCGAGGACCAGGGAGGGCTGCGCGGCCAGGAAACCGGGGTTGTCCTCGACGGCCCGGCGCACGGCGAGCGGCACCTGGTCGTCCGTCAGCTCGGCCGCTTCGGCGGCGGCGTGGTGCACGACGTCGAAACCGAGGTGACGTGCGGCGTCCGCGTAGGCCTGCTGGGCATCCCGCAGCCGGGGCTCGTCGTCGCTCTCCAGCATGCTCACGGTGGGGAGTTCGAGGAGCCGCAGCAGCAGGTCGCGTTCGGTGCGGGTCAGTTTCGTCATCGGACGGCCTCCCGGTGCGTGGCCGTGGCGGCGGGCAGCCGCGTGGCCAGGCGTTCCAGCGCGCGGCCGTACCGCACGAACTCGTCGATGCCGTTGCTGCCCGCGTCGGTCCGGCCCTCGTGGGGGCGGACCGCGCGGTGGGGTTCGATGGTCCAGGTGCCGGCGTGGCCGTGGTCGAGAAGGAGGTCCAGACAGTCCGCGACCCGGCAACTCCCTTCCCCCGGAAGGGTGTAGACCGCATCGCCCGCCTCGGCCCGCGCGTCCTTGACCTGCACGTGGTCGACCCACGTGACGAGTTCCGTGAGCAGGTCGTACGCCTCGTAGCCGTACGCCACACCGTTGCCGGTGTCGAACAGCAGCCGCAACGCCGGGCTGTCGACCTCTGCCAGCAGCCGCAACGTGCGGGCCGGGTCGGCACCGGCCCACCCCGCGCAGTTCTCGTGCAGCAGGACGAGCCCGGCGTCCTCGGCCTGCTGGGCCAGGCGCGTCATGCGGGAGATCGTCCGGCGGGCCCACTCCGGCTCGTCGAGCGGCGCGCCGGGGTCGTTCGGGTACGACATCACACGGATGTGACGGGTGCCGAGCGCGGCGCACATCGGGGCGAGGCGCTCCAACTCGCCGTAGTCGAGCTCGAAGTCGCCGGTGATGGGGCGCGCCCAGTTGGCGATGCGGGAGTTGACGCACACCACGTCGAGGCGCGCCTCGTGCAGGGCCGTGACGACGTGGTCGAACGCGGCCTCGTCGAGGTCGGCGACGGCGGTGCCGTCGATGTCGCGCAACTCGATCGCCGACCAGCCGAGGAGCTGATGGGCGCGGATCTGACCGGCGAGGTCGGGGGCGGCCTCGTCGCCGATGCCCGCGAAGCGGATTCCGGGGGGTGGGCAGAGGTGTGGCTCTCCGGCGGCGGGCCGGAGTTCTGTGTCGCGCCGGGGGCCCGCGCCGCCCTGCGATCCCGTGTCATCCCGCATGGCTCACCTGCCGCCGACCGGACCCGGCGGGGGAGTGGGCATCGGTCGAGCCGAGCCGCCGAGTCGCGTCCTTGGCGTCGGCGAGAAGTTCCACCACGCGTGCGCCCAGACGCAGTTGGGGCTCCAGGTCGGTGCCGTCGCGCAGGGCGCGGTAGGTGTCGACGAAGTAGGCGGACAGCGCGTCGTCGGGAAAGACCTCCCAGGTCTCGGGGCGACCGGTGCGGCTGAACCTCAGCTGGGCGTAGTGGTCGTCCTCGCCGTTGGGATAGTGCGCGACGGCCCGGCCGTCGGTGAACTCCAACTGGACGCGGCGCTCGCGGACCGGGGCGGTGAGGTCGGAGACGATCCGGCTGGTCGCCTCCTCGTGCCGGAAAACCAGCTCGGCGCGGCCCATGCCGGGGATGGTGGTGTCACCGATCCGCATGTCGGTCAGCTCGGCAGCGGCGAGCGCGGCCTCCCCGGCGAGCCGCAGACAGACCCCGAGGGAGTGCGGGGGCTCCACGTCGAACGCGGTGGGGTGGCCGCCGTTGGTCAGCGTGCGGCTCATGCGTGGCTTGCTCTGCCGGATGTCGATGGAGCGCAGTTCGCCGAGGGCTCCCTCCTGCACGAGGCGTTCGAGCCGTGCGGTCAGCGCGCTGGCCAGCCAGGGAGCGACGATCGCCAGGCGCAGCCGCTCGCTGCGGGCGAGGGCGAGGATCTCGCGTACGGACTGACGGTCGACCGCCAGGGGCTTCTCCACGATGATCCGGCGGAAGCCCGCGGCGGCCAGTTCCCGCAGCAGGCCGAGACGGGCGATGGGCGGAGTGCACAGGTGCACGACGGTGTGCTCGGGGTCCAGCAGGGTGCGGGCCTCGGCGACCGAGGCGACGGGACGCAGCCCCTCGGCCCGTGCGGGCGCTTCGGGGGCCGGCGGGTCGAGCGTCAGGACGGGGGCGGTGTCGAAGAGATCCGCGTGCCGCCCGGCGGCGCGCAGCTTGCGCAGGACCGCCCAGTGCAGTCCGAGGCCCGCCCGCCCGAGCCCGATGATCAGTGTTCGGTCCATGCCGGTGCGGTTCCTTTCGGTGATTCAGGTCTGGCTTCTGGTTCAGGCACGGCTTCGTGGTTCCGGTGCCGCTCAGCGGTCGCGATACGCCACACGGGTGGTGAGTTCCATGAGTTCGGTTCGCCACCGCGGCACCAGGGGCACATCGGCCACCGCCTCGCGCGCCTGGTCCACGAGGTCCGCGATGCGCTGTTCGACCTCGTCGGCCACGCCGGTCGTGACGAGCAGTTCGCGCATCCTGGCCGCGCTGTCGGGGGCGGCGGGGGTGGCGGCGAGTTCCCGGATCCGGTCGTCCCGGCGTACGGCGAGACTGAGCAGGTAGCTCATCTTGAACCGGTCGAGGTCGAGCCCCGCGGGCTTGCCGGTGTCCTCGGCGTCGCCGAAGGTGTCGATGAGGTCGTCCCGGAGCTGGAACGCCTCGCCCAGCGGCAGACCGTATCCCTCGAAGACACCGGCGAGATCGGGCCTGCCCGCCAGGGCGGAGCCGAGTTGCAGGGGGCGCTGGATGGTGTACCGGCCGGACTTGCAGACCGCGATCCAGCGTGAGAGCTCGGGATCGGCCACGCCCTCGGCGGCGATCGCGATGTCGAGGTACTGGCCGACGGTGACCTCGATCCGCGTCTCGTCCCACACCGCCTGGGCCTGTGCGGGCAGAGCATGGGCGAGCCGGTCGGCGTAGACGTGCGCGAGGTCGGCGGCGAGGTTGGCGACGCCCTCCCCGTAACGCCGGGGTTCGCCGCGCAGCAGGCGCGCCCGGTGCTCCTTGGCGTGCCGTTCGTGCGCGGTGACGGCGCCCCGGCGCAGCGGTGAGTCGTCGAGCACGTCGTCGCGCAACAGGGCGAAGGTGTGCAGCAGTTCCAGTGCGGCGGCCGCGTCGACGGCCTTGTCGCATGCGGGATCGCCCCCGGCGGCGAGGTGGCCGAGGAGACAGAAGCGGGGGCGCAGCAGCTTGCCCTTGGCGGTGGTGATGGCGGTGACGCTGTCGACGAACGGGGCACAGCGCGGATCCACGTCGGTCCAGCGCGCGCTCTCCCGGGTGAGGACGGTGTCGATGCGCTCCTGGACAGCTTCCAGCGACCGGGTCAGCACGCCGTCGTCGCTCATGCGGTGCCTTTCGTCGGGGAGGACGGTCCGTACACGATGCGCTCTGGGCAGGCGCTTTCGACTTCCTCGTGATCGGTGGGAGTCAAAGTCGTCGGATGAGGAACCGCCGGATTCTCTGGTCCTCCGGGATCACCAAGAAATTTCAAAGGAAGCACATCCTCTGTAAGCCGCTGATCGGACTCAGGAACTTGTGTCTGGCAATGCGGCGGCACTTGGGAAAAGCTGCGGTGAGGGGGAGGTCCCTGTCAAGCGCCCGCCCCCCAAGGCCCGTTGGCGGAGTCGGTTGTCGACCTTCACCGACCCCTTCTGAACTGCTGGTTCGACACCGTCGACGGTCCGGCATGGCTGATGCTTGCCGGGTTCCTGCCCCCGGCCCCGGCAAGGGTTTGTCATTGCCACGGGTAAAGCGACCGGCCTAGCTTCGCATCATCCAAATCTCCGGCCTGCTACACGGAGGACTGTGTGATCTCCCCTGCCCGGAACGTCGATCGAAACGTGGAGCGAGAAATCGGAGGCCCGGTTCCGTTCTTCACTCAGGCCGACACCTTCAGCGACTGTTGGCCGGACATTAGCCGCCACCTCAACGAGATGTTCGACCGTGGAAAGTACTCCCACGGCCAGCAGGTCGCGGCATTGGAAAAGGCGCTCGCCGAATACACCGGAGCGCGGCACGTGGTGGCGGTGAACAGCGGAACGGACGCCCTGGTCCTGCTGCTGCGAGCCTGTGGCGTCGTCCCCGGTGACGAGGTCGTCGTGCCGGCCTTCAGCTTCGCCGCCACCGCCACCTCGGTGGCGCTGGCCCGTGCCACCCCGGTGTTCGCCGACATCGAACCGGAGAGCTACTCGCTGGACCCGCGCTCCGTCGAGGCGGTCATCACCCCGCGCACCAAGGCGATCATGCCGGTGCACCTGTTCTGGCAGCTCGCCGACATGGGCGCGCTCGGCTCCCTGGCGGAGCGGCACGGCGTGCAGGTGGTGGAGGACAGCGCGGAGGCGATCGGCATGCGGCGCGACGGCGTGCACGCCGGACTGCTGGGCGATGCCGGTGTGCTGTCGTTCTTCCCCACCAAGACCCTGGGCGCACTGGGCGACGCGGGCGCCGTCCTGACGGACGACCCGGACATCGCCGAGCGCGTGGCGATCCTGCGCCACCACGGGCGGATGGGCCGCACCGTGGACCACATCGCCGGGATCTCCAACCTCTCCGGCGCCTCGGGCACCAACAGCAAGATGGACGACATCCAGGCATCCGTGCTGCTCGGCAAGTTGCCCCGGCTCGATGCGGCGATCGACCGCCGCACGGAGCTGGCGGCGGTGTACACGGAGCTGCTGAGCGACATGCCGGGCGTGCTGCGGGTGCCCACGGTGGTCGACCGGGGCGTTTCGGCGGATCCGGTCTTCTACGTGTACGTGATCGAGGTGGAGCGGCGCGACGCCCTGGTGGAGCACCTCACCCGGGAGGGCATCGGCACCGAGGTCTTCTACCCGATCCCGCTGCACCTCCAGCCCTGCTTCGCCGAACTCGGCCACCGCCGGGGCGACTTCCCGAACGCGGAGGCGGCCTGCGAGCGCACCGTCGCGCTGCCCTTCCACCCCGACCTCGCCCTCGACGACATGCACCGGGTGTGCGACGCCATCCGCCGCTTCTACACAGGGGCCGCATCATGAGAACTCTGCCGTTCTTTCCCCCCGATCTCTTCGAGGCGGACCGCGAGGCGCTGCTCTTGGCGGTGCACGAGCTCGGAACCGGCCCCGAGCAGCGCTTCATCCTCGGCGAGCGCACCGCCGAACTGGAAGAGGCGCTGCGCGAGATGACCGGCGCGGAGCACGTCATCGCCTGCGCCAGCGGCACCGGGGGACTGGAGCTGTCGGTGCGCGCCCTGGGCATCGGTCCGGGCGACGAGGTGATCGTGCCCGCCTTCTGCTGTCAGCCGGTGGCCAGTTCCGTGGCGAACACGGGGGCCACCCCGGTCTTCGCCGACGTCGACCCGTGGACGATGGTCATGGACCCCGATGCCACGAAGGCACTCATCACCGAGCGCACGAAGGCGCTCATGCCGGCCCATGTCTTCTCGATCATGGCGGACATGGAGCAGCTGGGAGCGATCGCCCGCGATCACGGTGTCGCCCTGATCGAGGACGCGGCGGTCGCCCAGGGTGCCGTCCTCGACGGCCGCCCGGCCGGGCGCTGGGGCGACCTCGGGGTGTTCTCCTTCTTCCAGGTCAAGGCGTTCGGCACGGCGGGCGAGGGCGGGATGGTCCTCACCGACGACCCGGAACTGGCCCGTACCGTACGGATGCTGCGCAACCACGGGCAGGACGGCGTCCACCGCTTCCTGCACCACCGGATCGGTCAGAACAACCGGTTCGACGAGGTGCTCGCCGCCTTCCAGCTGCACCGGCTGCCCGGCTTCGCGGACCGGCTGGAACGCCGTGCGCGGATCGCCGACTACTACACCGAGCGCTTCGAGCCCCTGCGCGAGCGTGGAGCACTGGCCCCGCCCGCGGGGCGCAACGGCCGCTGCTACTACGTCTACTCGCTGCTCGTCGACCGCCGCAAGGAACTGAGTGCCTACCTGGCGGAACGCGAGATCGGCAGCCACATCTACTACCCCGTGCCGCTGCCCCGGCAGCCCGCCTTCGCGCCGTGGGCCCCGCCGGGCGGCAGCTGGCCCAACGCCGAGCTGGCCTCCACCCACAACCTGGCCATCCCGATCTGGCCCCACCTGAGCGACACCGAGGTCGAGTACATAGCCGACACGATCTGCGAGTTCTACGCATGAGCACGCGAGAGCAGCCTATGGAGATCAACATGACGAGCCCACCGGCACAGCGGGAGTACGTCTTCGACCCGGTCTGGGAGAAGGAGACCGAGCGTCTTCGGACCAATGAGGCGATCTGGGACCCGGGCACCCTGGAGCGGCTTGCCGCGCTGGGTGTGGGGCCGGGCTGGCGCTGCCTGGAGATCGGCGCCGGTTCCGGTTCCGTGGCACGCTGGCTCGCCGACCGCGTGGGCCCCGCCGGCCATGTCCTCGCCACCGACCTCCAGACCGATCGACTGGCGTCACTGGCATCGCTGCCGCAGGTGGACGCCGTACGCCACGATCTGCGCGAGGAGGATCTGCCCGAGGCGGCCTTCGACCTCGTGCACTCCCGCATGGTGCTCCAGCACCTGCCCGAGCGGGCCGCCGCGGTGGACCGCATGGTGCGCGCGCTGCGGCCCGGCGGAGTGCTGTTCCTGGAGGACACCGACTCCTCCACGCTGTTCCGCTCCGCCGGGTCGGAGGACTTCCTCCAGGACGTACGGGCCGCCGGATACGGCCTGATGCGCGATTCGGGCCACGACCCGCGCGGAGGCCACGTCGACCTCCAACTGGTCCTGGCCGCCGGACTGGAGGCGACGGCGGAGGGCCGTGCCGTGATGGTGCGCGGCGGCTCCGACCAGGCCCGGCACTACATGCTGTGGCTGGAGTTCATGCGCCCGCGCATCGTGGGCGCAGGGCTCCTGGACGACGCCCGGATCGACGAGGCCCTGGGCGAGATGGCCGACCCGTCCCACCACTGGCTGAGCCAGGTGCTGATCAGCACGGTCGGCCGCAAGGGCGGAGCGGAGCAGGGGCGATGACGGCGACGATCTCGACGCCGCCGCGTCCGGGCATCCGGGAACGGGCGGGCGCGTACGCGAAGTTGGCGAAGCTGTCGTTCTTCGACTACTACCTGTGCGTCTTCGTGGTCCTGGCGCTGCTGCCCGCCGCGATGTGGGACGAACCGCGCACCTGGTGGGTCCTGGTGCTGTTCGACCTCGGCTGGGTGGGGATCGTGGCGGCCACCGTCGCACTGGACGACGTCACCGGAGTGCGGGACGGCAGCGATGCCCGGAACTACGACCCGAAGGAGGCGCTGCGGGCCCGCGACCGCAAACCACTGCTCAACGGCTCGCTCACCACGCGGCAGGCGCTGCGCTTCGGCTGGGGGTGCGCCATCGGGGGCAGCGCCCTGTGGGGGCTCACCGCGCTGGTCGCACCCCACCGCCCCTGGTGGGTGGTGGCGGCGGCAGGCTTCTCGGTGGTCATCAGCGTGCAGTACTCCTACGGCCTCAAGCTCAGCTACCGGGGCGGCCAGGAGGCGGTCATCTGGCTGAGCACCGGCCTGTGCGTGCTGATCCCCTTCGCCCTGCTGAACGGTGAGATGACCGGGGCGGCATGGCTGGAGTGCTTCCTGTTCGGACTGTGGAGCCTCATGGTCTCGGTCTACTCCAACATCAACGACGTGGACGGCGACCGGGTGGCCGGCCGCCGCAACCTGGCGACGAGCGTGTCCCCCGGCGCCTACCGGGGCTTCATCGCCGGACTTTCGCTGGCCGAGACCGGCGCGATCGTCGTCACCGCGGCGGTCGGCGCGGTGCCCTGGTGGTTCTGCGCGTTCCTGCTGCCCGTGATGGGTCTGCGCGCCCGGCAGGCGCACGCCGGGCTCGTCGCGGGCGAGGTGCTCTCGGCCCGCAAACAAGGCGTCACCATCCACCGCTGGGGCGTCGTCCTGCTGGTCGCCGCGAACCTGGCGCTCGTGCACAACGGCTGAAAGGGCACACGATGTCCGCAACGAAGAAGGACGCCGTCCCGCGGAGTGCGGGCCGACGCGTGGCGGTGGTCGGCCAGGGGTACGTGGGCCTGCCGCTGGCCGTGGGGGCGGTGGAGGCGGGCCACACGGTCGTCGGCTACGACGTGGACGAAGGACGGATCGCCCGGCTCCGGTCGGGCGACTCCTACGTGGAGGACGTGGGCGAGCGGCGGCTGGCCAAGGCGCTGGAGTCCGGGGCCTACCGCCCCACGACCGACGCGGCGGATCTCGCCGGATTCGACGTGGCCGTGGTCACCGTGCCGACTCCGCTCCTCGACGACGTCCCCGATCTGAGCTGCATCGAGGAGGCGGCGCTGACGCTGGCCGAGCATCTGCGGCCGGGTGCGCTGGTCGTCCTCGAGTCCACCACGTACCCGGGTACCACCGAGGACGTGTTCGGCGCGCTGCTGCAGAAGGAGAGCGGTCTGTGCCCCGGCACCGACTTCCACCTCGGCTACAGCCCCGAACGCATCGACCCCGGAAACCGGCGCTGGACCCTGAGCACCACCCCGAAGATCGTGTCGGGCGTGGACGAGGAATCCCTGCGCCGCACCGAGGAGTTCTACGACACGGTGGTCGAGCGGACCGTGCCGGTGCGCGACCCGAAGACCGCCGAGCTGACCAAGCTCCTGGAGAACACCTATCGGCACGTCAACATCGCGCTCGTCAACGAGATGGCGGTGATCGCGCGCGAACTCGGCGTGGACGTCTGGGAAGCGATCGACGCGGCCTCCTCCAAGCCGTTCGGCTTCATGCCGTTCACACCGGGGCCCGGGGTGGGCGGCCACTGCCTGCCGGTCGACCCCCGCTATCTCTCCTGGCGGGTCGAGCGCGAGCTGGGCCGCCGGTTCCGCTTCGTCGACCTCGCCAACGACGTCAACAGCCAGATGCCGCAGTACGTGGTGCAGCGGCTGGTCGAAGCCCTCAACGAGCTCCAGCGCCCGGCGAACGGCTCCCGCGTGCTGCTGCTGGGTCTTGCCTACAAGCGCAACACCGGTGACGCCCGCGAGTCGCCGGCGGTCAAGGTCGCCGAGCTGTTGCTGCGCACCGGCGCGCAGGTGCACGCGGTGGACCCGCACGTACGCGAGTCCGTGCCGCTGGACGCCCGCGTGCGCAGGGTCGAGCTCACCGAGGAAGAGGTGGCCGCCGCGGACGCGGTGGTGCTGCTCACCGCCCACGACGACTTCGACTACGACGTGGTGCTGCGCGGCGCCCGGCACGTCCTGGACTGCCAGCGGCGGCTGCGGCCCGCCGCCAACGTCGAGATCCTCTGATGGCGGAGGCCCTCGGCGGCCGCGCGCGGCGGATGTGGCAGGACGCGTCCGTCTCCGCGGTCGTCGCCGGGGCCATCGCGGTCGTCGTCTCCTTCGCGGGGCCCCTGACCATCGTCGTCCAGGCCGCGCACGCCGGCGATCTGGACGAGGCCCAACTCTCCTCGTGGATCTGGGCGATCGCCCTGGGCAGCGGTGTGACCGGGTTCGTGCTGAGCCTGCGGTACCGCGTGCCCGTCGTCGCCGCCTGGTCGACCCCGGGTGCGGCGCTGCTGGTCACGCAGCTGGCCGACGTCCCGTACGCGACGGCGATCGGGGCGTATCTGGCTGCCGCCGCGCTCACCGTGCTGGTGGGGGTGACGGGCTGGTTCGACGTGCTGATGCGGCGCATCCCGGGCGCCGTCGTCTCCGCCGTACTGGCCGGGATCCTGCTGCGGTTCGGCTTGGACGCCTTCCAAGCGCTGGAGAGCGGTCCGGCCGTGGCCGGGGTGATGATCGCCGGGTACGTGGTCTGCCAGCGGGCGGCGCCTCGGTATGCGATCGCGGCGCCGCTCGCGGCGGCCGTCGCGGTGGCGGGCGCCACCGGCACGCTGTCCCTCGGCGGCACCCGTCTGTCGCTCGCCGCCCCGGTGTTCACGGTGCCCGCGTGGCCCGGAGAGGCGTTGGTGAGCCTCACGCTCCCGCTGTTCCTGGTGACCATGTCGGCGCAGAACGCGCCGGGGGTGGGGGCGCTCAGGGAAGCGGGATACGAGGTGCCCTCGGGGCAGCTGGTCCGTGACACGGGGGTGGCATCGGCTGTCTTCGCGCCGTTCGGGGCCCATGCGATCAACCTCGGCGCGATCACGGCGGCGATCTGTGCGGGCCCGGACGCCCACGAGGACCGTGGCCGCCGCTACGTGGCGGGGTTGAGCTGCGGGGTGTTCTACGTCGTGGTGGGCCTGTTCGGGGCGACCGTCGCCGGTCTGTTCGCGGCGCTCCCGCAGGATCTGATCTCGGCGGCCGCGGGCGTCGCCCTGCTGGGCGCCCTGGGCGGCAGCATGTCGGCGGCGTTCACCGACGCGGACGGCCGAACCCCCGCGATCGTCGCATTTCTCACCACCGCTTCCGGTCTCACCTTGTGGGGACTCGGAGCGGCTTTGTGGGGTCTCGTCTTCGGGGTGGCCTGCCGGATGGTACTGACGAAACCGGAGCGGAATGGGAATTCTGACATGGACAGCTCGTCCCCCGATCTAAAGGGGAGGCGACAGTGAAACCATGAAAGTGAAAAGAAGGTTCCCCTCGGGATATGCGGTCCGTATGCTTTCTCCAGAGGAACACGCATGGGGGACTACGGGGGTAGTGTTATGCGGAATACAAGGCTTCATTTATCGGCGTGCCAGAAATTCGCACCATTAGTGATCGCGACGTCCCCATGACCGCCGTGGCGCTCGCCACAGGGGAACTGTGCCCACAACTGATCATCGACATCGCGTCCCGCCTGCCCACCCACCGCGACACGCTGGTGGGACGCGACCTGGAAGTACTCACCCTTTCCGCGCTGCTCGGCGAGGAGACGCACCGGCTGATCACCCTGACCGGCCCCGGCGGCGTCGGCAAGAGCCGGTTGGCCTGCGAGGCCGCGGCCGATGCCCGGATCGCCCGGGTCGCCTATCTGGACCTGCACGGGACCACCGGGCGTGACGGTCTCACCAAGACCATGGCCGCCCTGCTGCCGGACGAGCCGTGCCTGTTGGTGCTCGACGGCTGCGAACAGGCCGCCGACGTCGTCGCCGCCGCGGTCGACACCCTGCTTGGCCACGTGCCGGGACTGCGCGTCCTGGCCACCAGCCGCCGGGCGCTCCGGCTGTACGGGGAGCAGTTCTTTCCCGTACCACCGCTGCCGACCCCGCCCTCGCCGTACCGGCAGGACGTCCTCGAACTCCAGGACTGCGCCTCGGTGCAGTTGTTCGTCGAACGGGCCCGGTCGATCGACCCGTCGTTCGCGCTGACCGCGCAGAACGCCCGGGCGGTGGCTGAGATCTGCACCCGCATGGACGGACTGCCACTGGCGATCGAGCTGGTAGCCGAGAAGCTGCGCCACTGCCGGGTGGACGGTCTGCTGACCCGGCTGCGCCAGGACCAGCCGGTGCCGGGCGGCCGGCACGCCGTGCGCTCGCCGCTGCACCGCAGCATCCGCTCGATCGCCGATCACAGCTTCCGGCTGCTCGACGAGGAACAGCGCGCGCTGCTCGCCCGGCTCTCGGTCTTCACGGCCGGGACGAACTTCCCCACCGCCGAGGAGTACTGGGGCCTCCCCTCGCACCGGACGGAGCAGGCGGTGGAGACGCTGGTCGGCCACCATCTGCTCCACGTGGCGCCGGGCGGCGACGAGCCGCGGTTCACGATGTCCAACACCGTCCGCGAGTTCTGCCTGGAGCAGCTGTCCGCCGCGGGGGAGTTGTCGGACGCCCGGCTGCGGCACGCGGAGCACTTTCTGGTGCTCGCCACGGAAGCCGAACCCCACCTGACGGGGCCGCAGCAGGCGCAGTGGCTGCAGCGGCTGGCCCCGCTGCACGAGGACATGCTGGCCGCGCTGACCTGCCTGGAAGCGAGCGGCCGCCACGTGGACGCGGCGCGTGCCGCCCTCGCCCTGCACCGCTTCTGGCTGGTGCGCGGCCATCTGGACCTCGGCGAACAGTGGCTGGCCAAGGCGGCACAGGCGTTCGCCGCCACTCCCGGACACGAGGAGCAGGCCGCGCGGGCCGAGTCGGCACGGGGCGAGGTGGCCCTGGTGCGCGGCAGCGTGCGGCTCGCGGCGGACTGCTTCTGGCGCGCGGCCCGCGTCTTCCGCGAGCAGGGCGACACCGCCCACGAGGGGGCCGCGCTGGCCTGGCTCGCCTCCACCGACCACCGGCCCACGGGGCCCGAGACGGTGCACCAGGCCGCGGCGCAGTTGCTCCGCGTGGCGGACCACGAGCAGGCGACCGTCGAGGTGGCGAACGCCGCCCTGCCGTTGGCGGTCGGGAGCTCGTCCACCGACACCAAACTCACCGCCGATCTGCTGGACGTGGCGAACGCCCTGTTCAGGCGGGCGAGGGACGTCCGGGGCGAGGGGCTGGTCCTCGGCATGCGGGGTGCGCTGGCCGACTCCCAGGGCGACCGGGCGCTGTCGGAACAGCTGCTGTGGGAGGGGCTGTACCGGCTGCGGTCCATCGAGGAACACATGGTGCTGCCCATGGTGCTGGAGAGCCATGCGGTGCTCCTGTGGCACCGGTTGCCGCACCAGGGGCACCGGGTGGCCCGGCTGCTCGCGGCCGCGTCCGCCCTGCGGGAGTCGACCGGGGCACATCCGCCGCCGATCGTGCACGGCGCGGCCGCCGCCCTGCCCGACGTGCGCCGCGTGTTGTCCGGTTCCGAGTACGCGACGGCGTGGCAGGAGGGGCGGGTGCTCTCGGCCGTCGCGGCCGCGGGCGAGGCGCTCGCCTTCGGCCCGCCGCCCGTCGGGCCCGCCTCGGAGGCGCCCCGTCCGGCGCAGCTCACGGCCCGTCAGCACGAGGTGGCGGTGCTGGTCAGCCAGGGGATGACCAACCGCCAGATAGCGCAGCAGCTGCGGTTGTCCGAGTGGACCGTGGTCAACCACGTCCGGGAGGTCATGCGCCGTTTGGAGGTGCCATCGCGCCTGCATGTGGCGAAGTGGGTGCTGGAACGGCAGCAGGAGGACGCTCCGACCGCCGTGGCGAAGTGACCGGGGGGCAGCTCAGGGCGTGATCGGGATCCGGCTCAGCTTGTCGGGGTTGCGCACGGCGCGCACGGCGGTGATGCGGGGGTGGTCGCCCGTGAGGTCGACCTCCGCGGTGACCAAGGCGAACACCCCAGCGGGCGTGGCCAGTACGGCGGCGGGCGTGCCGTCGTACTGCACATCCATCCGGACCACGAGCCCGGCCGGGTAGCTGCCCGCGGTGGACGCGAAGTACTCGGCGACACCGGTGGCTCCGTGCAGCGGGACGCGCGGGGTCTCCGCCCGGCCGTTGCCGTCCGCCCACATGGTCACGTCGGGGGCCAGCACCGTCATGAGTGTTTCCATGTCGCCGTCGAGGCAGGCGGTGACGAAGCTCTCGGTGATCTCGCGGATCCGGCGACGGTCCGATTCGAAGCGCCGGTCACGCAGCCGCACACGGCGCCGGGCCCGGCTGCCGAGCTGCCGAACGGCCTGCTCGCTGCGGTCGACCGCCTCGGCGACCTCGGGGAAGCTGAACGCGAACACCTCGTGCAGCACGAACACCACGCGCTCCAGCGGGGACAGCGTCTCCATCATCACCAGGACCGCCATGCCCACCGACTCGTCGAGCAGTGAGGACTCCACCGCGACGTCGGAGGAGACCAGCAGCGGTTCGGGCAGCCAGGGCCCCACGTACTCCTCGCGGCGGGCCCGGCTGCGGCGCATCTCGTCGATGGTGGTGCGGGTGACGGCGCGCACCAGGTAACCGCGTGGATCTGCCACGCCGTCCTGGTCGATGCGCTGCCAGCGAAGCCAGGTCTCCTGGACGGCGTCCTCGGCATCGGCGACGGTGCCTAGCATGCGGTACGAGATTCCGAACAGCAGCTGCCGGTACCGTTCGAACGGATCCGAGGTGCCGGATCGCTCGGAGATGGCTGTCGCCTCGGCCATGACTCTCCGTCCCACCTTCACTCAGGTTCAGGGCGCATCGGGTTCGATCGCCAACTGCCCGCCGAGTCTACAATCATGACCTCTGGTCACTGATACGGAATCTTGCCGTTCTCGAGCGGTGGCTTCGCGGAGAATCTCGTACGGTCGTGTGGGCAGCAATCATCGCGGCATGTCGCACTCGAAGATGATGTCCATCAATTCCGGGGATTCCGGGTGGGAAATCACTCTCCGGGGACAGGCCGATATCTCGGAAACAATTCTGCTAGTCCCGGGCCTGGACCACATCCGTTTCCGTCTGCAGCTGTGCGGACGATTCCGGCTCGCGGCGCGGGGCCGGCGGCAGGAGCAGGGCGACTACGGAGGCGACGACGGCCACCGCGACCGTCAGCAGCAGGCCGTAGCGCACCGCGTCGGTGAGGCCGTCGGCGTACCTCGAGTCCGTGAGCCGGCCGGCCTGCTGGCGCACCTGCTCCGGGACGCCCTCGGCGGCGAGCCGGTTCTGCAGGAGGGCGCCGACCGCGGCACCGCCGACGACCGCGCCGATCTGCCGGAACGTGGTGAACATGCCGGAGGCGACACCGGTCAGCTGCGGCTGGATCTCCTGCATGGCGAGCGTGCTGGTGGGCGCGAACACCAGACCCATGCCGACCCCGAAGACGATCTGGCCCGGGATGATGGCCCATACGCTGGAGTCCGGCTTGGCCATCACCGCGATGAGGGCGATACCGGCCCCGAAGATCAGCATCCCGGGGACGAGGAGTTTGCGGCCCCCCACCTTGCCGACCGCATTACCGGCCAGCGGCGCCACCACCATCGAGACCAGAGGGCCGGGCACCAGAGCGAGACCGGCCTCACCCGCGGAGAGCCCGAGCACGGACTGCAGGTAGAGGGTGAGCGGCAGCAGCACGCCGATGGAACCGAACAGCAACATCGCGCCGAGCAGCGCGGAGACGGTGAACCCGCGGCTGCGGAACAGCTCGAACGGCACCAGCGGACGCCGGCCCTGACGGGTCCGCTGGTGCAGCGCGAAGACCCCGAGCAGCGCCACGCCGAGCACGAGGACCAGCGGGATGCTGAGGAACGACTCGATGGTGCCCCAGTCGTAGCGCTCGCCCTCGATCAATCCGTACACGATCAGGCTGAGCCCCGCCGTGGACAGCACGGCGCCCGCCAGGTCCAGCGGGGGCCGCTGCTCCCTCCGGATGTCCGGCACCACGACGATCGCGCCCAACAGGGCCGCCACGCCGATCGGGAGATTGATGAAGAAGATCCAGCGCCAGTCGAGGCCGGAGACCAGCGCGCCGCCGAGGGTGGGACCGGCGACCGTGGCCAGGCCGGCGACCGCCGACCACACGCCGAACGCCGCCCCGCGCCGCTCCGCCGGGAAGACGGCGCTGATCAGGGCCAGGGTCTGCGGCATCATCACTGCGGCGCCGAGCCCCTGGACCGCCCGGGCCGCGATCATCTGACCCGGTGTGTCCACGAGGCCGCACACCACCGACGCCAGGGTGAAGACCGCGAGCCCGGTGGCGAAGACCCGTTGGGCCCCGAAGCGGTCGCCGAGCCGTCCGGAGAGCAGCAGCAGCGCCGCGAAGACCAGCATGTAGGCGTTGGCGAACCAGAGGATGTCGTCCAGGGACGCGCCGAGCCCCGCCGCCATCTCGGGGATGGCGATCGTGACGATCGTCGTGTCCAGCAGCGTCATGAAGGAGCTGGCGCAGAGCACCGCAAGCACCAGCCAGGGATTCCGCTGTCGAGTATGGGGTGCGTCCGTGACCATCCGGCGGCCTCTCGTTCGTAGTCGTGTGAGGTGCTTCAACAGGACCGACGCAGCCGGGCGCGAAACCGTGACATGGGCGCAGGACCGGAACGGAATCCCCTGGTCAGGGCGGTCCTGTCACACTTCGCGGCTGCGCTGCGTCGGTCCTGGTTGAGGGTGGCTGCGGGAGGGCCGCCCCGACGCGTACGACGGACCGGCAGGCACGACGACACGAGAAGGCAGGGCGAAAATTGAACGGCGAGACACTCATCCAGCGATACATCCGGGCCCTAGGAGAACAGGACTGGGACACCCTGACCGAGCTCTACGACGAGGACGCCGTCTTCTACACGCCCCTCAAGTGGGGGGTCAAGGGCGTCCCGTTCATCGTCCAGTTCTGCAAGGCGGTGCACCAGGGCTTCCCCGGCGTCCGGGTGGCCCTGCACGACGAGTTCTCCAACGCGGACGGCACCCGGGTGGCGTTCCGCTTCTCGATGCACTGGCACAACACCGGCCCGTTCCTCGGGCACGAGCCCACCGGCGAGCGCGGGTCGAGCATCGAGGCCCACACCGTGCGGGTCCGCGACGGCCGCATCACCGAACAGGTCGTGGCCGTGGGGTCGCTGCATCTGCCGTACATCGAGCTCGTGCGCTGGGGCATCGAGTTCCCCCGCGACCTGGTCGACCCGGGGCCCGAAATCGTGTCCTCCCCGCAGGGCGGGGGGACGCATGGCTGAGCCCGTGACCTCCCTCGCCTCCGGGCCGAACGCACCGCGTGCCACGGGGATCCCCTTCGGCACCCGGCCGCCCGACGACGTCACCACCCGCATGCGCGAGCGCGGCTGGTGGCGCGACCGGTCCATCATCCAGGACCTCCTCGACGCGGCCGCCGAGCATCCCGATGCTCCGGCAGTCGTTGCCGCCCGCACGAACGCCGCCGCCGCGGTCACCATCGGATACGGCCAACTCGCGCTCCACGCCGAACGGTTCGGCGCCGCCCTGCTCTCCCTCGGGATCCGCCGCGGTGACCGGGTCGCCTTCCAGCTCCCCGGCTGGTGGGAGGCCGCGGCGCTGACCCTGGCCTGCACGTGGACGGGGGCCGTCGCCGTACCGCTGCTGCCCACGATGCGCAGCCGTGAGATCGAGCGCCTGCTCCGGGTGACCGGAGCGAGCCTCTGCGTCGTCCCCGACAGCTGGGGCGGCCACGACTACGCGGCGGCCCTCGACGAGGTGGCTCCCAGGCTCCCCGAGCTGCGCCACCGGGTCGTCTACGGTGACAAGGTGCCCGACGGGGCCGTCGACTTCGCGACGTACTTCCTGGACACCGAGCACGAGACCCGTCTGCCGCACCCGCTGGAAGTGCCCTCCGGGCGGGACCTCGACGACGTGACCCTGGTGATGTTCACCTCCGGCACCACGGGCGAGCGCAAGGCCGTGCTGCACACCGAGAACACGCTCTACGCCGGGACCGCCGCGGCGGCGGGCGTCGCCGAACGAGGCTGGGACACGGGTGAGGTGTTCTGTTCGCCCCACCCCATCTCGGGTCTCGCCGGTCTCCTGTACTGCCTCTGGGGGCCGGTCATCGCCCGGGGGACCGGGGTGTACCTGGACACCTGGAACGCGGCGGAGCAACTGGAGTTGATGGCGAAGGCGCAGGTCACCCAGGTGTTCGCCGCGCCACCGTTCGCGGCGCAGCTGGTCGAGGCGCAGCGGGCGGACCCGCGCCGGATGCCCGATCTGCGGTTCGTCATGTGCGGGGGCGCGCCCGTCGTGCCGAAGCTCGTGGCCGACGTCACCGACGCCTTGGCGGTGCCGGTGCGCACCTGTTGGGGAATGACCGAACTCGGCATGGGCATCCGCACCCCGGAAGGCGGGCCGCCGCCCGGCGCCGTGCGCAGCGACGGACGCCCCCTCGCAGGTCTGGAGACCTCCCTGCGGGAGGTCGCGGGGGAGGAGGGCCTCTACCGGCTCTGGGTCCGTGGCCCCTCCGTCTGCACGGCCGTGTGGTCGCCCGGTGTGGACGGCGGTACGGCGACGCCGACCTGGACGACCGACGCAGGGTGGATGGACACCGGCGACCTGGTCCGCGACGACGGCGCGGGCGGCGTGCACTTCGAGGGACGGGCGAGCCGCCGCGTCGGGGGGCCGTACATGATCCCCGTGGCGGACGTGGAGGGGGAGATCCTGCACCACCCCGATGTCCGTGAGGCCGTGATCATCGGATACACGGGCGAGGACGGCCAGGAACACGCGTGCGCGGTCCTCGCTCCCAGGGTGGAACGGACGCCCGACCTGGCCGAGTTGCGCGCGTTCCTCGCCGGGCGCGGCATGACGGAGTGGTACATCCCCGAACGCGTGCTGGAAGTCGTGGAGCTTCCCAAGAACGAGAACGGGAAGGTCGTCATCGGTCTGCTGCGTCCACTGCTGGAGTGACGCTCGCGGGACGGAGGTCGGAGGGGCCGGCCCCTGGCTCTTCGGGGGTCCCGCCCCTCCGCCTCCCGATGGCCGCTACCGCGCCTGCCGCTGCGCCACCCACTGAGCGATGTGGATACGGGACGGCACGTCCAGCCGACGCATGATGTGCCGTACGTGATTCACCACGGTCCACTCCGACAGGTCGAGCCGACTGGCGATCTGCCGGTTGGTCAATCCGTTGCTGACGAGCAGGGCCACCTCGTACTGGCGGGCCGAAAGGCGCGCGGAGCGGGGCGCCGCCGACGGCGATGACCTGGCTGACAGGGGGGCGGCCAGCGCTTCCTGGGCCGCCGCCCACGGCGTCAGGGTGCGTCCCTCGTGTCGTACGGCCTCGTACTCCGGAGCGGAGAAGAGTGTGTGCAGTTCCCGTGCGGCGGTGGAGGGCACGGCCGTGGCCGGCAGCGGGTTCGCTCCGGTCGACTCCCGGATGGCCGCCGAGGCGGCCAGTATCCGGGCGACCCGCGGGCCCTGCTCCGGCAGGCGCTGCCACAGCAGATAGGCGCGTGCTTCCAGGGCCCGGGGCAGCATGGTGCACTCCCCGACGGCCTGCAGCCGGAGCAAGCCTTCGTGGAGGAGGCTCTCCGCCAACTCCTGATCGCCGCGCGCGATGCTCAGGTCGGCGCGCTGAATCAGGACGAGGCCCCGGCCGCGTACGTCCTGTGCTCGCGCGTACACGGATTCCGCCGCGTCGAGGAGGTCCGAGGCGAGCTTGACGTCGGTCTGGCGCGCCTGCGCGGCGAGTGCGAGCGCCGCTTCCCCGACCTCCTCGGGCGCCGGGGACGTCTGTGAGGCCTTGAGGACATGGTCCGCCAACACTCGGGAGTCGCCGGATGCCGTGCCGGGCCGCGCCGCGGCGAGTCGGGCGAGGGCGGTCAGCTCGTGGTGGCGTTGGCCGCACTCCGCGTAGGCGATGGCGGCCCGCTGGAAACAGTCCGTCGCGAGGTGGCCGTCCCCGGTGGCCATGGCGAGCGCGCCGCGCGCCGACTCGGCCCGCGCGGTGAGTTGGCGCTGTCCGGCGTCGGTGAGGAAGACGGCCGCGGCGTCCGACAGCCATCGCTCGCCGGACGCGAGGTGACCGCGCGTCAGCCAGTAGCGGCGCAGGGCGAGTGCGGCCAGGGCCGTGTCGTACTGCCGTCCCTGCGCGGTGAGTTGGGCGAGGGCGGCCTGGACGTTGCCGTGGTCCTCCGCCAACCGGCCCAGCCATTCGTGCTGCCGCGGCCCGGCCAGGTGCGGTTCCGCGCTCAGCACCTGCGCCAGGAAGAGCTCGGCGTGCTGATCGCGGGCGTGGGTGAGGGCACCGGCTGCGGCGAGCCGTGCCAGGCCGCCCTCGCGGACGAGGTGGTACACCGAGTACCTGGCCCCGGATTCGGTGGCGTCCACGTGCAGCAGCTCATCGGCGACCAAGGCGTCGACGGCCTCCTTCGCCCCGTCGGCAGGCGAACCCCAAAGCTCCGCGATCGTGGTGAGGTTCAGGCTGCCGACGGCCACCGACAGCCGGTCGAACTGCCCGCGCCGACGCTCGTCGAGCAGGTGGTGGCTGCGTTCCGAGATCGCGCTGATGGAGCGGTGCCCCGGCGAGCGTGCGGGGTGCGAACCTCCGAGGACCGGCCTGCCGTCCCGCAGCCGGGTCAGCAGGGCGTTGAGGTCGAACAACTGGAGCCGGTTGGCGGCGAGTTCGATGGCGAGGGGGATGCCGTCCAGTCGGGCGCAGATCTCCGCGACGGGCCGGGCGTTGTACGCGGTCAGGGCGAACGAGGGGATGATTCTCCTGGCCCGATCGACGAAGAGCGCCACTGCGGGGTACTCATGCAGCTCCGACACCTGCTGATGGTAGGGAGGCGTCGGCGCGGACAGCGGCTGCACGGGGAACACCTGCTCGCCGGAGACCTGCAGCGGTCTGCGCCCGGTGGCCAGGATCCGCAGCGGGGGCCGCTCGCCGAGGAACGAGTCGACCACGCCGGGCGCGGTGTCTTCCGACAGCTCGAAGCCGTCGAGGACGAGCCAGCTCCCGGCCGACAGCGAGGGCATGTCCACGGCCTCGGCCAGCGCCTGGGAGGCCTCCATGCCATGTGCGTCCACGTGGCGTACGACGGGCAGCGCGGCGTCGGCCACCGCGGCCTCGGCGAGGCAGCTCTTGCCGACGCCGTCGGGCCCGACGAGTGTGAACAACCGGCCTTCGTACTGCCTGAGTTGAAGAGAGAGATTCAGCAGGTCGATGTCGCGCCCGACCAAGGGAGTCATGGTCGGTTCCTGCTCCCGCGCGAATGAGTCCCGGGCCTGCTCCACGGTGCCTTGATCATGCCGATGCCCCCGTCGATCTTGAGAAGAATCTTGGCCTTCAAAACCGCGATGTGGGTCTGTTCTCGAGTCTATGGGGTGGCGCATAAGCCGACGGTTCGACGTCACGGCCCCGGGTCCCGCTCCCTTCCCCTTGACCTGCGTGAACCGAGTCACTACTTTGCGATGACACTGACCCACGGCATCGAAAGGAGGCGACCAGCGGATGTACATCAGCTCCGACCTCGGTCGCCTCGCCCAGCGCACCGCCTGGGCTCCGGGTCGTATCGCGCACGGCTCCTGAAGCACGCCGTCCTGATGTGCCGCTCTGCGGCATTCTCCGGTTTTCTCCCCGCCCCTTTTCGGCACGTCGCTGTCCCGTGCCCTCCCGCGCCCGCTTCTCTCACGAGGCGCGTCTGAACACAGAAAGCTGCCTGAAATTGGCGAACATGACATCGACCGATCACGCACCGGAACGGCTGCCCGGCGTGCCGGAGGCACGGATCACGGTCAACGGGAAAGAGACACCGCTCTCACCGGCCACGCCCCACACCACCGCGCTCGACTTCCTGCGCGAGCGCGGCCTGACCGGAACCAAGGAGGGCTGTGCCGAGGGTGAGTGCGGCGCCTGCTCGGTCATGGTGGCCAAGCCCGGAGTGCACCGGCCCACCGACTGGGTCGCGGTCAACGCCTGCCTGGTCCCGGCCGCCGCACTCGACGGCCAGGAGATCATCACCTCCGAAGGGCTCGCCACGGACGGCGAACCCGGCTCGATGCCCTCGCTGCACCCCGTACAGGAGGAGATGGCGATCCGAGGCGGCTCCCAGTGCGGCTACTGCACACCGGGATTCGTCTGCAGCATGGCCGCGGAGTACTACCGCCCGGGCCGCTGCGAGCACAGCGGAAGCGGCACGGAAGCGGGCGGTGGCGCGGCAGCCGGGCACGGTGCGGAGGCGGCAGCCGGTGCCGACCCCGAGCACGGGCCGAACGGCTTCGACCTGCACGCGCTGAGCGGGAACCTGTGCCGCTGCACCGGCTACCGCCCCATCCGCGACGCCGCGTTCGCCGTCGGCGCGCCTGCCGAGGACGACCCGCTGGCCCGACGCCGCGAACAGGCCCCGCCCCCGCCCGTGGCCACCGAGTACACCCGGGACGGCAGTACGTTCCTGCGCAGGAGCACCCTGAACGAGACGTTGCGGCTGCTGCGCGAGCGGCCCGACGCCGTCGTGGTCGCCGGCTCCACCGACTGGGGCGTCGAAGTCAACATCCGCTCCCGGCGGGCCGACTGCGTGGTCGCCGTCGACCGGCTGCCCGAACTGCGGGAGCTGCACGTCGAGTCCGGCCACATCGAGATCGGGGCGGCGCTGACGCTCACGGAGATCGAGCGCCGCCTGGACGGAGACGTCCCGCTGCTCGCCCAACTGTTCCCGCAGTTCGCATCCCGGCTCATCCGCAACGGCGCCACCCTCGGCGGCAACCTGGGCACCGGCTCGCCCATCGGCGACAGCCCGCCGGTGCTGCTCGCGCTCGACGCGTCGCTGGTGCTCGCCGACGCCGACGGCGAGCGCGTGGTCCCGCTCGCGGACTACTTCACCGGATACCGGCAGAGCGTCCGCCGCCCCGGTGAGCTGATCCGGGCGGTCCGCATCCCGCTGCCGCTGGCGCCGGTCACGGCCTTCCACAAGATCGCCAAGCGGCGTTTCGACGACATCTCCAGCGTGGCGGTCGCCTTCGCGCTGGACATCGAGGACGGGATCGTACGCACGGCACGCATCGGTCTGGGCGGTGTGGCCGCAACCCCCATCCGCTCCCTCGCCACCGAGGCCGTCCTTGAGGGCAAGCCGTGGTCGGCCGAGACCGTCGAGGCCGCGGCCCGAGTGCTGCGCGGGGAGGGCACCCCGATGAGCGATCATCGCGCCAGCGCCCTCTACCGCTCCGCGATGCTCGGCCAGAGCCTGCTCAAGCTGCACGCACAAACCACCGAGGCGGTGTCGTCATGAGTCATCTGTCCGAGCGTCCCGAAAAGCCCGTGGTCGGCGTCTCCATGCCGCACGAGAGCGCCGTCCAGCACGTCACCGGCACCGCCCTCTACACCGACGACCTGGTCCAGCGCACCAAGGGCGTCCTGCACGCGTACCCGGTCCAGGTCATGAAGGCCCGCGGCAGGATCACCGCGCTGCACACCGACGCCGCGCTCGCCGTGCCCGGCGTCATCCGCGTGCTGACCGGCGCCGACGTGCCCGGCGTCAACGACGCGGGCATGAAGCACGACGAACCGCTCTTCCCCGACGAGGTCATGTTCCACGGCCACGCGGTCGCCTGGGTGCTGGCCGAGACCCTGGAGGCGGCCCGTCTCGGCGCGGCGGCCGTCGAAGTCGACCTGGAGGAACTGCCGTCCCTGGTCACACTCCGGGAAGCGATCGAGGCCGACAGCTACCACGGCGCCCGGCCCCTGATGGAGACCGGCGACATCGACGCGGGCTTCGCCGACTCCGCACACGTGCTCAGCGGCGAGTTCCAGTTCGCCGGACAGGAGCACTTCTACCTCGAGACGCATGCGGCCCTGGCCCAGATCGACGAGAACGGGCAGGTGTTCATCCAGAGCAGCACCCAGCACCCGTCGGAGACGCAGGAGATCGTCTCGCACGTGCTCGGCGTCCCCGCCCACGAAGTGACCGTGCAGTGCCTGCGGATGGGCGGCGGCTTCGGCGGCAAGGAGATGCAGCCGCACGGGTTCGCGGCCATCGCCGGGCTCGGCGCCAAGCTCACCGGCCGCCCGGTCCGTTTCCGGCTCAACCGGACCCAGGACCTGACCATGTCCGGCAAGCGGCACGGCTTCCACGCCACATGGAAGATCGGCTTCGACGCGGACGGCCGTATCCAGGCCCTGGACGCCACCCTCGTCGCCGACGGCGGCTGGAGCCTGGACCTCTCCGAACCCGTCCTCGCCCGCGCGCTGTGCCACATCGACAACACCTACTGGATACCCAACGCGCGCGTGGCAGGCCGCATCGCCAGGACCAACACCGTCTCCAACACCGCCTTCCGCGGGTTCGGCGGCCCCCAGGGCATGCTGGTCATCGAGGACATCCTGGGCCGTTGCGCGCCGATGCTCGGCCTGGACCCCATGGAGCTGCGGGAACGCAACTTCTACCGGCCCGGACAGGGCCAGACCACGCCCTACGGACAGCCCGTCACACAGGCCGAGCGGATCTCCACCGTCTGGCAGCAGGTGCAGAAGGACGCACGCATCGCCGACCGCAAGCGCGAGATCGCCGCGTTCAACGCCACGCACCCGCACACCAAGCGGGCAGTCGCGATCACCGGCATCAAGTTCGGCATCTCCTTCAACCTCACCGCCTTCAACCAGGGCGGCGCGCTGGTGCTGATCTACAAGGACGGCTCGGTCCTGATCAACCACGGCGGCACCGAGATGGGCCAGGGCCTGCACACCAAGATGATGCAGGTGGCCGCGACCACCCTCGGCATCCCGCTGGCCAAGGTGCGCCTCGCCCCGACGCGTACCGACAAGGTGCCCAACACCTCCGCCACCGCCGCCAGCGCAGGCGCCGACCTCAACGGCGGGGCGATCAAGAACGCCTGCGAGCAGCTCCGCGAGCGTCTGCTCCAGGTGGCCGCCACCCAGCTGGGCGCGAACGCGTCGGACGTACGCATCGTCGAGGGCGTCGCACGCGCCCTGGGCAGCGACAAGGAGGTGGCCTGGGACGACCTGGTGCGCACCGCGTACTTCCAGCGGGTCCAGCTGTCGGCGGCGGGCTTCTACCGGACGGAGGGACTGCACTGGGACGCGAAGACGTTCCGGGGCTCGCCGTTCAAGTACTTCGCCCACGGAGCCGCCGCGACCGAGGTGGAGGTCGACGGCTTCACCGGCGCCTACCGGATCCGGCGCGTGGACATCGTGCACGACGTCGGCGACAGCCTCTCCCCGATGATCGACATCGGTCAGGTCGAGGGCGGCTTCGTCCAGGGCGCCGGCTGGCTGACGCTGGAGGACCTGCGTTGGGACACCGGCGACGGCCCGAACCGAGGCCGACTGCAGACCCAGGCGGCGAGCACGTACAAGCTGCCGAGCTTCTCCGAGACGCCGGAGGAGCTCAACGTCACGCTGCTCGAGCGCGCCACCGAGGAGGGCGCGGTCTACGGCTCCAAGGCGGTGGGCGAGCCGCCGCTGATGCTGGCGTTCTCGGTGCGTGAGGCGCTGCGGCAGGCGGCCGCGGAGTTCGGACCGAGCGGCATCAGCGTCGAGCTGGCCTCGCCCGCGACGCCGGAAGCGGTGTTCTGGGCGATCGAGGAGGCACGCCGCGGCGGCGTCCGCGAGAACGACCGAGCGCTCGACGCGCCGTCGGCCGATGGCCGGTTCGAGCCCGCACCTGCTGCCTCGGACCGCGTGCGGGCCGCCACGACAGCGGTCAACGGTGCCTGACATGACGTGGATCGCCGCGGTCGCGCGGTTGCGGGCACGCCGGGAGTCCGGTGTGCTGGTGACCGTCGCGACCGTGCGCGGCCATGCCCCGCGCGACGCCGGAGCCAAGCTCGTCGTCGGACACGGCGAGACATGGGGCTCGATCGGCGGCGGCAACGTGGAGGCCGTCGCGATCGACCGCGCACGGGAGATGCTCACCGCGGCCAAGGCGGAGCCGGAACTGATGGATTTCGCCCTGAACGACAAAGTGACCAACCAGCACGGCGTGCAGTGCTGTGGCGGCACGGTCTCGGTCCTGCTCGAACCACTCCCGGTGGTGCGGGCGGTGGCGATCTTCGGCGTGGGGCACGTCGGGCTGGAACTGGCGCGCATCCTGGCCCGCCAGGATCTCGACCTGCATCTGATCGACAGCCGCTCGGACATGCTCACCGACGAGCGGCTCGAACCGCTGTCGGACTCGGTGGCGCAGCTGCACGTGCATCACACGCCTCTGCTGCCCGAGGAAATCCTCGAGGACCTGCCGCGCGGCACCCACATCCTGATCATGACCCACGACCACGCCGAGGACGCGGCCCTCTGCGACGCCGCCCTGCGCACCACCCACCTCGGCTCCGTGGGACTGATCGGCTCGGCGGCCAAGTGGACACGGTTCCGCAAGCGCCTCGCCACCGAGGGCGGCCACGACGACGCCACCATCGACCGGATCCAGACCCCGATCGGATTGACCGACATCACAGGCAAGGAGCCCGCGACGATCGCGGTGAGTGTCGCGGCGGATCTGCTGCGGACTTTCGAGAACGAGGGGGAGTAACCCTTCGGAGGGCGGGGCGGGGC
>NZ_LIPN01000163.1 GCF_001418325.1 Streptomyces atriruber | reverse complement strand
GTGAGGGCCCGCTGCGCTGGGCTTGGGCGGTGGGGTGCGTCTTCCGCTGCGGCTGCGTCGTGGCTGGTCGCGCAGTTCCCCGCGCCCCTGGGCAGGCCACCTGGGAGTCACGTGTTCGTCTCGCGCTCCCGGGTGGCGGCACCACGGCTCCCCAGGGGCGCGGGGAACTGCGCGCCAAGCCACAGCGGACCCGCACCCGGACCCGCCGCGGAGCCAGAGCCACGCCCCCGTTCCCCCGCCCGGGAGGGCTAGTGCGCCGCGGATTCCCAGTCCGCGCCCACCCCCACCGACACATCGAGCGGCGCCCGCAGCGTCACCGCGCCCGCCATTTCCCTGCGGACCAGCTCCTCGGCCTTCGCGCGCTCGCCCGGCGCGATCTCCAGGACGATTTCGTCGTGGACCTGCAGCAGCATGCGGGAGTCGAGCTTCGCCTCGGTGAGCGCGCCGTGCACGTTCAGCATGGCAATCTTGACGATGTCCGCGGCCGTGCCCTGGATCGGCGCGTTCAGAGCCATCCGCTCGGCCATCTCGCGGCGCTGGCGGTTGTCGCTGTTGAGGTCGGGGAGATACCTCCGGCGACCGAGCATCGTCTCCGTGTAACCCGTGGCGCGGGCCTCGTCGACCGCGCGGCGCAGATAGTCCCGGACACCACCGAACCGCTCGAAGTACGTGTCCATCAGCGCGCGCGCCTCGCCCGCGTCGATGTTCAGCTGCTGGGAGAGGCCGAACGCGGACAGGCCGTACGCCAAGCCGTACGACATCGCCTTGATCTTGCGGCGCATCTCCGCGTCGACGGCCGAGCCCTCCACGCCGAACACCTGCGAGGCGACGGTCGTGTGCAGGTCCTCGCCGGACGAGAACGCCTCCAGGAGGCCCTCGTCCTCGGAGAGGTGCGCCATCACGCGCAGCTCGATCTGGCTGTAGTCCGCGGTCATCAGGGACTCGAAGCCCTCGCCGACCACGAAGCCGCGGCGGATCGCCCGGCCCTCGTCCGTACGCACCGGGATGTTCTGCAGATTCGGGTCCGTGGAGGAGAGCCGGCCCGTCGCCGCCACCGTCTGGTTGAACGTGGTGTGGATGCGGCCGTCCGCGGCGGTCGTCTTGATCAGGCCCTCGACCGTGACGCGCAGCTTCGCCTGCTCGCGGTGGCGGAGCATGATGACCGGCAGCTCGTTCTCCGTCTGGGCCGCGAGCCAGGCCAACGCGTCCGCGTCCGTGGTGTAACCGGTCTTCGTCTTCTTCGTCTTGGGGAGGTTCAGCTCGCCGAAGAGGACTTCCTGGAGCTGCTTGGGCGAGCCCAGGTTGAACTCGTGGCCGGCCGCCGCGTGCGCCTCCTTCACGGCCTGCTGCACCGCGCCCGCGAACTGCTGCTCCATGGACTGCAGATGGTCGCGGTCCGCCGCGATGCCGTGCCGCTCCAGGCGGGCCAGGAGCGCGGACGTCGGCAGCTCGATGTCGGTGAGCAGATCGCTCGCGCCGACCTCCGTCAGCCTCTCGCCGAAGGCGGTGCCGAGGTCGAGGATGGTGCGGGCCTGCGACATCAGGGAGTCGGCCTCGGCCCGGTCGTCCTCCTCCGTGCCGAAGGCGAGCTGGCCGTCGGCGGCGGAGGCGGGCGCCAGCTCACGGCCCAGGTACTCCAGGGAGAGCGCGTCCAGGGCGAAGGAGCGGCGGCCCGGCTTCACCAGATAGGCGGCGAGGGCGGTGTCCATGGTGACGCCGTCCACGGTCCAGCCGTGCTCGGGGAAGACCCGCATCGCGCCCTTGGCGTTGTGCAGGACCTTCGGCTTCGTGGCGTCGGAGATCCAGGCCGCGAAGGCGTTCTCGTCGGCCTCGTCCAGCGTCGCCGGGTCGAACCAGGCGGCCGCTCCCCCGGCCGCGGCCAGCGCGACCTCGGTGACCGTGCCCGTGCCGAGCTGCCAGGTGTCGACCGTGGCCAGGCCGAGGACCGCCGTGCCGTGCTCGGCAAGCCACGGCGCGAGCTCACCCGCGCCGAGCACCGAGCCGTCCAGCTCCACGCCCGGCTCGGCCGGGGTCTGCTCGGCCTCCTCCGCGCCCGGGTCGACGGCGAGCAGCCGCTCCCGCAGCGAGGGGTTACGGATCTCGAGGGTGTCCAGGACCATCGCCAGCGCCGTGCGGTCGTACGGCGCGCGCTCCAAGTCGACGACCGTCTTCGGCAGTTCGACGTCGCGCACCATCTCGGTCAGGCGGCGGTTGAGCTTGACCGCCTCCAGGTGGTCGCGGAAGTTCTGCCCGGCCTTGCCCTTGACCTCCTCGGCGCGCTCGACGAGGTCGGCGAACGAACCGAACTGGTTGATCCACTTCGCGGCGGTCTTCTCGCCGACGCCGGGGATGCCCGGCAGGTTGTCCGACGGGTCGCCGCGCAGCGCCGCGAAGTCGGGGTACTGGCTCGGGGTGAGGCCGTACTTCTCCTGGACCTTCTCCGGGGTGAAGCGCGTCAGCTCCGAGACGCCCTTCGTCGGATACAGCACCGTCACGTGGTCGGTGATCAGCTGGAAGGAGTCACGGTCGCCCGTGACGATCAGCACGTCGAAGCCGGCCGCCTCCGCCTGGGTGGCCAGGGTGGCGATGACGTCGTCCGCCTCGAAGCCGTCGACCGCGAAGCGCACCGCGTGCATCGCGTCGAGCACCTCGCCGATCAGCTCGACCTGCCCCTTGAACTCGTCCGGGGTCTTGGAGCGGTTCGCCTTGTACTCCGGGAACTCCGTGGAACGCCACGTCTTGCGCGAGACGTCGAACGCCACCGCGAAGTGCGTGGGCGCCTCGTCGCGCAGGGTGTTCGCCAGCATCGACGCGAAGCCGTAGATCGCGTTCGTCGGCTGGCCCGTCGCGGTCGTGAAGTTCTCCGCGGGCAGCGCGAAGAACGCCCGGTACGCCAGGGAGTGCCCGTCCATGAGGAGCAGGCGCGGGCGCTGCTCACCGCCCGGCTTCCCGTCCTTCGTCGCCGCGGTCTCGGACTTCTTCTTCGCTGCTGTTTCTGCCACGTCCCCGATCCTGCCACGCCCCACTGACACTCAGGCCCAACCCTCACCCGCGACCGCTCCGACAGTGCCGCGTGGGAGGATCGAAGACGTAGCTCACGTACGCGCTCGAAGGGGAGCCGACCATGGCAAGCAAGCCGCCCAAGGGCGATCCGGTCCAGGACGCGCCGCAGGTCGCCGGTGCCCAGCACGCGGCCGCGGGACTGCCCGCCATCGGTCACACGCTCCGCATGGCGCAGCAGCAGATGGGTGTGCGCCGCACCGCCCTCACCCTGCTCCGCGTCAACCAGAAGGACGGCTTCGACTGTCCCGGCTGCGCCTGGCCCGAGCCGGACCACCGGCACAAGGCCGAGTTCTGCGAGAACGGCGCGAAGGCGGTGGCCGAGGAGGCCACCCTGCGCCGCGTCACGCCCGACTTCTTCGCCGCGCACCCCGTCGCGGACCTCGCCACCCGCAGTGGGTACTGGCTGGGCCAGCAGGGCCGCCTCACCCACCCCATGTACCTGGCGCAGGACGCGGAGCGCTACGAGCCGGTCTCCTGGGAGCGGGCCTTCGGCATCATCGCCGAGGAGATCGCCGCGCTCGACTCCCCCGACGAGTCCGTCTTCTACACCTCGGGCCGCACCAGCAACGAAGCCGCGTTCCTGTACCAGCTGTTCGCCCGCGAGCTCGGCACGAACAACCTGCCCGACTGCTCGAACATGTGCCACGAGTCGTCCGGCTCGGCGCTCACCGAGACGATCGGCATCGGCAAGGGCAGCGTCCTCCTGGAGGACCTCTACAAATCGGACCTGATCATCGTCGCCGGGCAGAACCCGGGCACGAACCACCCGCGCATGCTCTCCGCCCTGGAGAAGGCGAAGAACAACGGCGCGAAGATCATCACGGTCAATCCGCTGCCCGAGGCGGGCATGGAACGGTTCAAGAACCCGCAGACCGCCCAGGGCATGCTCAAGGGCACCGCCCTCACCGACCTCTTCCTGCAGATCCGGCTCGGCGGCGACCAGGCCCTCTTCCGCCTCCTCAACAAGCTCATCCTGGAGACGGAGGGCGCCGTCGACGAGGAGTTCGTCCGCGAGCACACCCACGGGTACGAGGACTTCGTCGGGGCCGCGCGGGCCGCCGACTGGGACGACACCCTCCGGGCCACCGGTCTCGACCGCGGGACCATCGAGGAGGCACTGCGCATGGTGCTCGCCTCGAAGCGCACCGTCGTGTGCTGGGCGATGGGCCTGACCCAGCACAAGCACTCCGTGCCGACCATCCGCGAGGTCGTGAACTTCCTGCTGCTGCGGGGCAACATCGGCCGCCCCGGCGCGGGCGTCTGCCCCGTGCGCGGCCACTCGAACGTGCAGGGCGACCGCACAATGGGCATCTTCGAGCGCCCGGCGCCCGCCTTCCTCGACGCCCTGGAGAAGGAGTTCGGCTTCGCGCCGCCCCGCCACCACGGCCTGGACGTCGTCCGCGCCATCAGGGCCCTGCGGGACGGCGAGGCGAAGGTGTTCTTCGCGATGGGCGGCAACTTCGTCTCGGCCTCCCCCGACACGGACGTCACGGAAGCCGCGATGCGCCGCGCCCGGCTCACGGTGCACGTCTCGACGAAGCTCAACCGCTCGCACGCCGTCACGGGCGCGCGCGCCCTGATCCTGCCGACGCTCGGCCGCACCGAGCGCGACCTCCAGGGCAGCGGCGAGCAGGTCGTGACCGTCGAGGACTCCATGGGCATGGTGCACGCCTCGCGCGGCCGCCTGGAGCCCGCGAGCCCCCAGCTCCTCTCCGAGCCCGCCATCGTGTGCCGTCTCGCGCGCCGCGTGCTGGGCGACGCGTCCCGTACGCCGTGGGAGGAGTTCGAGAAGGACTACGCCACCGTGCGCGACCGCATCGCGCGCGTGATCCCCGGCTTCGAGGACTTCAACGCGAAGATCGCGCGCCCCGGAGGGTTCGCCCTGCCCCATGCGCCGCGCGACGAGCGCCGCTTCCCCACGGCCACCGGCAAGGCCAACTTCACGGCGGCCCCCGTCGAGTACCCGGCCGTCCCGGAGGGACGGCTGCTGCTGCAGACCCTGCGCTCCCACGACCAGTACAACACCACGATCTACGGCCTCGACGACCGCTACCGCGGCATCAAGAACGGCCGCCGCGTGGTCCTCGTCAACCCCGAGGACGCGGCGGAGCTCGGTTTCGCCGAGGGGACGTACGCCGACCTCGTCAGCGAGTGGCAGGACGGCGTGGAGCGCCGCGCGCCGGGCTTCCGCATCGTGCACTACCCGACGGCCCGCGGCTGCGCCGCCGCGTACTACCCCGAGACCAACGTCCTGGTGCCGCTGGATGCCACCGCGGACACCAGCAACACCCCTGCCAGCAAGTCCGTGGTCGTACGCCTGGAACAATCAGCCGTCGACTGAGCGTTTGCTCAGCGACAGGTGCGACGACGAACGAACGGAGCCTGGCCCCATGGGTGAGCAGCACGGTGTGAAGTTCCCGCAGGAAGTCATCGACGAGTACGCCTCGCTCGGTGTCGACCTGCCCTCCCTGTTCTCGGCCGGGCACCTCGGCACCCGCATGGGCGTGCAGGTCCTGGAGGCCTCGGCGGAGCGTGTCGTCGGCACGATGCCGGTCGAGGGCAACACACAGCCGTACGGACTGCTGCACGGCGGCGCGTCCGCGGTGCTCGCGGAGACCCTGGGCTCCGTCGGCGCGATGCTGCACGGCGGCGCCCACAAGCTGGCCGTCGGCGTCGACCTGAACTGCACGCACCACCGGGGCGCCCGCTCCGGTCTGGTCACCGGGGTGGCGACGCCCGTGCACCGGGGCCGCTCCACGGCGACGTACGAGATCGTGATCAGCGATGAGCAGGGCAAGCGGGTGTGCAGCGCGCGGCTGACGTGCATGCTGCGGGACATGCCCGTGGAGACCGGCTCGGCAGGGGCGGCAGCGGCCGCGGGCTGACCGCTGAAGGACCCGGCGGCGAGGGCCGGTGCCCGCGCATTGTCGGAGCGCGAGGCTCCGGTCTAGCGTCTCTTCATGAGGCACCGGATATCGCTCTGTGCGCTCGCCCTCGCCGCCGTCGTCGCCGCCGGATGCGGTAGTTCCGGCTCCGGCGATTCGGACGCGGCGCCCAGCCCCTCCACCGCCACGACGTCCCCCGCCGACCTGTGCACCACGATCATCACCAAGTGGGCGCGGAAGATCTACGACTCGGGCGACAAGACCTACGGCGACTACCAGTCGATGGGCCTGTCGAACGGGCAGTACATGATCCTGCGCGACGTCCTGGACGCCGCACGCGCCGAGCGCAGCCGTGAATCGGCCACTTCGGGGCGGGAGTTGATCGACCGTCAGGTCCGCAAGCGGTGCGCCGAGCGCTACCGCGACGGCGGGCCGAGCGGCGGGCCGTGGACGTGAACGCCATCGGCCCGGTCGAGCCGGGCGAGGACACCTACGACCACGAGTCGGCACTCCCCCGCAGAGCCCGGTCGGGCACGTTCCGGTTCCGCCGCACCACCCTCGCCGCCACCGCGGCCGCGATCATCGGCGCCGCCGGGATCGGCTTCTATCTGACGCGACCGGAACCGCCGCCCCCAGCGCCCGCGCCATGGCCGTCACAGAGCGTCTCGGTGACGTACGAGGGCGGGATGTCACAGCCCCGGGCCGGGGACCGCACGTTCACCTTCGCCGTCGCGTTCGCGCAGGAGTCGGGACCGCCCGCGACCGTCCGACGGGTCGGTCAGCCCTCCGCGGCCCTTTCGGTCAGCACGTCCCCACTCACCCCTTTCGAGGTTAAATCGGGATCACCCCGGAAGTTGATCATCACGATGCACATTCGCGAATGCGGCGAAGTGCCCCGGAATGCGGGACTCCCTTTCCTGGAAGTAACACTGCGTAATGTGCGCGCAATCGAGAACCAGAGTTACATCCTGGGTCCGGAATACGCGAATGATCTTTCTGCCGCCCTCATGGCCGCATGCCCGCGAACACCGGCGTCATGAGTAAAACTGCTTTACAGTCCTGCCAGTTGCCCTGGGGATTCTCACCATGCGGATACGCCGAGATCCACCTAACAGGGCCATATTCAGCCTCAACCGCCCCCTGCGTTCCAGCCCGGAATACTCCGTGGCATAACAAGAGCGTCACAGCCTTGGTCCGACCACTCCACCAAGAACAAAGGCGCCCTTAGAGTCACGGCCAGTCACCGCGCCCACCGGATTCCTGTCAGTTCGGTTCCGCGCTCGACTCGGCATCCCAACAAGGGACAGCCGTGCCAGGGGAAAGGACTGATCGTGCGTCAACGTTCGCTCATAGCCATCACCGCTGCACTCACCGCGGGGGCTCTCACCCTCACCGCCTGTGGCTCGCGCGACGACAAGGACGACGGAGACGAGGCCGGTGGCGGCGGCACCACCGTGGTCATCGGCGTCGACGCGCCACTGACCGGCGAACTCTCCGCGCTGGGCCTCGGCATCCGCAACTCCGTCGACCTCGCCACCAAGCAGGCCAACGAGAAGAAGTACGTCGACGGCGTCACGTTCAAGATCGAAGCCCTCGACGACCAGGGCCAGCCCTCGTCCGGCCAGACCAACGCGACCAAGCTCGTCGCCGACAAGGAAGTCCTCGGCGCCGTCGGCCCCCTGAACTCCTCCGTGGCCGAATCGATGCAGAAGGTCTTCGACGACGCCAAGCTCGTCCAGGTCTCCCCCGCCAACACCAACCCCGCCCTCACCCAGGGCCCGGACTGGAACGGCGGCAAGAAGGCGCGCCCCTACAAGTCCTACTTCCGCACCGCCACCACCGACGCCATCCAAGGCCCCTTCGCGGCCCAGTACCTGTACAACAAGGCCAAGAAGAAGAAGGTCTTCGTCGTCGACGACAAGAAGACCTACGGCGCCGGACTCGCCGCCACCTTCAAGGACGAGTTCACCAAACTCGGCGGCAAGGTCGTCGGAACCGAACACATCAACCCCGACACCAAGGACTTCGGCGCCGTCGCCACCAAGATCCGCAACTCCGACGCGGACCTCGTCTACTACGGCGGCGAATACCCCCAGGCCGGACCCCTCAGCAAGCAGATGAAGCAGGCCGGATCCAAGGCGCCCCTCGTCGGCGGCGACGGCATCTACAGCGCCGACTTCATCAAGCTCTCCGGCAAGCAGGGCGTCGGCGACTACGCCACCTCCGTCGGCCAGCCCGTCGAGCAACTGCCCTCCGCCAAGGAGTTCATCGCCAACTACAAGAAGGCCGGCTTCAAGGAAGCCTACGAGGCCTACGGTGGCTACTCCTACGACAGCGCCTGGGCGATCATCGAAGCCGTCAAGAAGGTCGTCGACGACAACGACGGCAAACTGCCCGACGACGCCCGCGCCAAGGTCATCGACGCCATGAAGGGCGTCTCCTTCGACGGTGTCACCGGCAAGGTCTCCTTCGACGAATACGGCGACGCGACCAACAAGCAGCTCACGGTCTACCAGGTCAAGTCCACCGACCCCAAGAGCGGCTGGAAGGCCGTCGAGTCCGGCACCTACACCGGGGCCAACTGACACCCGGCACGTAGCCCACGACAACCCGCGCGGGGCGCCGCAGACGAGCGCCCCGCGCGGCGTCGCATCCGTCGCACGAAAGACTCGGAGGACCTGCGGTGCACGAACTGCCGCAACAGCTGGTCAACGGCCTGCTATTGGGATCCATGTACGGCCTCATCGCCATCGGCTACACAATGGTCTACGGCATCGTCCAGCTCATCAACTTCGCCCACGGCGAGATCTTCATGACCGGCGGATTCGGCGCCCTCACCGTCTGGCTCTGGCTCCCCGCCGGCACCAGCGTCTGGGCCGCCCTGCCCCTCATGCTCATAGGTGCCATCTTCGTCTCCACCACCATCGCCATCGGCGCCGAACGCTTCGCCTACCGGCCCCTGCGCGGCGCACCACGCCTCGCCCCGCTCATCACCGCCATCGGCCTCTCCCTCGCCCTCCAGCAGGCGGTCTGGGCCTGGTACCCCGAGGCGAAGTCCGCCCGGTCCTTCCCCGAACTGCCCGGCGGCTCCATCCACATCGGCTCCGTCACCATGCAGCCCGGCGACATCTTCCTGCTCATCACCGCCCCCATCTGCATGGTCGCCCTCGGCTACTTCGTCATGAAGACCCGCATCGGCCGCGGCATGCAGGCCACCGCGCAGGACCCCGACACCGCCAAACTCATGGGGATCAACACCGACCGCGTCATCGTCGTCGCCTTCGCCATCGGCGCCGCCTTCGCCGGCATCGCCGCCGTCGCCCGCGGACTCAAGTACGGCCAGATCGACTTCCGCATGGGATTCATCCTCGGACTCAAGGCCTTCACCGCGGCCGTGCTCGGCGGCATCGGCAACATCTACGGCGCCATGATCGGCGGCGTCGTCCTCGGCCTCGCCGAATCCATGGCCACCGCCTACATCAACGACGTACCCGGCATGGACAAGCTCGGCGGCCAGTCCTGGGCCGACGTCTGGGCGTTCGTACTCCTCATCGTCGTACTCCTCGTCAGGCCCCAAGGCCTCCTCGGCGAGCGCGTCGCGGACAGGGCGTGACAACCATGACCACACACACCACCACGGCCGACAACGCCCAGCCGCACAAGGAGAAGCCCCCCACCGGGCTCATCCCCATCCCCGTCGGCCCCGCCCGCGCCCTCGCCACCGGCGGCGGCATCCTCACCGTCGTCTCCGCGTTCCTCGCCTGGACCTGGACCGCCGCGTTCCCCGGCGACCTCACCGTCTACGGCTACCCCGGCGGCCTCCAATGGCTCGTCCTCATCGCCGGTGCCCTCACCACACTCCTCGGACTCGCCTCCTACGGAGTCAAGGGCATCCGCACCATCGCCCCCGCCGGAACCGACGCCGCCCTCAAATACGCCGCACTCGCCGCCTTCGCCACCGCCTGGTACACGCTCTTCGCCATCAGCAAGAAGCTCGGCGGCCTCGCCAACCTCGAACCCGGCGGCTGGATCGCGGGCATCGCCACGCTCACCGCCCTCATCGGCGCCCTCGCCCTGCCCTTCCAACGACCGCACACCTACCCGGTCGACGAAGAAGACAGCGCCTGGGAACAGTTCAAACACCGCACCCGCAACGCCAGCACCATCGTCAAGGGCGCCTTCGCCGCGGAAACCCCGGCCCCGCCCCGCAGGCTCAACTCGTACCTCGAGATCCTGATCATCATCGCGGCGCTCGCCACCGGCCTGCTCGTCTTCACCTACGGCATCGGCACCGAGTACGACGAACTCTTCATCGGGTTCCTCATCACCGTCGGCTTCTGCTTCGCCGCACTCTCCAAAGCAGGCCTCGTCGCCCAGGTCTCCACCTACACGGCACGGCACCGGCACGTCACCCTCGTCGGCGCCTTCCTCGCCGCCGCCGCATTCCCCTTCACCCAGAACGACGACCAGTACGCCACCATCGGCGTCTACATCCTCATCTTCGCCACCGTCGCCCTCGGACTGAACATCGTCGTCGGCCTCGCGGGACTCCTCGACCTCGGATACGTCGCCTTCCTCGGCGTCGGCGCCTACGCCGCGTCCATGGTCTCCGGAACGCCGTCCTCGCCCTTCGACGTCCACCTCCCCTTCTGGGGCGCCATCCTCGTCGGTGCCGGCGCATCCCTCGTCTTCGGCGTCCTCATCGGCGCCCCCACCCTGCGCCTGCGCGGCGACTACCTCGCCATCGTCACCCTCGGATTCGGCGAGATCTTCCGCCTCGCCGCCAACAACTCCGACGGCTCCTCCGGACCCGACATCACCAACGGATCCAACGGCATCTCCTCGATCCCGAACCTCAAGATCTTCGGATTCGACTTCGGCGTCGAGCACACCATCGCGGGCTTCACCATCGGCCGCTTCGCGAACTACTTCTTCCTGATGCTGCTCATCACCCTCGTCGTCGTCCTCGTCTTCCGACGCAGCGAGAACTCCCGCATCGGACGCGCCTGGGTCGCCATCCGCGAGGACGAGACCGCGGCGCTGGCCATGGGCATCAACGGCTTCCGCGTCAAGCTCATCGCCTTCGCCCTCGGCGCCTCGCTCGCCGGACTCGCCGGCACCGTCCAGGCCCACGTCACCTACACCGTGACACCCGAGCAGTACCAGTTCGCCAACTCCGTACCGCCCAACTCCGCGTTCCTCCTCGCGGCCGTCGTCCTCGGCGGCATGGGCACCATCAGCGGCCCCCTCGTCGGCGCCGCACTCCTCTACCTCATCCCCAACAAACTCCAGTTCCTCGGCGACTACCAGCTGTTCGCCTTCGGACTCGCGCTCGTCCTCCTCATGCGCTTCCGCCCCGAAGGCCTCATCCCCAACCGCCGCCGCCAACTCGAGTTCCACGAGGCAGAACTCAGCCCCGGCGAGACGCCGCCGCCCGCAGCCCTCAGCAAGACAGGGGTCTGACCATGACCACCGACATGACCGAAGAGGACCGCACCCCCGCCGCCCCGGCCGGCCAGCACGTCCTCGACGCCCGCGGCGTCACCATGCGCTTCGGCGGCCTCACCGCCGTACGCTCCGTCGACCTCACCGTCAACAGCGGCGAGATCGTCGGCCTCATCGGCCCCAACGGCGCCGGTAAGACCACCTTCTTCAACTGCCTCACGGGCCTCTACATCCCCACCGAGGGCGAAGTCCGCTACAAAGGCGACGTCCTGCCCGCCAAATCCTTCAAGGTCACCGCGGCAGGCATCGCCCGCACCTTCCAGAACATCCGCCTCTTCGCCAACATGACGGTCCTGGAGAACGTCCTCGTCGGCCGCCACACCCGCACCAAGGAAGGCCTCTGGTCCGCCCTCCTGCGCGGCCCCGGCTTCCACCGGGCAGAAGCGGCCTCCAAGGCCCGCGCCATGGAGCTCCTCGAATTCGTCGGCCTCGCCGACAAGGCGGAACACCTCTCGCGCAACCTCCCCTACGGAGAACAGCGCAAGCTCGAGATCGCCCGGGCCCTGGCCAGCGAACCCGGCCTGCTCCTCCTCGACGAGCCCACCGCCGGCATGAACCCCCAGGAGACCCGCGCCACCGAAGAACTCGTCTTCGCCATCCGCGACATGGGCATCGCCGTCCTCGTCATCGAGCACGACATGCGCTTCATCTTCAACCTCTGCGACCGCGTCGCCGTCCTCGTCCAGGGCGAAAAACTCGTCGAAGGAACCAGCGAAACGGTTCAACAGGACGACCGCGTCATCGCCGCATACCTCGGCGAGCCCTTCGAGGAGAACAAATCATGACCGCACTCCTTGAGGTCGAGGACCTCCGCGTCGCCTACGGCAAGATCGAAGCCGTCAAAGGCATCTCCTTCAAAGTCGACGCCGGCGAAGTCGTCACCCTGATCGGAACCAACGGCGCGGGCAAGACCACGACACTCCGCACCCTGTCGGGGCTCCTCAAGCCGGTCGGCGGATCGATCAAATTCAACGGAAAACCGATCCGCAAATACCGCGCCGACCAGATCGTCGCGCAAGGCCTCGCCCACTCCCCCGAAGGCCGCCACATCTTTCCCCGCATGACCATCGAGAACAACCTCCGCCTCGGTGCCTACCTCCGCTCCGACAAAGCGGGCATCGAAAAGGACATCCAGCGCGCCTACGAACTCTTCCCCATCCTCGGAGAACGGAAGAAGCAGGCCGCGGGGACGCTGTCGGGCGGCGAACAACAAATGCTCGCCATGGGCCGCGCCCTCATGTCCCAGCCGAAACTCCTCATGCTCGACGAACCCTCCATGGGCCTTTCACCGATCATGATGCAGAAGATCATGGCGACGATCTCCGAGCTCAAGGCCAACGGCACGACGATCCTCCTCGTCGAACAGAACGCCCAGGCCGCGCTCTCCCTCGCCGACCACGGCCACGTCATGGAGGTCGGCAAGATCGTCCTCTCCGGCACGGGTGGGGACCTCCTGCACGACGAGTCCGTGCGCAAGGCGTACCTGGGCGAGGACTAGGCGCCCGCACGGCCCTTGCACGCGAAGAGGCCCGCACCCCCGGAATCCGGTGGGTGCGGGCCTCTCCGCACGTCTCTGCCGAGCGCTCAGCCCTTCGACGCCTTCTTCTCCTCGGCGTCCTCGATGACCGCCTCCGCGACCTGCTGCATGGACAGACGACGGTCCATCGACGTCTTCTGGATCCACCGGAACGCGGCGGGCTCCGTCAGGCCGTACTCCGTCTGCAGAATCGACTTCGCCCGGTCCACGAGCTTCCGCGTCTCCAGACGCAGCGAGAGGTCCGCGACCTCCTGCTCCAGCGCCTTCAGCTCCGTGAAGCGGGACACGGCCATCTCGATGGCCGGGACCACGTCGGTCTTGCTGAACGGCTTCACGAGGTACGCCATCGCGCCGGCGTCCCGCGCCCGCTCGACGAGGTCGCGCTGCGAGAACGCGGTGAGCATGAGCACCGGGGCGATGGACTCCTCGGCGATCTTCTCGGCAGCGGAGATCCCGTCGAGGACGGGCATCTTCACATCCAGGATCACCAGATCCGGCTTGTGCTCACGGGCCAGCTCGACGGCCTTCTCACCGTCACCGGCCTCGCCGACGACGCTGTACCCCTCTTCCTCGAGCATCTCCTTGAGGTCGAGCCGGATCAGGGCCTCGTCCTCGGCGATGACGACACGGGTCGTCAGCGGAGGCACGTGCGACTTGTCGTCGTCCGACGCGTCGGTGGGCTGGGGCGACTCGGGGGCGGTCACGGGGGCTCCTCGTTACGGGCAGCTGCTGCTTCCCATGAGCCTACCTAGCTACGGTATGGTGGATGCGCGCAGGGTCAAGGGAAACCTTTGATTCAGCGGGCCCCGGTAGCCCAATTGGCAGCAGGCAATGGATTCAAAACCCATACAGTGTCGGTTCGAGTCCGACTCGGGGCACTTTTCCTTCAATTCCAAGGTCACCAATAGCTAGCGGATGTTCTCGTTCCCGTGAACATCCGCTTTTTGCTGCGCACCGAAGCCCGAAGCCACGCACAGTGAGCCCATGTACGACATGGCCACACGCAAGCGAGCCATGGCCCTGGTCGGGCAGGGCCGCAGCCTGAACTCTGTCAGCAAGGAGACCGGTGTCTCCAGGGCTGCCATCCGCTCCTGGCAGACGCGCATCGAGCCACTCGACCGCGGCCGCGCCGATCCGTGCCCTCGATGTGCGGACAGGCCGCGCACTCCCGGGGATCCCGCCGCGTACTCGTACCTACTGGGTCTCTATCTCGGCGACGGCTGCATCAGCCACCAGCGGCGCGGCGTCCATTCTCTGAGGATCGCCTGCGCCGACGCCTGGCCCGGCCTCATCGAAGCCTGTGTCGAAGCGGTCTCAGCCGTACGCCCGACGAACAAGGTGTGCCGCGTCCAGAGCATCGGCTGCCAGTACGTCACTTCCTCGAGCAAACACTGGCCCTGCTTCTTCCCCCAGCACGGGCCCGGCAAGAAACACGACCGAAAGATCACCCTCGAACCCTGGCAACAGGAGATCGTCGACTCTCACCCGTGGGACTTCATCCGCGGCCTCATCCACTCCGACGGCTGCCGCACCACCAACTGGACGACCCGCCTCGTCGGCGGAGTACGCAAGCGCTACGAGTACCCCCGGTACTTCTTCACCAACGTCTCCGACGACATCAGGGAGCTCTTCACCCGCACCCTCGACGCGCTCGGCGTCGGCTGGACGCACTGCACCCGCCACGGCAACCCATACAACATCTCCGTCGCCCGCAAAGCTGACGTGGCCCTCATGGATCTCCACGTGGGCCCGAAGCACTGACCACCCGCCGCGCTACTTCGGGCTGTCGTCCTCGCCGATGTGGTGGATGCGGACCAGGTTCGTGGAGCCGGGGACCCCGGGCGGGGAGCCGGCCGTGATGACGACCGTGTCGCCCTTCTGGCAGCGGCCGATCTTGAGGAGGAGCTCGTCGACCTGGTCGACCATCGCGTCGGTGGAGTCGACGTGTGGGCCGAGCAGGGTTTCGACGCCCCAGGTGAGGTTGAGCTGGGCGCGGGTCGCCTTGTCGGGGGTGAAGGCGAGGAGCGGGATGGGTGAGCGGTAGCGGGAGAGGCGGCGGACCGTGTCGCCGGACTGGGTGAAGGCGACGAGGAACTTGGCGCCCAGGAAGTCGCCCATTTCCGCGGCCGCGCGGGCGACGGCACCGCCCTGGGTGCGGGGCTTGTTGCGTTCCGTCAGCGGGGGCAGGCCCTTCGCGAGGATGTCCTCCTCCGCCGCTTCGACGATGCGGCCCATCGTCTTGACGGTCTCGATGGGGTATTTGCCGACGCTGGTCTCGCCGGAGAGCATCACCGCGTCGGTGCCGTCGATGACGGCGTTGGCCACGTCGCTCGCCTCGGCCCTGGTGGGGCGGGAGTTGTCGATCATCGAGTCGAGCATCTGCGTGGCGACGATGACCGGCTTGGCGTTGCGCTTGGCGAGCTTGATGGCGCGCTTCTGGACGATCGGGACTTGTTCCAGGGGCATTTCGACGCCGAGGTCGCCGCGGGCGACCATGATGCCGTCGAATGCGGCGACGATGTCCTCGATGTTGTCGACGGCCTGGGGCTTTTCGACCTTGGCGATGACGGGGAGGCGGTGGCCCTCTTCGTCCATGATGCGGTGGACGTCTTCGATGTCGCGTCCGCTGCGCACGAAGGAGAGGGCGATGACGTCGAATCCTGAACGCAGGGCCCAGCGGAGGTCTTCCCGGTCCTTTTCGGAGAGCGCGGGGACGGAGACTGCGACGCCGGGGAGGTTGAGGCCCTTGTGGTCGGAGACCATGCCGCCTTCGATGACGGTGGTCGTGACGCGGGGGCCGTCGACCGCGGTGACCTCAAGAGTCACTTTGCCGTCGTCGACGAGGATGCGTTCGCCGGTGGTGACGTCCTCGGCGAGGCCGTCGTAGGTGGTGCCGCAGACCTGCCGGTCACCTTCGATGCCGTCTTCGACGGTGATGGTGAACTCGTCGTCGCGTTCGAGTAGTACGGGTCCTTCGCGAAAGCGGCCGAGGCGAATCTTCGGACCTTGAAGGTCGGCGAGGATGCCGACGCTGCGGCCGGTCTCCTCCGAGGCCTTTCGCACGCGCTGGTAGCGCTCCTCGTGCTCGGCGTAGGTGCCGTGGCTGAGGTTGAAGCGGGCCACGTCCATTCCGGCTTCGACCAGTGCCTTGATCTGGTCGTACGAGTCGGTCGCGGGTCCCAGGGTGCAGACGATTTTCGCTCGGCGCATGCTTCGACCCTAGGCCTTACCCGTGGGTAGAGAATTGGTCGGGGGTGACTACTCAACAACCTTTGCATGAAGGGTTATTGACAAGTGTTGAATTGTGCGGGGACCCGCTCCGATGAGCGTGATGGGCGTGCCGGATGGAGGCGTTCTAGGGCCGCAGTTCCGGTGGGGTCATGGTGAATCGCGCGTTGACCTGTGCGTAGACGTGCTGGCGTTGGGGTTCGAGGTCGAGGGGTGGGGCCTCCGTGAGGTCGGGGGCGCCTCCGTAGGCGACGGCGGAGCGCATGCCTCCGGCGAATCCTCCGTAGCCCTGGGCGGGGGCGTTGTCGGCGCCGAGGTCGGCGAGTTCGACGAGGGCGGCGAGGCCGGTGCCGAGCGCTTCGGCGTATTCGCGGGCGCGCTGGACGGCTTCGCGGACGGCCTGCTGGCGGGCCCGGCGGTGGATGGGCGAGTCGGCGCGCAGGGCCCACCAGGGGCCTTCGACGCGGGTGAGGTCGAGGTCGGCGAGGCGGGTGGTGAGTTCGCCGAGGGCGGTGAAGTCGGTGAGTTCGGCGGTGGTGTGGACGCGGCCGTGGTAGGCGCGGATGCGTTCGCCGCGGCCGTGTTTGGTGAGTTCGGGGCTGATGGAGAAGGCGCCGGACTCGATCTTCTCGACGGCTTCGCCGTAGGTCTTGATGAGGTCGAGGACGGTGGTGTTGCGGCGGGTGAGGTCATTGAGGGCGTCGCGGCGGTCGGTGCCGCGGGCGTGGACGGTGATGCCGATGCGGGCGATCTCGGGGTCGACTTCGAGGTGTGCTTCGCCACGGACGGCGAGGCGGGGTGCGGCGGGGGTGCCGTAGGG